>JASIAO010000293.1 GCA_030041955.1 Acidobacteriaceae bacterium | reverse complement strand
GCGCTGATCCGCGCCTTTGCACAGCATCTGATCGACCGCTACGGAATCGACGAAGTTTCGCAGTGGTATTTCGAGGTGTGGAACGAGCCGAACATCGACTTCTGGGCGGGAAATCCGAAACAACAGACCTATTTTGAGCTGTACGACCACACAGCGCGTGCGCTGAAGGCGGTGAGTCCGCGGCTGCGCGTTGGAGGCCCCGCGACGGCGCAGGCGGCGTGGGTGGGCGACCTGATCGTCCACGCCACAGAGAATCATGTTCCGCTGGACTTCGTGTCTACGCACGTTTATGGCAACGACACAGCGCAGAACGTATTCCATGACAACCGGCCGATTGCCCCGTATCAGATGGTGTGCGCTGCGGTGGACAAAGTACACGAGCAGATCCTGCACTCGGCGCGGCCGGATCTGCCGCTGATCTGGAGCGAGTTCAACGCGACATACATGACGCAGCCGGCGGTGACGGATTCCATCTTCATGGGACCGTGGCTGGCCGACACCATCAGCAAGTGCGACGGCATGACCCGGATGATGTCGTACTGGTCCTTCTCCGACGTCTTCGAGGAGCAGGGCGTGAAGAAGACTCCCTTCTACGGCGGATTCGGCATCGTCGCCGAGGACGGCATCCCCAAGCCGGCGTATGACGCCTTCGCGCTGCTGCACGAGCTCGGCGACACCCGCCTGCCCGCGCCGGTGAATGAGGCGCTGGTGACGCGGCGAGCCGACGGCACGCTGGTCCTGGCTGCGTGGAACCTGGTCGAGCCCGGCCAGCCCGGCCAGACGAAGACCATCACCTTCGGCCTGACCGGTGTGCCCGACGGCGTCTGGGCGGAGGTCCAGCGCGTGGACGCGCAGCACGGCGACACCCTCGCCGCGTGGAAGAAGATGGGCAGCCCCAGCGATCCCACGCCCGCGCAGGTCGCGGAGCTGAAGAAAGCCTCGGAGATTGGAACCCCGCAGGGCATCGAAGTCCGCAACCACCAGCTAACCGTCGAGATTCCTCCGATGGGGTTGGCGGTGATTGAGGTGCAGTAGGGGGGTGCCCCCTATGACAGATTGGCAAAAAGCCGCGCGCTGAAAACATGGGAGTTGCGCGGCGGGGTGGTGGCCGAGTGAGGCGTAACCTCCGCTGCTACGATCAGTTGCGAGAGGGCCGTGTGCGTGTTCACCTGAGAGCCACGAGCTGAAGATTGAAAGCCGTGAGCGATTGAATTTTATTGAGCCTCGCGCAGATGCGAGACGGCTGCGAGTGGTCATTAGACGGCCGTGAGTGCGAGGGCTGAGGGCCGCGAATGAACAGGTGAGAGCCGCCAGAGCGCACAGAAGAGAATTCGGAGCTCAGGCAAAGCGAGTCAGCGAGTTGGCAAGTTAGCGGCACGCGGGATTGTTCCAAAAGGAAAAGGCCGCGCGGGGCGCGGCCTTTCTCAATTTCCACCTTATAAATTCAGGATATCAGGTTGGGAGAATTAGACGGCCAAATTTTTTTATTGGTTTTGGTTAAGAACCTCCGTGGAATCAATACGAGTTACTTTGGTGAAGAGGTGCGGGGGTTGACAGTTTTTCGCCGCCGGCGCGGATGGCGTTGGTTGGTGCTTAGATCAGGGTACGACGTTGTGCCTGATGCGAAGCGGAGCCGTGGGCTCGGCCGTCCGTCATGCTGTCCGTCGCCGCGGCGTAAGCGCCGATATAGCGTCCGCGGCAACTGCCAAAGCTGACAACCAAACAGCGTGGAGGAAGATCCTTGAATCTACCCAGAGGCTCATGTTGGAGACGTATTGTATATCCATCTCACGTATGTCGCCGTAGCTCAGCCTCGGGACATTATCGAGGCTGTCTATGGCCATGACCCATGGGGACACAACGCCGGGCTTCGCCGCCAGCCATGGAGGCCGATCCGCATCTGCGGAGGCGTCGAGTTCCCAAGGCAGCGTCGGCGTCGGGCCGATGATGCTCATCTGCCCCTTGAGTACATTGAAGAACTCGGGCAGGACGTGAAGCGCATAGCGCCGCAACAGCGATCCGAATTTGGAGGAGTTCTCGTCTGCGCCTTCATCATGTGTCCTGAATCGCAGGCAATGAAAGACATGGCCGTTTCTCCCGACACGCGGCAGTTTCGCTAATGCCGCACGTCTGATTAGTAACTTCACAAGCGCAAGGGCCAAGAGGAAAGCCGGTGCTGAAACAACGATCGCAAACGATGCAAATGTGATGTCAAAACTCCTCTTGTAGGCCAAGAGGAACTTTGGAGGCCGGCCCGCCTGTAGGTTGGCTATACGCGAGGCAGCACTCAAGAGGCCGATGGCGAATGCCAATCCCGCGAGGCAGCCGGGCAGTTCCCGCATGTGTGCGCGCCATTCCTCGGCGTACCTCTCCCGGTGTTCGTCTGGAAGCTTCTGCACCGCTCGAATCAGCACACGCTCGGCAAGTCTCGGGATCCAGCCCTGAGCCTCGTTGGCTGCCAGCTTCGACGCGAAGCTGGACAAGACAGCGATGAGGAAGGTCATCCTTGCCATGCGACCTCACTTGCGACGGGCAAGTACTCCCGGAAGGCCGCCCGAGCACGAGCTTCGCCGGGAGCAGTCAGGCGATACAGCCTCCGTCGCGGCCTCCCGAGGTCGCTCGGCTCCGATTCCTCCCAGCGGCTGCAGAGCCAGCCATGTTTCTCCAGTCTGAAGAGAATTGGGTAAAGTGTCCCTGATGGCAGCCCCGTAGTTCGTGAGATCTCCGCGCCCGAGATATCCCGCAGCGGATTCGAGAGGACCTCGCGGAGCACCTTCAGCGTGGGGCCGGTAATCCTTGGCGAATCAGAACTCATATAGAAACTCTACATAGGGGTGGTTCCCCTGTCAAGTTCCAAGTCTGAGGCCGATCCGACGGCAGTTCTTGCGTGGCCGTCAGAGAATCTTCTTCCCGAATGCTGACGAGATGAGCTCGACGGCCAGGTCCGCCGTGCGGTTGTGCTCGTCGATGACCGGATTCACCTCGACAACCTCGAGGGAAAGCATGCGGCCGTGGTCCGCGATGATCTCCATGGCCAGGTGCGCCTCGCGGTAGGTGGCTCCGCCGCGCACGGGGGTGCCCACGCCGGGCGCGTCCTCGGGATCGATCCAGTCCATGTCGAGCGAGACGTGATAGCCGGCGGTGCCGCGGCCGGCCGCGCGCAGCGCCTCTTCCATCACGGTGCGCATGCCGCGCTCGTCGATATCGCGCATGGTGTAGACCTCGGTGACGCCGGCACGGCGG
>JASIAO010000292.1 GCA_030041955.1 Acidobacteriaceae bacterium | reverse complement strand
TCCACCTGAATGGAGCGCGTGAGATCGCCCTTGGTGACGGCGGTCGCCACTTCGGCAATGGCGCGGACCTGGTTAGTGAGGTTGTCGGCCAGCAGGTTGACGTTACCGGTGAGGTCTTTCCAGGTTCCGGCGGCGCCCGGCACGTTGGCCTGTCCGCCCAGACGGCCTTCCACGCCGACTTCGCGGGCCACGGTGGTCACCTGATCGGCGAAGGTGGCCAGCGTGTCGGTCATGTTGTTGATGGTTTCGGCGAGCGCGGCGACTTCGCCCTTCGCGTTCACGGTGAGCTTCTGCTTCAGGTCGCCGTTGGCCACGGCGGTCACGACTTTCACCATGCCGCGCACCTGTTCGGTGAGGTTGGCGGCCATGACATTGACGTTGTCGGTGAGGTCCTTCCAGGTTCCGGCGACGCCAGGGACGTTGGCCTGACCGCCAAGTTTGCCCTCGGTGCCGACTTCGCGGGCCACGCGGGTGACTTCTCCGGCGAAGGCGTTGAGCTGGTCCACCATCGTATTAATGGTGTTCTTCAGCTCGAGAATTTCGCCCTTCACGTCGACGGCGATCTTACGCGAGAGGTCGCCGCGGGCGACGGCGGTCGTCACTTCGGCGATATTACGGACCTGCGCGGTGAGGTTTCCGGCCATGGCGTTGACCGAGTCGGTAAGGTCCTTCCAGGTTCCGGCGACGCCAGGGACGTTGGCCTGACCGCCGAGACGGCCTTCGGAGCCGACTTCGCGCGCAACGCGCGTCACTTCGGCGGCGAAGGAGCGGAGCTGCTCGACCATGGTGTTCAGCGTTTCCTTGAGCTGAAGAATTTCGCCACGAACGTCCACGGTGATCTTGCGGGAGAGGTCGCCGTTGGCGATGGCCGTTGCCACTTCGGCGATGTTACGGACCTGGCCGGTGAGGTTGGAGGCCATGGAGTTGACGTTGTCGGTGAGGTCCTTCCAGGTTCCGGCGACGCCGGGGACTTCGGCCTGGCCGCCGAGCTTGCCTTCGGTACCGACTTCGCGCGCTACGCGGGTAACTTCGGCGGCGAAGGCGTTGAGCTGGTCCACCATGGTGTTGATGGTGTTCTTCAGCTCGAGAATCTCGCCCTTCACGTCGACGGTGATTTTGCGCGAGAGGTCGCCGCGGGCGACGGCGGTGGTGACTTCGGCGATGTTGCGGACCTGGCCGGTGAGGTTGGAGGCCATGGAATTGACGTTGTCGGTGAGGTCCTTCCACGTTCCGGCGACGCCGGGGACGTTGGCCTGACCGCCGAGACGGCCCTCGGTACCGACTTCGCGGGCGACACGCGTGACTTCGCCGGCGAATCGATTGAGCTGGTCGACCATGGTGTTGATGGTTTCCTTGAGGCGGAGGATTTCGCCGGAGACGTCGACGGTGATTTTGCGGGAAAGATCGCCGTTGGCGATGGCGGTTGCCACTTCGGCGATGTTACGGACCTGGCCTGTGAGGTTCGAAGCCATGGAGTTGACGTTATCGGTGAGGTCCTTCCAGATGCCGGCGACGCCGGGCACCATGGCCTGGCCGCCGAGCTTGCCTTCGGTGCCGACTTCGCGGGCGACGCGCGTCACTTCGCCGGCGAAGGCATTGAGCTGATCCACCATCGTATTAATGGTGTCCTTGAGCTCGAGGATTTCGCCCTTTACGTCGACGGTGATTTTGCGGGACAAGTCGCCGCGAGCCACGGCGGTCGCGACTTCAGCGATGTTGCGGACCTGACCAGTGAGGTTGCCGGCCATGAAGTTGACCGAGTCGGTGAGATCCTTCCAGGTTCCGGCGACGCCGGGCACCATGGCCTGGCCGCCGAGTTTGCCTTCGGTGCCCACTTCGCGAGCCACGCGGGTGACTTCGCCGGCGAAGGCGTTGAGCTGGTCGACCATGGTGTTGATGGTGTTCTTCAGCTCGAGGATTTCGCCCTTCACATCGACAGTGATCTTGCGGGAGAGGTCGCCGCGGGCCACGGCGGTGGTGACTTCGGCAATGTTGCGGACCTGACCGGTGAGGTTTCCGGCCATGGAGTTGACGTTGTCGGTGAGGTCCTTCCAGGTTCCGGCGACGCCGGGGACGTTGGCCTGGCCGCCGAGCTTGCCTTCGGTTCCGACCTCGCGGGCCACGCGAGTGACTTCGCCGGCGAAACGGTTGAGCTGATCGACCATCGTGTTCAGCGTTTCTTTGAGCTGAAGGATTTCGCCGCGGACGTCGACGGTGATTTTGCGGGAGAGATCGCCATTGGCAATGGCGGTTGCCACTTCGGCGATGTTACGGACCTGGCCGGTAAGGTTCGAGGCCATGAAGTTCACGTTGTCAGTGAGGTCCTTCCAGGTACCGGCGACGCCAGGGACATTGGCCTGGCCGCCGAGCTTGCCTTCGGTGCCGACTTCGCGGGCCACGCGGGTGACTTCGCCGGCGAAGGCGTTAAGCTGGTCCACCATCGTATTAATGGTGTCTTTGAGTTCGAGAATTTCGCCCTTCACGTCGACGGTGATCTTCCGGGAGAGGTCGCCGCGGGCGACGGCGGTGGTGACCTCGGCGATGTTGCGGACCTGCGCGGTGAGGTTTCCGGCCATGGCGTTGACCGAGTCGGTGAGGTCCTTCCAGGTCCCTGCGACGCCGGGGACGACGGCCTGGCCGCCGAGCTTGCCGTCGGTGCCGACTTCGCGGGCCACGCGGGTCACTTCGGAGGCGAAGGAGCGGAGCTGGTCGACCATGGTGTTGATGGCTTCCTTCAACTGAAGGATTTCGCCACGAACGTCCACGGTGATCTTGCGGGAAAGGTCGCCGCTGGCCACGGCGGTTGCCACTTCGGCGATGTTGCGGACCTGGCCGGTGAGGTTGGAGGCCATGGAGTTGACGGAGTCGGTGAGGTCCTTCCAGGTTCCGGCGACGCCAGGCACCTGCGCCTGGCCGCCGAGTTTGCCATCGGTGCCCACTTCGCGGGCCACGCGGGTGACTTCGGCGGTGAAAACGCCGAGCTGCTGGATCATGGTGTTGACGATGTTGGCGGAGCGCAGGAACTCGCCTTCGAGGGGGCGGCCATCGACGTCGAGGCGCACGGTCTGGGTGAGATTGCCCTGAGCGACGGCGGCGATCGCGCGGGTGACCTCGGTGGTGGGACGCATCAAATCTTCAATGAGCGTGTTCACCGAAGTTTCCATATCGTCCCAGGCGCCGCGATGACGGGGAACGCGGATGCGCTCGCGGGTTTTGCCCTCCTTGCCGACGGCCTGACCGACGCGCTTGAGCTCGCGGGCCATCTGCTCGTTGGCGGAGACGATGTCGTTGAAGTGGTCGGCGATTTTGCCGGCGAGACCGGTCCAGGCGACGGGAAGCCGGACGCTGAAATCGCCGTCCTTCATGGCCTGCAGGCCCTGAAGGATGATGGGAAGGTAATCTGTGACGGGGGGTTGAGCCCCATTTCCATTGGGAGGCGGAGTTTTCGTCCCGCTTTTGGACCTGGGAGATGGCTGGACAGCAGTCGCCATAATTGGAACTCCTGCGTAGGTGGACCCTGAATTGAACCCCGGAATTCACCTGGGGGTGAACCCTGGTACTGATATGAAACGGAGCGTTGAATGGATGCGGGGAGCATACCGCTGGGTTGCCTGTGGATAGCTTGTGGAATTCACTCGGTGACCCGCCGTGATTCCGGGGCGCATTAGTCTTTGGAGAGTGGAGGATGGCAGAGGTGGACAGGCGGCAGTTTGTGCGGGGCGCGGCAATGGCTCCGGTAGCGGCGCAGCTGGGGTGGTTACGTGGGCGGGAAAAGGACAAGCGGCTGCTGCTGGTGGGGACGCAGACGTTAAGCGGGACGAGCAAGGGAATCTACGCCTATCGCTGGGAGCCGGAGACGGGGGAACTGCACGAGGCCGGACTCCACCCCGGCGCGCCAACGGCGGGCACGCCGGGGAATCCGGGACTCGCGGCGGAGAGCGAGAATCCGACGTATCTGGCGGTCGATCCGGAAGCGAAGTATCTGTTTGCGGCCAATGAGCTGGACGATTTCGGGGGCGAGAAGAGCGGGGCGGTGAGCGCGTTCGCCATCGATGCGGCGGCGGCGAAACTGACGCCGATCAATGAAGTGTCGGCGCTGGGGGCTGGGACGTGCAACGTGACGGTGGATCACGAGGGGCGGTCGGTCTTCTGCGCGAACTACGTGGGCGGGAGCGTCAGCTCGTTCGTGATCAATCCGAACGGGCAGATCAGCGATGCGGTTTCGCACTTTCAGTATCAGGGGCATGGGCCGAACCAGGCACGGCAGGAGGCGCCGCATGCGCACCGGGTGACAGTGTCTCCGGACAACCGGTTCCTGCTGGTGAACGATCTGGGCCTGGACTGTATTCACATCTATCATCTGGACGCCGCGAGCGCGAAGCTGACGCCGAACGATCCGCCTGAGTGGAAGTCGGCGCCGGGTTCGGGGCCGCGGGCGCTGCGGTTCCATCCCAACGGGAAGATCGCTTACTGCGTGTGCGAGATGGCGGCGAACGTGGTGGTGCTGAACTGGGACGCGAAGAAGGGAACGCTGAAGGCCATACAGACGGTAAGCCTGGTTCCGGACAGTTACCACGGGCCTGAGCGGGGATGCGACATCGTGGTGACGCGGTCGGGACGGTTTGCCTATGCGGCGGACCGGGATTACGACTGCCTGGTGAGCTTCGCGGTGGATCCACAGGACGGGAAACTGACCATGCTGGCGCGGACTTCGTGCGGTGGGCAGGTTCCGCGGGATCTGGCGCTGGATCCAACGGAGAAGTGGGTGCTGGCGGCGAATACGAAGTCGGACAACATTGCGGTGTTCGCCCGGGATGAGACGACGGGGAAGCTGGCGGAGACAGGGAAGAGCTTCCCGCAGGCGAAGCCGCAGTGTCTGGTGTGGGCGTAGAGGCTGACGGTCCGCGACGGTGAACCGCGCCACGCGGTGACGGGGGACGGAGAAGCCCTTTCGATTTTCGTGAGAGCAAAATAGCCCGCAAAATGGTTGACGCGCCGCGGGGACGGGCCTAGCCTACGCCCGTATTTTTTCGCCATCCTTCCGATGCTGTGATTCCGGCCCTAACCCCTTTACAACCTGGAGGCAGCCATGATCCGGAAATGGCTCGAACGCTCCCACCTCAGCAGAGGTGTGTTTTTCTGGAGATACGCGATCATCCTTACAGTCATCTCCGGTCTATCGGGCTGCGGAAGCAGCTCCAAACCCATCAGCGTGAAAGTAACCGCGGCAGCAGCAACCGTGGATGGAATGGACAGCACGACGCTGACGGCAACGGTAACCAACGACAAGAACGGCGACGGCGTGACGTGGAGCGTGAGCGGAGGCGGGTCGCTTTCGAGCGAGACGAAGACCTCTGCGACTTACACGGCGCCCGCGGCCACCAGCTCCTCAGTAACCGTCACCGTGACCGCGACCTCGGTCGCCAACACGAAGGAGTCGGCCAGCGCGACGATCACCGTGCCGGCTGCGCCGACCATCGCCACCACGAACGCCGACCTGACCGGCCAGGTGGGCTCTGCCTACTCGATCCAGCTGCAGGGCAGTGGGGGAATTCCTCCGTATGTGAACTGGGCACTGGCGACCGGCAGCGACCCAAGCCGGGAACAGACGAGCGAGAGTGGCGTGCTGCCGCCGTGCGTAACGCTGAGTTCGAGCGGCCTGCTCTCCAGCACAACGCCGCCGCCGGCCTCGTGCGCCGGGACCTTCACCAATCTGGTCTTCACGTTCAGCGATTCCGGTACGCCGACACCGCTGACGGCGACCACTGCGCCTATGACCATCGTGATCGCGGCGGCGCCGGCCATCAGCTTCCCGGCACCAAGTGCGTCGGTACCGGGACCTGCAACCTACGATGAGGCTTACACGGGTTCTGTGGCTGCTACCGGCGGAGCGGGTTCGCTGACTTACACGCTGAGCGGCGCGCTGCCGGCGGGGCTGAGCCTGGGAGCGAGTACGGGCTCTATCACCGGCACGCCCATGGCGGTGGGAACCTTCACGTTCAGCGTGGCGGCGGCGGACGCCTTCGGCGACGCGGCCACTTCGCCGAATTATTCGATCACCGTCAGCTACGGCGCACTGGCGATTAAGCCGGCGGCCGGGAGTCTGGCTGGCGGAACGGTTGGGACGGCGTACGACCAAACCCTGACGGCTTCGGGAGGAAGCGGGACCGGCTATACCTGGACGGTCACCGGTCTTCCTGAGGATGGGCTGGACTATACGGCGGACGGCGGCACGCTGACGATCAGCGGAACGCCGACCACCGCCGAGACGGTCAGCTTCACTGCGTCTGTAGAAGACAGCGCGAGCAACACCGCGGGTCCTTACACGTACACCATCGCGGTTGCCAGCGCCAGCAGCGGCAGCCAGTTAAAGGGAACGTACGTCTGCATCGTCCAGGGGTTCCAGGACTCATCCGGCTACCGGCTCGCGGCGCTCACCAGCTTCCAGGCAGACGGCGCGGGCAACCTCACCAATGGCGTATACGATTCCAACCGGCAGGGCAAAGCGCCGGATTCCGGCACTGTGACCGGCACCTACAGCATTGGCGCGGATGGCAACGGCACGGTATCCGAAACCGCGACCTCGACGGTGACGGACACGCAGGAGACCCACTCCTTCGCGCTGGCCGTGACCTCGTCCACAACACCGGCCAGTCAATTCAGTCTGGTGGAATCCGACGATGCCGGAACAGCCCCCTCGGGACGGCATTCCCTGGGCAACTGCTACCTGGCCACACCGAGCGCGTTCGCCGCAGGTACGCTCAGCGGGAACAGCTTTGTTTTCGTACTTGATGGAGAGAGCCAAAAGGGCGCGGCCAAGTCCAGCGCGGGCCAGATCGTCTTCGGCGCATCGGGCATGACCGTGACCGGCGGAGCGAGCGACGTAGCCGTGGCCGGCAACACCACGCTCAATTCCAACACCATCACAGGCGGCAGCTTTACGGCGCCGGACAGCACGACGGGGCGCACGACGCTGGCGCTCACGCTCTCGGCTGGCGGACAAACCGAGACGGGCAACTTCGTCGTGTACCTGATCGACACGAATCGCGCATTTGTGATGGAAACGGACCCGATCGGTCCTGGCGATCTGGCTGCCGGAAATGTGCAGCGACAGCAGGAGAGCAGCTACTCGGACGCGAACATCAGCGGCGCGTTCGTCTTTTATACACAGGGGCTGGAGTTCAGCACGAGCGGCAGCACTACGCCGACCGGCGACTACTCCATCGTTTATCAGGGGACGGGGAACGGCACGGGCGACCTGACAATCGCGCAGAGCTACATGGATGATACCGGCACCTACACGGCCGGCGGCGCGACGGGCAGCGTGGCCGTGACGTTCGATACAAGCGTTCCGGGCCGCGCCACCATCAATGGAGCTTCAGGAACCATCGTCCTGTATCTGTTCGATACCAACAGCGCGTTTGAGGTGAGTGGCGGCGGAAGCGAGGGGACTTCGGTGGAGTCCGGGCGGCTGGAACCACAAACGCAGACCACGTTTACCGATGCGGCGCTGGCGGGCACGTACATGATGACGGAAAGAGCGCCGCTGGAAATCAGCGCTCTGGACCAGAACGGCGAGCTGACCGTGGGCAGTGACGGCTCCCTGCTGGGCCAGTTGACCGCTGGCGGAGAGGGGGTTTTCAACTTCGACCAGAGCTTGAGCGCAACCTACGCGTGGGACACCACGGCAACCGGGACGGGCACGTTCCTGGCGCCGAGTCCCGCG
>JASIAO010000291.1 GCA_030041955.1 Acidobacteriaceae bacterium | reverse complement strand
GCTTGATGAAGCCGGGTTTGAGCCCGATCATCTCGCCGTAGTTATCGTGCGACGTATCGGGAGAACTCCAGATACGGTCGTCCCACTGGCCGACGAACCCGCCCCAGTCCTCGATATTCAGTTCATCCGTGTTGTTGCCAGCTTTGAATTCCGCCTTCTGATCTCCGTTCGCCGATGCGGCCAGGATATACACGCGGTTATAGCGGCCGGCAGGCAGTTGGATGGTCTGGCCGTTCGCTGCAATCGCGTCCGGAACGCCGGACTTCGCGGGAGCGAGATGGAAGACCACGTCATTGAAGTAGATCGTTGCGGGCAGCATCTCCGCCGGCAGCGCATTGCCGCGGCCGTCAAAGCCGGAAGTCGAGGGATCGCCATCGTTGGTGGCGGCCGCCAGGTTATACGCCAGCTCGACGGGAGCCGACCGCACGCCGGGAATTGTCGTTGCAGCCGGACGCAGCTTCACAGCGAACGTCCGTGGCTGATACGCGCCGAAGGAGGTCACCAGAACGCCGTCGCTGACGGTGGCCGGACCGACCGGCTGCTCCTGGCCGTTCACTTCGCGCGCGCTCAGGATGGGGGCGGCAAAGGAGACGCGAACATCGGGCTGCGGCTTGCCGTCCATTTCCACCATGCGGAGAACAATCTCGTCGCTATCCTCGGCCCGCTTCAGCGCCATGATGCGAATCCGCGGATTGCTGATCTTCACCAGCGAGAAGCTGCGGCCCAGCGCGCCCGGATGCTTCGGCGATTCGAAGGCGATGAGAGGCGCATTCAACTGCTCGGCCTGCCAGTCCGTCTGCGCGTCGCGCCAGCCGTCCGCGTGCCCGGCGATGCCGTAGACGAATTCGTGATGCCCGATATCCTGCGTTCCCTGGTCCGGATAGCCGCCAGCCGTTCCCGGTGTCCGGATCAGCGTCAGCCGAATCGTGTGGTCGTTCGGCTTGTCCGATCCGTTCTTGCAGTCCGTCAGGATCGTCGCGCCGAACTTCGCGTTCATATCGGTCAGATCGATCCATTGGTGCGACGGCACCTCGAACTTCTTTGGCTGAGCCGTCGGCCTCTCGATAGTACCGACGTCCCAGTTATAAGTGGCCATCTCGTTGGAAGCCGTAAGCGGAAAAACTGCTTTCAGGTTCGACTCCCGCGTGTTCCAGTCGATCACGTTGCCGAACTCGACGCGCTTGCCCGCTTCGCCCGCAGCCAGGCTGATGGTCTGCACGAAGCGGGAGCCCGCCGTCTCCCGCGATACCTCGATGGCAACGCGAACCGGTCCATTCTCCACTACACGAATCTTTGCCGGGCCCGAAACGTACTCCTTCGGCGCGGCCTGCTCCTGATCCCAGTCCATATTCCACGCCGGCCACTGCATTGGATTGTCGTAGGAGATCGCCAGGCGCGCCGGAGCCGCCAGCAGTTCCCGTCCCAGATCCTTATCAAAGATGCTGGCAACGTCGCCGGCGGCATTCAGCCGGACGCGGTAATGCGCGTTCTCCATCTCGTCGCCGCTCACGCGCAGATCCGAGTGCTCCGCATCGGGCGCGGCGCCCGGTTCGATGCTGTAAACCGCGTAGCCCACCGAGGGAACACTGGCCTCGAACAGTACCTTCCCATTTTCGATCTGCGCCGGCAGTTCCCTGCCGTCCGGAGCCGTTACATGCACCGCCGCCGGCATACCGCCGGCAAAATGAACGTTCGCCTCCACGACATCCTGCCGCGTGATATTCAGCGGATTGAATACAACTACCGGAACACCCCTTGCCTGCGTGTCCATCCCCGCGGAAACCGCTTCGGCGGCGCTCTTCAGCACGTCGGCGAACTGGTTCATCGCGATCACGTCGTCGTTCCACGCAAACTCATAGGCGCGCGGCGTCGCCGTACCCGCCGCGAGATCGTGGAAGTGTGCAGCCATGGCCAGCGTCCATGCGCCGTTCAGCCGCTCCATCGGATACGGCCGGGCGCCCAACCACGCAGCCGCCACCGAAGACTCCTCCGCCGCCGATGCCAGCAATTCCTCTTTTCGGATCCACCGCTTCTGATATGCCTCCGAGGTCAGCGAACCGGCTGAGTGATTCGTCAGTTCCAGCTCTCCCGTATAGCGCGGCAACATGGCCTCTTCGCCCGGCGAAAGATCTTTGAACATCTGGTCCGCCGTCGCGGAAATCACGTGCACCGGCCCGTCGCCCACCTGCACCGGAGGCGTGCCCGATGCACCTCTGCCCCCGAAGAAGAACCCTCCTTCCGCGGGCAGATCCACCTTTCCCCTGGTCACGATGGCTTCCAGCCGCTTGACCGACTCCTCATCCGGAGCGCCGCCGATATCTCCCGTGCCGTAGTAGTGATAATCCGCAAAAACGCCGGTTACCTTACCGTTGTTGAGCACCCGTCCGGCCCAGTCGCCCTGGAAGCGGCGGTCTGCGCTCTGCTGTTGCACCTCAGCCAACGCGGCCTGTTCTCTCCGCAGAAAGAAGTACTTCTGCAGCAACGCCGGATCCGGCCTCTGGCGGCTCTCCCGCGCGCTCTCCAGTTGCTCTTCCAGGCTGGCGACCTGCGCGTCCAGCTGGGTCGCTTCAGGGTCGGCTGGCGGCGCAGTGAGCGGCTTGCTCAGGTCCGTATAAATCCCGCCGCTGTAACTCCCTGGATTCAGCGCTGCAACCACGCTTTCGCCATCGGGTCCCACCCACACCCCCACGTTGAAAGGCGTCCCCTCCGGCGTCCGCTCCAGCGATTCAGGACCGCCGACATTCGCCGACGATCCCCACGTCAGCTTCTGGGTTGAAAAGCCTTTCACTCCGGAGGCAGCAAGGATTGTCGGAAGCGACGACGGGAAGCCGAAGCAGTCCGGCAGCATAAACTCCTCGCTCGCCACGCCGAATTCGTTTCGGAACCATTCGTTGCCATAAAGGATCTGGCGAATGATGCCCTCCGCGCTCGGCGCATTCACGTCCCCCTCTTCCATCGAAGACCCTGCCGGGAACCATCTGCCCTCTGCGACATACTGCTTTAATCGCGCAAAATCCGCCGGGTAATACTCCTTCATCAGGCGGTACCGATTCGCCCCGGTGAAGTTGAAGATGTAATGCGGATATTTGTCGATCAGGTGGAAGTTATCCTCCATTGTGCGGTGCAGATATTCGTCGATTACCTGCGGATATTCCCAGCGCCATTCCGTATCCAGGTGCGCATAGCCGACTGCGTAGAGCGTCGGCTGCTTCGTCAGATCGGGTTTGTCCGGAGTTTGCGCTCTCAGCGGTGCTGCCGCCGACAAAATGCCCAGCAATACCGCTGTCAGGCCCACACGAACTCGTCCCATGCTTCTCGTCACTCAGATTCTCTCCGGTATTGTCCTGGAGACGCGCGCGCGAACGGCCACCGCCGCCCGCGCGCATGCGTTCATCCTTGAGTAAGACAGCGGCTAACCGCTGCCTGCCGTCTGCTAGAAACTGAATTTCCCTGAGATCTGCAGGATCCTGGGGAAGTTCTGTTGTGTTGCCCCAACTGTGCCAAACCCGCTCCAGCCCGATCCCGGATAAAACACTGCCGGTCCGTCGCCCGGGTTCGTGTCCGGACCGCCGAAAAGCACCGAGTTGAATGAGTTAAAGGAGTCGAGACGCAGCTCGAAGCTCGACGCTTCATGAATCGGCACGGTTTTCTGCAAAGACAGATCCAGATTCGGAATGGTCGGCTGGCGAACCTGGTTGGTCGTTCCCTCCAGATTCATCAGCCCATACGATGGAATGCCTTGCCAGCAGGTCAGATCGCTGCTGAACCAGTGACCCTTGCGGACTGAGGTACCACCAGCAGGACGATAGCTCTGCCCAGGGCAGGTATACCACCATCCCGTGTTCGGTTGAACCGGGAAGCCGCTCTCCGCGCTGAAGATGCCGCTGAGCTGCCAGTTGTTTATCAGGTAGCCAACCGGGTGCGACGGGCTGGACAACCATGGCCGACCCGCACCGAACGGCAAATCGTACTCGGTGGTCGCGGTAAACACATGCGTGCGATCGGTGTTCGCGAGCCAGTGTATCTGGAACGGATCCTGATATGGCCAGCCATTCTCATAGCCGTCGCCATTCATCGTCTTGGAATAGGTGTAGGAAATCTGATAGCTCAGACCCTTCCCGCCGGCACCGTATGCGCGGCGGTTCAGCTTCACTTCCAGACCGTCGTACCAATTTCTCCCCAGTGGAGCATTGTATTCGCCCACCAGTCCCACGCCGCCCGGCGAGCAGTACTGCGAGAGCGGCGTGAGCAGCGCGATTGCCTGAATCGTGCTCGACGTTCCGCACTGCCCCGGGCCTGATTCTCCGGGCACGTTGTAGTACGGATTCGGCACCTGTTGGTTGAAGACTGCCGGGTTCGCAATCGCCGCATCTTCCTGCGCTAGGCTCACAGTTCCGTTCACCCAAAGAAATGTACGCAGCCGGCTCGTGAAGTTGCCTGCATATCGCGCGTCGAGGACCATGTTGCCAGGCAGTTCGCGCTGGAAACCAAAAGAAAGGATCTGCTCCATGGGGATCTTGCGATTGGGGAAGTCCACCGCTAACCCACCGTTGCCCAGATCGGTCTCCAGTCCCTGACTCGAGTAGGTCGGAACCAGCAGCCCGCTCGCGAATGGATTTCCGCTCTGGAAATAGTTGGTCGGCGTGTTGTATCCGTCCGTCGAGGTGGTGTAGTTCGTCGTCACCGACTCTCCTACGCTCGAACCGCCCTCCAGTCCGTAGGAGTACATTAATCCCCACCCGCCGCGAATCACGGTCTTCGGATTGAGCGCAAAGGCCACGCCGATGCGCGGGCCTACGTTCGACCAGTCGGTGTTGTAGGCGTCCCGCGACTGACCGTCGCTCCCCGCGAATTCAACACCACCGTAGACCGTATCCAGCGAGGCCGGATTGATGCCGGCTGCCGCCCATGCCGCCTGGCTCGACGCAGCCGCGATGTTGGCCTGGTACGTCGAATCGCTGGTAAGCGGATTGACGCAGGTCATGCACACACCGCGATTCAGGTTGTTATGGCGCTCGCGCAGCCCGCGCTGCACGTCATAACGGAGACCCAGGTTCAAAGTCAGCTGATGATTCACGCGCCAGTTGTCCTGCGCATACACGGCGTAGACCGGATAGCCGTCCATGATCGGAGGATCCCAGTCAATGCCGCCGCCCGATGGATATCCCAGATAGAAGGAGGCCAACGAGGAACCATTCGGCGTGTTCGAACTGCAGGTGTTCTCCTGTCCCGGAGCAGAGACAACCGGATAGCAGTACTGACTGTGCGGGTTGTACTGCGTCCAGCTGGAATTGAACGAGAAATCGCCGTTCGGATGACCGCCGTTATACGGCTGCCCACCGAACTGGAATTCATCGATCTCGCCGCCGAATTCCCAGTTATGCGCACCTGCCGACTTAGTGAAGTCGGCATTGAAGGTGTAGTTGTTGGTCACATCCGCCGCAAGCTGGTTGCCGAACACAGTGCTCCCACTCACCAGGCCGGTGCCCCAGCCGTCGCTAACGGTAAATTCCGGCAGATATTTTGCACTCGTGAAGCTGGGCTCCGGCATTGTCAGGCCAATGGTTGAGGGATCCGTCTGCGTAGACAGATCACCGTCAGGTGCCGCCTCCTGGAAGCGGTCGAGCGACAGCTTAAAGTCGCCCACCATGGTCGGAGAGAATACATGCGTGACATCCTGGGTCGCAACGAACGTTTCCCGATCGTTGTTTATGTTTCCGTTGGCGGCGACTCCAGTCAGGCCGTTGGTGGTGCGATATTCCGTACCCTTCCACCACAGAAAATAACTGTAAAGCTTGGTCTTATTGGTCAGGTTGTAGTCCACTCGCACCGACGGCTGGTTATAGTCGTAGAGATCGGGAGATGGCGCCAGGTAATTGGAGCTTCTCACCGAGTTGGCGGCAGCGGGAATATTCGGAAGTGGAATGTACTTCATCAGGGCCGTAGCAGTGGAGTTGATTTGAGTTGCCGGAATGGTGTCGTTCGGAAACTCCGTCTGCGCCACGTAATTGGAGTTGCACGAAGTCACCGGGCCCCCGGTCGTGCAGGTGGCCGTACCGGGTTCGAAGATTGGCAGTCCGTTGGGGAATTCCGCAGGATCCATTTGCTGGACGAGGCCAAAATTCACGCCCGCATTGCCGTTATATCCAGGCCGCAGCCAGGCCGGAGGCACGTTCTTGAATACCGTGCCGGCAATCGATTCCCGATACCCCTCAAATCCGCCGAAGAAGAAGACCCTGTTTCTTTTGATCGGACCGCCGGCCGTAAGCCACCACTGGTTTTGCACATAGCCCTGTCGCGGCAGGCCCGCAAGGTTGTTCTGATAAACATTGGCATCCATCAGCGTGCCCTCATAGGCGTAGTGCGCATCGCCATGGAACTGATTGCCGCCACTCTTGGAAACCGTGTTCACCGTTCCGCCGCTTGTCCGTCCGAATCGCGCGTCGTAGGTCGTGGTCATCACGTTCACTTCTTCGATCGCATCCAGGTTCGGAGAAACGCTCCATTCCCCCGCGGAGTGATTGTCATAGCTGTATTGGCTGGTGATGTTCACTCCATCCAGCGTGAACTGGTTGTTGCCCACGATGCCGCCGCCAATGGTGTAAGAGGCTGTCGCGTCCCATCCGCGCGTGCCTGAATAGCCGCCGCCAACGCCGAACTGGGTTTGTGTGAACTGACTACCCGGAGTGGTGCCGATCAGCATATAGGACTGCCCACCGTTGAGCGGAACGCCCTCCAGCTCGCGCTCATCGATAACCGTGCCGCCTGATGCTGTGCTCGTCTCCAACTGGGGCGGCGCCGTCGTGACAACCACCTTTTCCGACACCGCGCCCACCTGCAAGTGGAAGTTCTGATTGAAAGTCTGCGAGGCGAGCAGCAAAACCTTGTCCTGCACCATGGTCTTGAAGCCATGAGCTTCCGCAGTCACGGTGTAAGTGCCCGGAAGCACGTAGGGGATGTAATAGACCCCCTTGTCGCTGGTCTGTCCCGCGTACTTAGTTCCCGATGTTACGTTAACGGCCGTTATTGTAGCGCCCTTGATGACGGCTCCGGATGGGTCCGTGACCTGTCCGGTCAGCACACTGCGGAAATCCTGCGCTGAACTGTTTGCAGCTGCGAAGAGGATGGCCAGCAGAATCAGCCCGGCCACCCGCAGGGGAGAATTCGTGCGCATATTTGCCTCCAGGAGTTTTCGGCCGATCTCGCGCGTGGATGATTGGTACCAGAAGCCGTCGAGAGCCGGTCGTCCGCGGGAAGATCCATCGCCCGATGGTATCGTTTCCACGAATGGTCGTCATTATTAGACTTCGGGGTATTGGCTGTCAAGATACCCTTCGGCGGGGCCCTCAGTTGGTACCCCGTGCCGCGAATCGAGGGCGAAGGAAAACAGGAGAACGGGAGGACAAGCACGAGGACGAATAGATTGAGAGTGGGTCAGGCGGAAGCGCCGTGCGGTGGCATGCGGATGGAAGCCTGGGCCCATCCGCTCAGATGGCAGAGACAGGGCAGCCGCAGGAGCTTCTTCGGATCAGCCGCGTCCCCAATTGCACTTGCTGCGTGCGCGAAGTCTGCGCCTGGCCGTGCCCCTCCCGCGCGGCCAGATCCTCGAAGAGAATTTCCGCGGCGATCCGTCCGATCTCATCCACCGGCTGCTGGATCACCGTGATGGAAGGCCTGACCGTGGAGGCCAGTTCGAAATCATCGTAGCCTACCAGCTTCAAGGATTTCGGGACTGCGATCCGGAGCTTCTGCAGCGCCTCGAACGTGAAGATTGTCGTGCTGTTCTTCAGCGTGAAGATTGCATCCGGCGGTTCCGCGCCCGCCATCATGCTTTCCACCGCGTACTCCGCCGATTTGTAATTGCGGATAGACGTATCCAGGATGCACGGCAGCCCCGCCGACTCTACCGCCTTGCGATATCCGCGGATGCGTTCGCGGATCGTGTACAGGGTGGTTTCGCCGGTCAGGCACACAATCCGCCTGCAGCCGTGCTCGATCAGGTGCCGCGTAGCCGCCTGCGCCCCGGCAAAATTATCCGCAACCACCGAAGGAATCCTCGAGCCGGAAAGCGGCCGGTCCATGGCCACCACCGGAACCGCCAGCCGCTGGAGAAGATCTCGCAGCGTCTGACTCTGGGAGTTCGCCGGCGCAATAATCAGCCCGTCCGCCCGGTGCCGCATCAGGACGTTGACGTTCTCGATTTCGGTGTGAGGATCGTTCTGGGTGGTGATCACGATCAGCAGCGAGTCATTGGCTCGCGCAATGGCCTGGGCCGCTTCCGCACAGCTGGAAAAGAAAGGATCCGCGATGCTCGGGATCAAAAGGCCGATAGTGCGAGTGCGGCCCCCGCGCAGAATGCGCGCCGCATTATTCGGCATGTAGCCGAGCTCCTCGATCGCGCGATTCACGCGTTCGAGCGTCTTCGGATCGACGCGTTCACCCCCATTGATGACACGGGAAACGGTAGTGGTACCGACACCAGCCAGCCTGGCCACTTCGCTTACCGTAGGATGCTTGCTGCGCGTGGTCATGTCTGAGCGAACCAGGAAAATCGAAGCGTGAAGCAAGTCTATTCCGGGGCACGGCGAGAAACAACCGGGAATCGCCAGGAGGGCGGCCGCGGCTGGCAGAGAGCCTCTAAGCTGTTTCGCGGCACAGGCAATGATCGGGAAATGCTCCGCGAAGTAACGTAATTCAGGCACAGTTACAGTGAAGACGACATTGTCGGATGTGGTATCGTTTCCATGAACGAAGCGCATCAGCGCCGAATCCGCGAAGCTGAAGGAAAGCTGAAGAACCACTGCTGTCTGTTGGAGGCGCTGGAGATCATATGGGTGCTGGAAAACGCGAACTATTGACGGTTGGCGTTGATCTGGGGGCAACGAACCTGAGAATTGCCGCCTATTCGCCGGTGGCCGGGTTGTTGGAAACCGTTGCGATACCAACCCGCATTCAGGCGGGACCGCTGGGGATCGTGCGCGACATGTGCGACGCCGTCGAGCGGCTGATCGGCGCCCACGGCGAGCATCGCGAAACTGCGGGAGTAGGAGTCGGATCGCCGGGCCCCCTGGAGCTTCCCGCGGGACGTCTGCACGCTCCTCCCAATCTGCCGGGATGGGATGGGTTCCATCTCCGCGCTGAGATGGAACGGCGGTTGAGCATCCCGGTCGAAATCGACGGCGATGCCAATGTCGCGGCACTCGCCGAGTACGCGCTGGGCTCGGGAAAACTGCTGGCGGTGGACTCGCTCTGTATGCTGACGCTCGGAACCGGTGTGGGCAGCGGAATCGTTCTCGATGGTCGGATCTGGCGCGGCGCTTCCGGCATGGCGGCCGAGGCCGGGCATCTGACCATCGACCCTGGAGGACCTCCCTGCGGATGCGGCAATTCCGGATGCCTGGAGGCCTATGCCTCCGCGACGGCGCTGGTGAATGCGGCCGTCCGTCTGGCGGCGGCGCGCAACGATGGCTCGATCCCGTCGGCGAACGAAGCGGCACGACTCAACGCGGGCACCCTGGCCGCGGCGGCCCGGGAAGGCAATGCTGATGCCCTCACAGCGTATACCGCAGCCGGGCGGGCGCTCGGCATCGGCCTGGCGGCGCTCGTCAATCTTCTCAACCTGCCTCTGTACGTCGTGGGTGGGGGCGTGGCGCAGTCGTGGGATCTGCTGTCGCCATCGCTCTTCGAAGAACTGCACCGCCGCAGTTACGTTTACCGGCTCACAGTCGCGGGTGGCCCCGCATCGCGCGGAATCCCCGGAGGAGGCACGCGGGTCGTGCCGGCGCATCTCGGGCCGGAGGCGGGTTTGCTGGGGGCATGCATACTTCCACTGCAGCAGCCAAAAACATCATGTCGAAGGGATGCGAGTGCTGCTGAACCGGTATCTTCATAAAAGCAGGCCTCTCAATTGCGGGATGATGTGCGAGCACGGTTGGGATCGATGCGGCTGAAATCTGCAACGGCAACACTTATATATTCGGCCTGCTCGCGAGGGGACTGGACCCGGAAAACCAGGTCAGCACCGACGATTTCGCCGGACATCTGGCCCACAGCGCAAATCTCAACCTCTTCCCGCCCTCCCTTGCGCAGAAGGAGATCGCCTTCTACCTGCAGCATCAGAACGCCCCTGGCCCGCCGCTCAACTACCGCCGCACTTACACCAAACTGGACTGGATCACGTGGAGCGCCTCGCTCTTCACGAACCAGCAGGACTTCGAAGCACTGGGCGGGGCCTATATCAAGATGCTCTCCGATCCGCAGCTGTGGCACAAATGGGCTTCGGCCAGTGAGTGACCGACTGTGTTGAGGCGAGCCGTGATGCGCCGATTTGTACGCACTATTGTGGTCCTGGCTCTGGCGGTTGCGCTCTGTTTCCCTTCGCGCGCCGACGGCAAGTCAGATTCATCTGCCGCTGCCGGCGTGACAATTCAGCAGGTACAGCTTGCTGCCGGACGACTGCAGGCGTGGTACAACTCCGGCACAGGATTGTGGAACAGCACAGGCTGGTGGAACTCCGCGAACGCGCTGACAGTACTGATCGACGAAGTCCGCACAAGCGGAGACACACATTATGAGCCTGTGATCGCGCGGACTTACGCGCTCAACATTCATTCAGAATTTCTGAATGACTATTACGACGATGAAGGATGGTGGGCACTCGCATGGATCGATGCGTACGATTTGACCGGCAAGCGGGAGTATCTTGCTGCGGCGGATCATATCTTCGGCGATATGACAGGTAGTTGGGATAATGCCTGCGGCGGCGGCCTCTGGTGGAGCAGGAAGAGACATTACAAGAATGCGATTGCGAATGAGCTCTTTCTGAGTGTCGCGGCTCATCTGGCTAACCGAACCGACGATCCGGCTCGCCGCTCCGAATATCTGTCGTGGGCGCGCCGCGAATGGGCGTGGTTCTCGCACTCGGGCATGATCGAGCACGATCAGCTCATCAGCGACGGACTTGATGCCCAATGCCGGGACAATCACCAGACCCAATGGAGTTATAACCAGGGAGTGATCCTGGGCGGGCTGGCGGAACTGGCTCGCAGCGGTCACAGACGAGCCAATCTGCATGCCGCGACGCGGATAGCGGATGCCGCGATTCTGAAGCTGACTGACGCCGATGGCATCCTGCATGATGCGTGTGAGCGCGGATGCGGCGCCGACGGCACGCAGTTCAAGGGAATCTTCCTTCGCAATCTGGCTCTGTTAAACCAGATGCATCCCGAACGCCGCTATCGACAGTTTATTGTGCGAAACGCCGTCAGCATTTTGGCGAAGGATCAGGAACCGGATCATTCGTTCGGACCGGTCTGGTCCGGTCCGCCGGGGAACGCCGATGCGTCTACTCAGAGTTCTGCGCTGGACGCGCTGGTTGCGGCATTACAGGTGGAGCAGGAGCGGCGATGATGGCGCTCACGAAGTTTCCGGTTGTGAGATCGCTGATGCTGCGCGGTGTGATGGCGGGGATTGGATTCTTGTGCGTGGCAGCGGGCTGCGCGGCGCAGAGCTGGGTGATTGGGCCGTGGACGCGGGCAAGCCAGCAGCCGGTGATCGAACCGCGGGCAGCTTCGGTTTTTCGCGATCCCGTCAGCGATCGCGCCGTCCACTGGGAGGCGTTGCATACATTCAACCCGGCGGCAATGGTGCGCGATGGCAAGGTGGTGGTGCTGTATCGGGCTGAGGACGATTCCGGCTCGATGACGATTGGCGGGCACACCTCGCGGCTGGGTATGGCGGTCAGCACCGACGGCGTGCATTTCACACGCATGCCGGCCCCGGTGTTCTATCCAGCCGAGGACGCGCAATTGGAGCGGGAGTGGCCAGGCGGCGTGGAAGACCCGAGGCTGGTGGAGAGCGAGGACGGTACCTATGTTCTCACCTACACTCAGTGGTCACGCACCACGGGCACTTACACGATCGGAATCGCCACCTCAAAAGATCTGGTGCATTGGGAGAAGCATGGACCTGCGCTGGGAACCACGGGGAAGTATGCGTCCTGGAAGTATAAGAGCGCAGGAATCGTTACTCAGGTAAAAGATGGGCATCTCTTAGCCGCCAAGATCGGCGGGAAGTATTGGATGTACTGGGGCGAGGTAGAGGTGCATGTGGCTTCGTCCTCGGACCTGGTGCACTGGACGCCGGTCGAGGATGCTTCGGGAGAGCCCGTTGTGTTGCTGAACAAGCGGCCGGGGATGTCCGACAGCGGCTTTCCGGAGACGGGCCCGCCGGCGGTGCTGACGAAGCGCGGAATCGTGCTGCTTTACAACGCGAAGAATGCCACCAATGCCTCGAGGGACAAGTCCGTGGGTCCTGGCGCCTACAGCGTGCAGGAGGCGTTGTTCGATTCCAACGATCCTGCACTTTTGATTTCACGGACGGAGAAGCCGGCGTTTACTCCTGCTCTTCCCTGGGAGAGAAGCGGGCAATATGCAGCCGGGACTACATTCGCGGAAGGGCTGGTTCTCTTCCGCGGGAAGTGGTGGCTGTACTACGGAGCGGCGGACTCGTTTGTGGGTGTGGCGACCGCACCTGTGAAGCGAAACGATCTCTTCCTGCCTCACCGAGGCTGGCACTAGCTGCGTTATCTCTTCAATTGCAGTGCCGGGTCAGGTTTGCTGCGGGCGGGCTCGATCCGTGCAACGGATGGAGCGGGAGACCGGGATCGAACCGGCGACATTCAGCTTGGGAAGCTGACGTTCTGCCACTGAACTACTCCCGCCCTTTATTTTCAATAACTTAGCGCAAGACACCTCGGTTACTATCCACTTTACTATCCATTTTGCTGCGATTTGGCGTCGGACGTGAAATCGCCGCACCTGCTGCGACTCGCTCCGCCGGTACCGCCGATCGATGCATTTGGATAGTAAGCATGGCAGTCAGGGTCAACCTGAAAAAGTATACCGCGGTCGACGGCGCGTGGCGCTTCGTCCCGGTGCTGAAGATCAGCGGCAGGTCGCGTCCCGAGGCTGTCGTGATCGGCAGTGCGACCGTCCGAGGTACGGCCGGCACCTTCTACGTCGAGTGGCGCGAGAATGGGAAACGCATCCAGAAGCCGTGCGGCAGCTCGCAGCGTGAGGCGCTCGATGCGTGGCGCGCGCAGGTTGCTCTGCTGAATGGGGAGATCGACGAGCCCGAGGAAGAGGACTCCGCTTCCCTTCCCCTCGACGCGACCTCGATTCAATCGGCGGCGGATGATTTTCTCGAGACGGTAAAGGCGACGAAGAGCCCGGCCACCTATGAGGCTTACAACTCTGACCTCGACTGGTTCGGGGCGAACCTGCAGAGGACGACCGTCGGCAAAGTGACGCGCAGGGACATCATTCGTCTGTTCGGAACCGGGCGCGATCAGGGGCAGAGCCAGGCGACCATCAACCGCAAGGTCATGGTCGGCCTCATGGCATTGCGTCAGGCAGGAGCGCGCATCGAGTTGCAGCGGGGAGACTGACCCAGGGTCGCCGAGTCCGACGTCGAGATCTACGAGCCTGAAGAGATCAAAGCCTTCCTCAACGCGTGCGATCCGATCGAGCGGCTCCTGTTTGAGGTCTACCTGTGCACTGGATTTCGCAATCGCGAAGTAGCGACGCTGCGGCGCCGCGAACAGGCGATGAGCGCAGCCCGCTGCCTTGCCCACCCATGAAGGCTCACTGGGCTGTCCACCCCCCGTCCACTGGGAAGGATGCGCCGGTGATATTGGAGCAAGACTCCGAGCAGAGAAAGAGAGCGAGAGCGGCAACGTCTTCAACGGAGGTGAAGCGACCTGAGGGTTGCTTCTCGGCGAGAATCTCGTGAGAGGCTTCCTCTGCCGAGATTTGGTTCTGTGTTGCCCGGGCGTCGATCTGTTTCTGCACGAGGGCGGTGAGAACCCAACCCGGGCAGATGGCGTTGCAGGTAATGCCGTTGGACGCGTTTTCCAGAGCGACCACTTTGGTCAAGCCAATCACGCCGTGTTTGGCGGCCACATATGCGGCTTTGTGGATCGACGCGACCAATCCGTGGACCGACGCGATATTGAGGATGCGTCCTTGTTTGCGCCGCTGCATGCCGGGAAGAGCGGCGCGGATGGTGTGGAAGGCGGCGGAAAGATTGATGGCAAGGATGGCGTCCCACTGGTCGACAGGAAAGCTCTCGGTCGGGGCGACGTACTGGATGCCGGCGTTATTGACGAGAATATCGACCGATCCGAAGTGCGTCTCGGCATCCACAATGAGTGCGGCGCACTGATTGGGATCGGCAAGATCCGCTGGGTGAAAGAAGATCTGGACGCCATATTGCTGGCGCAGGCGCTGCAACAGCGCATCGGCTTCAGCGGGTGTGGCAATGCCATTGAGGACGATGCGGCAGCCCGCGGCCGCGAAGGTTTCGGCGATACCGAGGCCGATCCCCGAAGTCGAACCCGTGATGACGGCGACGGAATCGCGAAGCATCGTTCCTTCCAGTCAGAGCGACTTAGAAAAGACAACAGCCCGCAACGGATCCGCAACCCTCAGCTTGCGAATCCTCTCATTCACCGGGACCAGTACGGTTCCCGCAGGATGCGCTTGAGCGTTTTCCCTGCCGTACTGCGGGGAAAATCCTCCATGATCACAACCGCGCTCACCCGTTGAAAACTGGCCCCAACCCGGGCGTTGACCCAGTCGGTCAACTCTTCCGCAGTAATGGTACTTGAATCACGCAGAACGACCGCGGCCAGCGGAGTTTCGCCCCATTTTTCGTGGGGCACGCCAAATACCGCCGCTTCACGCACAGCTGGATGCCGCAGGATCACTTCTTCGATGTCCCTGGGATACACATTGGCGCCGCCGGAGATCATCATGTCCTTCTTGCGGTCGACCATAAAGAGGAAACCTTCCTCGTCCACATAACCCAGATCACCGGTGTGCAGCCAGCCGTCGACGATCGTCTCCGCCGTCAGGGCGGGCTGCTTGTAGTAACCATCCATGAGCAGTGGACTGCGCCCGACGATCTCACCCACTTCTCCCGCTGGCACTTCTTCTCCCGCCCTATCGACGATTCGCATATCGGAAAGCGGCAACGGCACCCCCACGGAATCCGGCTTGTGCGGATAGTCGTTCCTGTCGAGAACCGTGGCAAAGCCCTCCGTCAATCCGTACAACTCACAGAATCGCCCGGGCAGTTGCCGATTCAGCTCCTCCTTGTGTTCGCGGTGCAGCGGCGCTCCTACGCTGCACAGCATCTCCAGCGACAAAAGCCTTTCCGCGCAGAAGCGGGGTGAGTTCAGCACTGCGACGATTTGCGACGGAACCATCATCACGTGTGTGACCTGTTCGCGTTCGATTGTCTCGAGGCACGATTCCGCGCTGAACTGGCGATTGAGAACGAAGGTCGCGCCCAGGTACATCGCCGGCATCATGGTGACAAAGGCCCCATTAAACACGACGGATCCGGCATGCATGGCCACGCTCTCCGGCCTCATGCGATAGGCCGACGCAAAAACAAGCCCATACATGCTGCGGATAAAGTGGCTGTGAACAATGCCCTTGGGCTGTCCGGTCGTGCCGCTGCTGTAGATCAGGTTGTAAGGATCCGCGTCGTCGATCGCAACCCTCGGAGGTTCCGACTCGCGGGCTGCCGCAGCGAGCTCGGTGCAACGCTGGTAGCCGGGCGCCGACTCAGTTCCGGCAAGAATGTAGCGGTTGGGTTGAACCAGAGGAATCTCCGGCCTGATTTCATCGAGCACAGGGGCGGTCTGAACGCCGGCGATCACCGTGGTCGCGTCGGAATCGCGAATAAGAGTGGCAAGCGCCCGGCCCCGCAATAACGGTGTGAGAGGCACCACCACCGCGCCAATCTTTGCCACCGCCCAGTAGGTTTCAAGCAGCTCGAGACAGTTCGGCAGGACGGTGACAACCTTGTCTCCCTTTCCGACGCCCAGGTCGAGCATCGCATTCGCCCATCGATTGACCCGCGCGTTGAATTCGCGATAACTCAGCCTCTGCTGCTCGAAAACGAGGCCGCACTGCTCGGGCCGATAGCGAGCATTACGCGTGAGCAACGAACCGATGTCCATGGCGCTGATCTCATCAACGAGATGCTGCCGGCGCGGGCGCGCAGCGGCCTGCGAAGTCGTCCACCCGGTCCGCGATCACCGCTGCTCCACGGCTTCCCATCAGCATGGTGTAGTGCGTGACGCCGGGAATGAGCTCCATTTCCATGGCTGGAACCAGCGCTCGCATCTGCTCGACGATGGCGTCAGGAAAGAGCGGGGGTTGTCCAGGCACGAATCCAGCCGGCGCCCGCATCATGAGAACAGGCACGCCGATGCTGCGAAGACGGGCTGCGATCTGCTCGCTTTGCAAACCCTCCATCAGGTCGGCTATGACGGCGCCCTCCGCTGCCTTGGGTCGCAGCTCCGGCGGCTCGCCGCCTAGTTCGTAATCGAGAAAGGCCTCAATCCACGGGTTCCAGTCTTCCGGCGGGAAATGCGGCTGAGTCTTCCAGAAGTGGCGGTACGCCTCACGCGAGGGATAGGTCTGACGCAACTGCTGGATGCGTAACGCCAGCGCCACATCCATGCCCTGCTGCGAGTTCGGCGCAGACATCGCGGGGGCATACCCGCCATCGAGGAGAACCAGGCCGGCCACACGGTCCGGATATTGCGCGGCCAGCGCCGTGGCTACAAACGCACCCATCGAGTGTCCTACGATGACGCTTGCGCCAAGGCCCATGGCATGCATCGCCGCCGCGACGTCGGAGGCATGTTGCGCCATGCCGTACGGTCCCGCGGGCTTGTCGGAGTCCCCGCGCCCCCGCAGGTCGAGCGCGAAGATCGGCCTTCTTCCCGACATGCGCTCGGCGACCCCCATAAAAGTCACCCAGGAGGCGGTCAGTCCGTGCAAAGCGACCAGCGGCGCACCGGGGCCCGGCCAATAGCCAAAGGCCAGCTCGATTCCGTCTGCCCCCACGCGTCCTCGCGCCGGTTGAATTATTTTCAAAGCCATAAACCGGGCTCCCTCGAGCGGTTAAAAGTTGAATTTCAGAGCAAACTGAATCACTCTTGGTCCGGTGGTGGTGGTAACAATCTGACCAGCCGTGCCCGACTCCAGAATGTTTACCGGATTCGCGAAGCTGACGGTATTGAACGCATTGAAGAACTCGCTGCGGAATTCGAATTTCTTATCCCCGCCTTCCCCGACCGGCACGAATTTCACGATAGAGATGTCTGCGTTGCGCTGGTCAGGCCCGCGCAGTATGTTGCGCCCGCTGGTTCCAAAGTCCCCGATCGCCGTCGCGGGCGTGAAGCAGGCGGTATTGAAGTACGCATTCAGTCGGTTTTTGACGCTGCCGCTTTTAGCCGGATTGCAGCCGGGAACGAAGTCCGCTCGGGCCTGCACGAAGGCGGTGGCATTGGTGAGCACGGAAAAGGGCGTGCCGCTCTGCAGGGTCACAATGGTCGCCAGCTCCCATCCGTTGGTCACACCGCGGGCAAGAGCGGAGCCACCCTGAAGGCTGGGCAGATCGTAGATGCCGCTGAACACAAGTCGGTGACGACGGTCGAAATCGGAGCTGGCATAGTTGTTGAGCGTTACCTGATTCCCCGGCACCACCGTCACGTCGCTGGTTCCAGTGGGATCGCCTGAATACTCGTCGAGGCTATGGCTGTAGGTATATCCTGCCAGAATCTGCAGGCCATGACTTAGCTGCCGGGTCACACTCGCCTGCAGCGAGTTATAGCTGGAGATGGCCGAGCTCTGCATGGCATGAACTCCGAAACCTTGTACCGCCAGGCTCGATAGTCCGGGGCTGAGCGGCCCCGGCTCGAAGGCGACCGGGGCATACGCCTGATTGAAATCTGCGAGCCGGTAAAGCCTGCGTCCCACCGAACCCACGTAGCCCACATCGAGCAGCCAGTCGTTGGCCAGGGCGGTTTGCGTTCCCAGGCTGAATTGTTCCGTGTAGGGCGTGCGGAAGTTGTGAATGTCAGGATAGATTCCGTTGGCCGACACCACAGCAAGCCCTGAAGGCGAAAGCGGGCTCGGCGCCTGCGTCATAATCGCCGGCGGTCCTCCGAAGGGGAACACCGCGGAATTATTGAAGGTCAGCGGAAAGCTGCTGGGCTGCGGCACATTGACAAACGGTGTGGCGATGGGCGTTTCCAGCGCCTGGGCCAGCGTGTAATAGGGAAAATCCAGAATCTGGTTGTTGAGCAGACGCGAATTGGAACGGTCGAAGTAGATGCCATAGCCGCCGCGTACCATCAAGCGGCTCGAATTCGGAAGGGGCTGCCAGACAAAACCTACGCGCGGAGCAAAATCGTCTGTGTCCGGCGCAACCAGAGAGGGGCGAATTTCCGGAACACCCGGCAGAGGCGTTTTGGCGTTGGACGCCTGGACAAACCCACCGGTGATGGCCAGGTTATCGCCTGCAGGAAATCCGGGAATCGTCGCCGTAGCCAGCCGCTGTGGATCAAAGGCTACAAAACGGCCCTGGGAATCGGTAAACGGGCCGAAGAAGTCGTAGCGCAGCCCCGCGGTGAGCGTGAACCGGTTGGTTATGCGCATATCGTCGTTCGCGAATCCGCTCCAGTCGTGCGCCAGCACGTCGCGATTGTTCACGCCGGAACCCATGATCGTCAGACCCGTCAGATCGTATAATCCTCCGAGAAAATCGAAGAACGCGTTACCGGCAAAGGGCGAGGGCGGCGGCGCCAGTCCGAGGAAGAACATCTGGCCGCGCGTATAAAGATTGAACGCGGCATTCAACTCGTGATGCTTGAACTCGCCGCCGAACTTCAGGCTGTGTATGCCCTTTTCCCAGGTAAGGGTGTCGCCGGCAGTGTACGTCTTCTCGACTCCGGAGTTATCGGAGAAAGGGTTGGCTCCAAGGTCGAAGTAATTGGCGACGGATATCTCCGGCATGCCGCGAAACAGGCCTTCGAGCGGCGAGGCGATGCCCACCTGCGCCGAGGTAAACGGCTCCTGCGGCGAGGAGGAAGTGGTGATGACGGAGAAGCCAAAACGCGCGTCGTTGACCACCGACGGAGAGACCACGTCGATATCATCCAGTGCCAGCACCCGCTGATTCAGGTCCGCTGTTCCGCCAAATCCCGGCACCGGCAGAGCGTTCGCCAAGCCGAACAGATCGAAGAGTCCCTGAAGGGTGGGATTGGTCGCGTCAAAGAACTTTGCTGAAAAGCGGTTGGCCGTCGAAAGGTGAAAATCGAGATTGGCGTTGTATTGGTTCTCCCGAAAGCGCGAGATGGCGACTACAGGCACGGCCACTGGGGACGGCACCGAGCCCGGAGTAACACCGCTGGGATGCGGCGCGGAGGGTATGACATACGAGCCGTTCGGCAGCTTCGCCTGCAAGAGAAATTCCGCGGTGGGATCGAAGCATGGAGGGAACGTAAGCGCCGTGGGAGTGCCTGCGCATGGCGCCAGTCCAAAGGACGCTGCGAATGCGTCCAGCCCCGCAGCCGACCGGTCGTTGGTGAGATTCTGCGGCACAAAGACGGTGCCCACCGAATTCAAAAGCGAAGTCCCGTTTACCTCCCGGCTGCCCTGATACGAGACGAAGAACCAGACGCGGTTTTTAACGACCGGACCGCCGAACGTGCCTCCAAACTGATTGCGCTTATACGGTGGCCTGGCGACATCGCCGCGGTTCAGGAAGAAGTTATTGGCATTCAGTGCGTCGTTGCGGAAAAACTCATACACGTTGCCGTGGAACTGATTGGTACCTGACTTGGTGACAGCAGCGACAATGCCGCCGGAGACACGCCCCTGAGAGGCGTCATACTGGCTGGTCTGGACAATAAACTCCTGCAGCGAGTCTGTCGCCGGCACAGCCAGATTCGGTGTCGAGCCGGTTCCGATCGAGTTGGCGTCCACGCCATTGATAACCACGGAATTCGAGGTCGCGCGGTTGCCATTGACATAAATCGGGGCCGCTCCGCGCCCCAGCTCGGCTGAATTCTGCACGGGGCCGGAAGTGCCGGGCGTCAGCGTCAGGAGCTGCTGAAAGTTCCTGGTGGGCAAAGGCAGCTGACGGATTTGGTCCTGCTGGATCACGGTGCCTTCCGCTGGCGAGACTTCCTCCGCGGGCTGCACTTCGACGACGGCTTTCTGCACGGCAATTCGGAGGCTCATGTCCACTTCGGTTGTTTCGGTGATGCGCACA
>JASIAO010000290.1 GCA_030041955.1 Acidobacteriaceae bacterium | reverse complement strand
CGACGATTTCGGAGGCAGTGTTCTCGAGGAAGCGGCGGTCGTGGGAGACAACGACGAAGGCGAAGGAAGCGGACTGGAGCAGGCCTTCGAGCCATTCGATGCCTTCGAGGTCGAGGTGATTGGTGGGCTCGTCGAGGAGGAGCACGTCGGGTTGGGTGACGAGGGCCTCGGCGACGGCGAGACGCTTGCGCCAGCCGCCGCTGAGCGTGGCGGCTTCGGCTGAGAAGGGAATGCCGGAGGCGCCGGGCTCAGCAAAGCCTGCGCGGCCGAGGGTTTCGCGGAGGCGCTGCTCGCGGTCGGTATCTGGCACGGCGGCGCGGGTGAGAGCGGATTCGACGACGGAGCGGACCGTTGCTTCGGGAGCGAAGTCGGAGATCTGATGGACATAACCGACACGGACCCGCTTGCGGAAGGCGACTTCGCCGGAGTCAGGTTCCTGTTCGCCTCCAAGAATAGCGAGCAGCGTAGATTTACCCGCGCCGTTTGGGCCGATGAGCGCGATGCGGGCGTCGTCATGGACGGCGAAATCGATGTTCTGAAAGAGGGGCGCTGCGCCGAAACGTTTGGAGATGCTCTGCGCGTTGAGAATCGGCGGCATTTTCCCAGTTTAAGGTGGGCGGCCGCAGAAACATGAGCCCGTTGTTCGTTACTGAACTACCGGCAACACGATGTGCGAGGGCAGATCCTTCGAGCAATAGACGCGCTGGGTCGCCGGCACGTAGTCCTGTGCCGTTGCCTGGTAGATGCTGGGCATAAACTTCTGCGGATTGCGATCGATGACAGGGAACCAGGTCGACTGCACCTGGACCATGATGCGATGTCCCTTCAGGAAGACATGATCGTGATCGCGCAGGGGGATCTGCCAATCCACCGGTTTGTTCGGCACCAGCGGCTGGGGGTGGTCGAAGCTGTGCAGGAAGCGGCCGCGCCGCACTTCCATCGCGATCGGCAATTCGTAGCCGTTCATCGATTGCGCGTAGGATGGGTCCGCGATGCCTGCAGTCGCGGTGTCCTGACCGGATTGCGGGAAGACATCGATCAATTTCACGATGAAGTCCGAATCCGTACCGGATGTTGAGGCATACAGGTCCGCGGCAACAGGCCCGGCAATCCTGACATCGTGATCGAGCGGCTCGCTGACGAAGGTGAGCACGTCGGGACGGTGATCGACGAAGCGCTGGTCCGCCATTTCCCACGTCCGCCATTCGGGACGAGGATACGTGGGCGAGACGGGACGGGTGCGGTAGGGCACTGGATTCGCCGGATCGGAGACGTATTGGCGATACTGGGGTTCGGCTCCGCTGTCAGGCGCAAAGGAGAGCGTTCCGTCGGCGTGCAGATACAGATTGGTCGGCTTCTCGTCCTGCGGGGGCCACGTCTGCCAGGTGTGCCAGGTGTTGGAGCCGGTTTCGAAGGTGGTTACTTTCCAGTCGGGCTTCGATCCCTCGCCGTGCAGGTAATAGCGGAAGAACGGCGCCTCGATGTTCTCGCGAAATTCCAGCGAAGTCTTATGCCCGCCAAAGGGCAGGAGTCCGATATTCGCGCCCTCGGGCATCTGCCACTCGCCGTGGAACCAGGGGCCGGCGACCATGAAGTTGGTGTTATTCGGATCGTGCTCTTCGGCGTGGCGGAAGATCTGCCAGGGTCCCCATGGGTCCTCCTGATCCCAGAATCCCGCAACATTCAGATCCGGCACGGTGGAACTGTGCAGCTGGTCGACCCACGCTTCGCTCTTCCAGAAGGAATCGTAGTTGGGGTGCTCCATGATGTCGTTCCAGAAGGGGATCTTGCCGTGCAGGTACTCGGCGTTGGCATGGGTGAGCGGTCCGAGCCTGAGATACCACTCATAGGTGTCGTAGGTGTCGAAGTCGAAGTTCGTGTTCTTATTCTTGTCCGCCTCCTCGAGGACTGAATATTCGAACGCGTAACTCTCTCGCAGAGCGCCGTAGCGGTGCATGTCGTCGTTCATCCACTGGTCGACGGGCGACGCCTGCTCGCTGATGGCCTTGAGCGCAGGCGGCGGGTGCAGCAGCGTCAGGGCCGCGGTCAGCCCGTCGTAGGAGACGCCATAGATGCCGACGCGACCGTTGTTGTTGGGCACATTCTTCACCAGCCAGTCGATGGTGTCGTATGCATCGTTGGTCTCGTTGGCCTGCGTGGGATTGTGCGGGTCGTAGCGCGAGGTGAGCTGGAAAACGCCCTCGGATTTGAAGCGCCCGCGCAGGTTCTGCAAGACGAAGATGTAGCCGTCGGCAGCGAGCTGCTTCCAGCTGTCCGGCACCCAGTCCGGCCCATACTTCGCTGCGTTTTCGTCGAAGGCTTCCTGGGTGGGGATGCCATAAGGCGTGCGCGTGAGGAGAATGGGCAACGGCTGCGTCTGATCGCGCCGGCGAATGACGACGGTTTGCAGGTGCACCCCGTCGCGCATGGGCACCATGAATTCCTGCACGCTATAGTTGCTCTTTTGGGCGGGCGCAGCTGCCTGGGCCTGCAGCGCCATGGGCAATACCAACATGACGCACAGCACCAGCAGGACTGAGCGACGGGTGGAAGCGCTCCGATGAAATTTCATGGAGGAATGACGCACTGCTTCACGCACAAGAAGCCCTTCTTTCACTCCGCGCATAAATCCTCGCCGCGTGCCAATGGATTTGTCAGCCAGGAAATTCAATATTTGAGGCTGAAGTGCAGCATATGCCAGTGCAGCAGGAACCAGGAGAACGAAATCGCTGCCAGCAAAATTAAAAGGTTGCCGGCACGCGAGACCCACCATTCGCCCCGCGCTCGCCACAGCCTTGCGACGCCGTAAATGACCAGCAGAGTTCCGAGGGAGCCGATCCAGCCGATCACCTGGAAGAGACGAAGCCTGCCATCGAGGCTTGAATTCAGCAGCGGATTACCTCCCGAACTGATGAGGAGGATGGTCCAGCAGAGCAGGAATGCAAGGTCCGCGGCCAGGACCAGACGGATGAGGCGGCGCAGCGCGAGCTCCGGACGATTGAACTCCAGCGGATGATGGTAGTGGCGGCGCACCCAGATGGACAGCGGCCACCACACCAGCGCGCCGATGCAGACGGTCGCGATGAACAGGAGCAGGAAGATATTCCAGTTCTTGTTATTGGCCAGGCCCACTTTCGTCCAAACCATGAAGGGATAATCCATCGAAAGCGTGAGCCGGTTCCGGTAATCGCGGGTAAAACCAACGAGATCCTGACCATCCTTCTCCCGATAGAGCAAGGGCCCGATCTCGACGAAAGTCTTCGGTACCTGGTTCATGCTCTTGAAGGCATTCACGGTGATGGTGCCGTCCTTGTGCGGCGTCACCGAGACGTTGGAGAGGAATCCGAAGAAGCTGAGGATGTTTGTGACCGGACGACGGCTGATGATGTACTCGCCGGCTACGGACTGCGCGTCACGCACGGCGTTGGGCTGCGCTGCCGCCGGCGGGATCTGGTAAGGGAAATAGCGGTCGAGGAAGGCGTGGAAGAGCTCGCCGCGCGCATCGATTTCTCCGCGCCCCGCGCTGTTGTAGGAGACGAAGAAGCCCAGGTTTTCGTCCTGGATCAGGTGCAGATCGCTGTGGAACCACTGCGTGTCGCCACCGTGCCCGATGATGCGGTGACCATTCCGGGTTTCCTCGTAGAATCCGAGCGCCATGTGAGGCAGGGAGGGGTCAGCGGCAAACTGCGGCGAGTGCATCAGCGCGACGGTGGCGGGAC
>JASIAO010000289.1 GCA_030041955.1 Acidobacteriaceae bacterium | reverse complement strand
TCGCCTGAGACGGTGATAAACCTCGGATGCGGCTCCTGAGCGCGCATCGCCGTCAGAGCCGATTGCAGCAGCGCCCAGGGAGTATCCACGCCGCGCGCATGGCATGTCTTCTGCACGCGCGCAAAAGCTTCTGCCTGATCGGGAGAATCCGCCCCGGCCAGCACTTCCGCCCACTCACTTGCAGGTTTCTCTGCGAGCAGCTGCGCCTTTGCCAGATCGTGGAACGGGTCGAAATGAAAATCGCTGACCATCAGCGCAGGAATGGTATCCGACGCGGCGGACCGATTGGCGCCCGCGCGCTGCTGTGCGGTCATCGGCGCGCTCAGCCACGCCACGCATAGCACCAAAGCAAGACCCGCACGCAGCGGCACCCACGCCCGACTATGCGTCAATCTCCGGTCCTCCCCGCCGGAACGCGCAGATACCCGCATCCCACCGCAGGATATCCTGCCTCGGCGGACTGCGAGGGCGCGTCGCCCATTGCAGCTCTTCCGGATCGGCGGCGCCATCGCGCAGCGCGTCCGACCCGTGCACGATGCGCATCAGCTTGCCGAGGTCCAGCCAGTTGAGCATGCACCGCTCGCAATCGGAGAGGGTCACTCGTTCCACTGGATGACGGCAATCGGTTGCTTGCCGACAAAATCGCGCAGCGACATGCATCCCCCCTCATTTTGACGGCCACTCCACCATCCGCCGTCTCTAGCACAAAAGGGGACGCGCGGTATTGCTCGAAGGCATAACCCCGGAAGTACCAGCCATTTCCACATTCTGCGCTGGATTTGCACACAAATAATTTTGGCACGCGCTCCTATCCTGTGCGATTCTCTTTTGCAACGGAAGAGCAATCTTCCCCAGAAGAGAACAGCCAGCCAGGCCTCAGAGATTCGGCGACGAAACTCAGAACCACCCGGGAAACCGGGAGGCTCCGCAAAGGCAGCAGGAAGTTCGCGCAGCAGAAGCGCAACCGGAGGGCGAGGGAAACGCGGGCTCCACCCGTAGGTCCCGAACTATAGCGGTTCACTGAGTTGCGATCCGGTAGCCGAGTCCGGATCTTCAAAGAATCGGAATGGAGGGCGATCTCCCGCGAGGGAAATCGCCCTTTCGCTTGCCGCGCTCACGCTGCGGCGGCGCTCGCCAGTAACCTACCGTTCCATGACCTGCCTTTACAAAAAGGCGGCCGCTCTGCGACGCTGGTAAACGCTGTCTCTGGAGAAATGCTTGCAAACGCAATCGATTTGCCTTGCTGCTTCCCTTCTGGGCTGCGCCCTCGCGGCGGGTCCGGTCGTCGCCCAGAACCCGATACCCGACAGTCCCGCCGTCGAGCAGCGCGTCAACGACATGCTGGCAAAACTCACGCTCCAGCGAAAGCTCGAGATCATCGGCGGTGTCGACAGCATGTTCATCCGCGCAGAGCCCGCCGCCGGATTTCCTGAACTGAAGATGAGCGACGGCCCCGAAGGCGTGCGCACCTGGGGTCCGGACACGGCGTATGCCGGCGGCATCGCGCTGGCCGCCTCATGGGATCCCGAGCTGGCTGAAGCCATGGGCAAGTCCATCGCTCTCGATGCCCGCGCCCGCGGCGTCAACTTCCTGCTGGGCCCGGGCGTCAACATCTACCGCGCCCCCATGGCCGGCCGCAACTTTGAGTACTTCGGCGAAGATCCGTATCTCTCCGGCCAAACTGCTGTTGGCTACATCCGCGGCGTGCAGAGCGAAGGCGTCATCGCCACGGTGAAGCATTTCGACGCTAACAATCAGGAGTACGACCGCCACAACGTCAGCTCCGATATGGACGAGCGCACGCTGCGCGAAATTTACCTGCCCGCCTTCGAAGCAGCCGTCAAAGAAGGGCACGTCGGGGCCATCATGGATTCCTACAACCTGGTCAACGGCGTGCACTCCACGCAGAACAAGCACCTGAACATCGATATCCTGCGCAACGACTGGCATTTCGACGGCATTGTCATGTCCGACTGGGACGCGACCTACTCCGCGGTTGGCGCGGCGAACGGCGGCCTCGACCTCGAAATGCCCAGCGGCACGTTCATGAACCCGCAAAACCTGATGCCTGCCATTCAGAGCGGACAGGTCTCCGAGGCGACTATCGACGAAAAGGTCCGCCACATCTTCCGCGACGCGATCCGCTTCGGATTTCTGAATCGCGAACAGCTCAATCCGAACATCCCGATGTATAGCCAGCAGGCCCGCGCCGTCGCACTGCGCGAGGCGCTCGAATCGATCACGCTGCTCAAGAATGAGGACGATCTGCTCCCGCTCGACGCGGGCAAAATGCACACGATCGCCATTCTCGGTCCAGACGCGTGGCCAGCCGAGCCGGGCGGCGGCGGCAGCTCGCATGTGGATGCCTATGCTCCGGTCAGCTTCATGACCGGGCTCTCCGACGCGCTGGCCGGCAAGGTGAAGGTACTCTACGCACGCGGCCTTCCCACTGCTGAAGATCTGATGAGCGAGACCCAGTTCTCCGTTCCAAACGGCCAGCCCGCCGCTGTCAAAATTGAAAGCTTTGACAATCCCGATTTCAATGGCACGCCGCGGGTGAAGTACGCAGACGGGATCACGACCTTCGTTTCGGCTGAGTGGACGCCATCCTCCTCCATGCGCCGCAGCATTCGCTACACCACGCAATATCAGCCGGCCACCACGGGCGATTACCTATTCCTTGCCGGCGCCGGCGGCAGCGATGCCTACAAGCTGATCGTGAACGGCAACACCGTCATTGACCAGACCCCGCACGAGGGCCAGGCGCCGCGTTATGTCGAGCTACCGCTCACCGCGGGTCAGGCCGTGCCCATCGAGGTGGATTACTGGCCCGATTCCGGCTCCGCACGCATGGGGCTTGGCATTCGAGCCGTCGGCGATCTGGTTTCTCCCGAGGCGAAGAAGATTGCCTCCATCGCCGACGCAGCCGTTGTCGCTGTCGGCTTCGATCCTTCAGAGGAAAGCGAAGGGTTCGATCGTACCTATGCGCTGCCCTTCGGGCAGGACGAGCTGATCCAGGCCGTCGCCCACGCCAATCCGCACACCATCGTCACCATCACGGCGGGCGGCGACGTCGACATGCATCGCTGGCTCAGCGATGTTCCCGTGCTCCTGCACAACTGGTACCCCGGCCAGGAGGGCGGCCGCGCGCTGGCGCAAATCCTGTTCGGCGAACACGATCCCGAAGGCCGTCTGCCTGTCAGCTTCGAGCGCTCGTGGGACCAGAACCCCGTCCACGACAGCTACTATCCCGCACCCACTGCGCCCGGGCAGACGCCCCACGTCTTCTACAAGGAAGGCGTCTTCCTCGGCTACCGCTACTACACAACCTACAACGTGCAGCCGCTGTTCCCGTTCGGCTTCGGGCTCTCCTACACGACGTTCTCCTTCTCGCATCTCGCTGTGTCGCCGACGGCCATTAACGACGACAACAAGCTCGCCACGGGCTATACCGTCTCTTTTGACGTGACGAACACCGGCCAGCGCCAGGGCGCCACTGTCGCGCAGGTCTATGTCGGCGACCCTTCCGCGAAGGTCAAACGCCCAACCAAAGAACTAAAGGGATTTGAAAAGGTTCGCCTGGCGCCCGGAGAGAGCCAGCATGTCACGGTGACTCTGAATCGCCGCGCCTTCGCTTACTGGAGCGACCAGAAGAATGACTGGGAGGTCGATCCCGGACGTTTTGTGGTTTATGTGGGAGATTCCTCGGCGAACACGCCGCTCACGCAGGACTTCCAGGTGCAATAGCCAGCCCTGGCAACAAGCGCAGACAGTGGTTGCCATGAATTGGCAAGGCTGCCTGCGGCGCGGATCGATTAACCTGGAAGATCGTCGAACAGGCTCTGCTTGCCAATGGTCGCAATCACCTGGCTCAGCGCAGTCTGTTGCGTCTCCGCGGTGCTCAGCTGCGTCGCTACCTGTCCAACATCCGCCTGCAGCAGGTTGGTCTGCACTGAGGTGAGCTGCGTCTGCTCGCTTTGCGTGTAATTTTCTGCGGTCGTCAGCCGCGAAATCGAGTTATCGATGACCACCCTCTGTTGCGACACATAATTCAGGGCTGTGCTCAGCGCCTGGGTGTCGGCTGTCGCGGTCGGCAAGGCAGTCCCCGAGGAAAAATCGGCCACCAGCGCGTTCAGCGTTCCCAGCACGTCACTGCCGGAGGCGGAAAAGATCTGATTTCCCGGAACATTCAGCTGGATCTTCTGCCCGTTCGGCGTCTCCAGATAGCTCACATCGCTGTCGCCCTGGTAGGTCGCCACGGCCGGAGATACGCCGGTGTTCAGCGTGTAGGGTGCTGTGCTGCCCTGGCTGCCGGAGAAGATGTACCGTCCCTGGTAGCTGGTATTGGCCAGGGACACGACCTCGTCGCGGATTCCGGACAGCTGGTTTGAAATCGACTCCAGATCGCTGGCGTTCAGGGTTCCGTTGTTGGCCTCTGTCGCCAGCGAAATGGCGGTGGTCAACTGGCTCACCACCGAGCTCAGCGTTGAATCGCTCACCTGCAGCATGCTATCCGTGGAAGATGCCGTCTGGGAGAAGCTGTCGTCGCCGGCCAGCTCCGCGCTCAGCATCACGTTTTCGCCCGCGGCCACCGGATCGTCGCTCAGTGAGTTCACTCGCGATCCGCTCGCCAGTTCTTCCGTCAGCGTCTCTTCCGTCGACGAAGTCGCATCGAGCGAACTCACAAGATTCGACATGTAATTCGGATTGACCCGCATCGTCCTGTTCCTCAGCGGCGTTCTATCACTATCGGTTCGGCAGCCGGCCGCCGCTCCCTTTCGCGCGTTTGCCCTAACTGCTGAAGCTTGTGGTCACGCCCAGGTTGAGCGCCGAAACCATGACCTGGTCTACGGTTGTGAACAACTTCGACGCCGCCTCGTAGGCCTGTTCCAGGGTCTCCAACTGCGCAGCCTCATCGTTGAGGTTGACTCCCGAGAGAGACCCGACCTGATCCTGCAATTGCGTCAGCGCCGCCTGCTGCGCAGTATTTTCGCTGGATACCTCGGATACCTGGCTTCCCAGTGTGGTCACAAAATCGGAGAAATACTCGGTGGCGGTCGTTCCGCCCGCAATTGCCTGGTTCGCGATATTTGCCATCGCAGTAATGTTGGTGTTATCGGACGGACCCTGCCCAGATGCCGCCGCCGCGACGTCCGCAGGATCCGTCATGATTACCGAGATTCCCGCGGCAGATCCAGCCGGGGCCGCCTCGGTCGCGTCCGCCGGCAAGCCGAAGATCGCCGTGCCCGCATCGCCATTCAGATCGGATCCCGCTTCGTTCTGTGTATTCACCTGCGACGCAACGGCATACGCCAGCGTATCCAGCGAGTTCAAAGCCTCCGGGATGTCCTGATCGCGCGCCGTCAGAATCCCGCCCAACTGTCCGCCTCCCGCCGTGAGGTCGGAAGTGATGTCGCTGCCCTGGGAGTCGTAGAAGTGCGTGACCCCATCGCTCTCACCGCTGGTGATCGAATACGCCTGGCCCTCCGACACCAGCAAGGCCCCACCGTCTGTGGTCACCGTCAGGCCGTTGTTCTCGGTTGTGACCGTGCGGATACCCATAAGCTGCGAGAGCTGCGTCAGGTCCTCCTGGCGCTGATCCTCCAGCGTCCCGGCGTCTGCGCTGGGGCTGGTCGTCTCAATCTGCAGATTGAGCTGGGCCACATCGCTCAGCAGCGTATTCGCCTGGCTCACCACGCTGCCGGCCTGCTCGTCCAGCGACTGCTGCTGGCTCTCCAGTTGCGACGCCGCGCCGTTGAAATCCGAGGCCAGCGTGCCCGCAGCGCTCAGCACCGACTCGCGCAGCGCATCGTCTGAGGGGCTGGACTCCATCGAGGCAAGCGAATCAAAGAAATTCGAAAGGTCGCTGCCGATCCCGCTCGACGCGCTCGTATCCGTCCCCGCGCTGGTCGCCCCGCTGAACAGCGCCTGCATCTGATCCAGCGCCGTCAGCCTCGCGCTCGATGCGCTCTCGGCCTGGGTTTGCTGCTGCACCGCCTGATCCAGAACCCGGCTGCGCTGAGACTCCGCGCCGGTCATCTGAACGCCCATCCCATAGTCCACGCCGTTCAGCGTTACTGCATCGTTCTGCACCCACACCGGCATCTCCAGCGTGTAGCCTGGAGTATTTGCGTTGGCCGTGTTGTTGGCCACAACGTCCAGCGCTGCCTGATCGGCATCAAGCGCCCCGGTCGCGATGTTGAATGCGGTGCTGATTGTGGCCATCGCCGATTCTCCAGATCGTCAGGCCCGCGGCGCGCCATAGGCGCCCGCGTAATCGCCCCGCAGCAGCCGCAGATTGCGGCGCATGAGCGCCAGCAATTTTCCCAGCGCGCGGTGCTGCCTGCGCAGTGATGCGCGCTCGGCCCCGCTGCCGGGAACCTCCATCGCCTCGGCGGCCTGAGCCAACTGCTCCAGCTTCGCGGCATCCGAATGCGCCAGCGCCGCGATGCCCTGCGCGAGGAGTTCCGCCGCCGTCATCGTCACTTGCCCAGCATCTGGTCGATCATTTTGTCGGCCACCGCTGAAGCCGGCACGTTGTAAGTGCCCGCCGCCAGCGCCTGTTGCACAGCTGTCACCTTGTCCATACGCACGTCGGAATCCGGCGCCGACTGGGCCGCAACGCTGCCCGCCGAAGTCAGCGTCGCCAGATCCGCTGCGCCCTCCGCGTGCGCCGCCGTTGCATTCGCCTTGCTGCTGCTCTGGGCCTGAGCCACCTCCTGGCTCGAGAAAATCTGCTGCAGGCCCTGCAGGTCATTCGTCACATTCATGCGCGTTCCTCCTCCTTGAGATCATCGGCGGCAGAAAACTACACTTTAGTCACATTTGCCGGCCCATTCTAAGAAAACTCTTACCCTTCCCGCCCGCTTGCTCCCGCCGCGGGCTTTTCCGCCCTGAAGTGCGCGAGGATCTTCGACGCAATCCCGAAGCCGCCGCGTTCCGATATGGCTTTCGCCAGGCCTTCCGACCCGAAACTCATCAGGGCATTGTCGCTGCCCTCGCCGCTATTCTGGTCATCGCTGAAGAGCTCATCGTGCTGCATCGGCTCCAGCAACTCCTTCATCAGGTAGGCCTCGAACTCGTGAGCCGCGGAGCCAAGCCGTGGATCAGCCGGAGATGCCATGCCGGCCGATCCAGTTGACCCCACCGGCAGTATCACAGTACCTCCAGCTCGGCTTGGAGCGCGCCGGCTTCTTTCATCGCCTGCAGAATCGAGATGATGTCCCGGGCCGTGGCTCCAATCTGTTGCAGGCTCTCCACCAGATCGTCGACAGTTGCGCCCTCCTTCAGCTCAATGCGATTGGCGGGCTTGTCCTGCGCCTGCAGCGTCGTCTGCTGCACCACCTGGGTCGTGCCCTGCGCCAGCGTATTTGGCTGCGAGACTTCGATCCTGCTGACGATGTTGACCACCAGCCCGCCGTGCAGAATCGTTACTGGCTGCAGTCGCACATCTCCCCCAATGACCACCGTACCGGTGCGCTCGTTCACCACCACCTTCGCCCGCGGAAAGACTTCAACTTCCACCTCTTCGACCCGCGCCAGCAGCGCAGGAATGTCCTCATTCGCGGCGGGCTGCAGTTCTATCCTGCGGCTATCCACGGCATGCGCCAGCGGCCGGCCCAGCTCGCGGTCGATCGCCGACGTCACCGCTTCGGCGGTACGGAAATCCGCATCGTCGAGCAGCAGCGCCAGCGGCCGTAATCCGCTCAGATCGAGCGGCACGCCTCGCTCCACAATCGCTCCTGCGGGAATGCGCGCCGTCGTCGGATAATTCACCGACTTGCTGCTCCCGTTCGCGGTCACCGCATAGCCGCCCAGCACCAGCGGGCCCTGAGCCTGCGCGTAAATCTGTCCGTCCGGCCCGTAGAGCGGGGTCAGCAGAAGCAGCCCGCCTTCCAGGCTGCGCGCGTCGCCTGCCGATGAGACCGTCACGTCCACCTTGTTGCCCGGCTGCGCAAAAGGCGGCAGAGTCCCCGCCAGAAACACTGCGGCCATATTTCTTGTCTGCATCATCGACGCCATTGCGTTGCCCTGCAGGCTCACCCCCATGCGTTCCAGCGCCGACTCCAAAGTCTGCAGCGGAAAGACGGTCTGCGAGCTGTCGCCCGTCCCATGCAGGCCCACCACAATTCCATAGCCCACCAGCTGGTTGTCGCGCACGCCTTCAACGGAGGCCACGTCCTTCACCCGCGCCAGCCTCGTTTGCACCGGCTCCTGGCCAGGTGCGAGCGGCGCGAAGGAGAGCACCAGCAGAACCGCCAGTGCAGCCGCCCGGCCAGCACCGCGCTTTCGCCGTAGTCTGCTCCGCCGCGTCGTCATGCCCGCACTCTCCTTCAGAAAACCAGTAACTTCTCGATGAACCGCACTACAGGATTCTGCCGATAGGTCGCGTCGTTCACGATACCCTTGCCGACCACTTCCAGTTCCATATCGGTAATCGCCGTGGACAACACCTGGTTCTGCGAGTTCACGTCCTCCGGCCGCACCAGTCCGCGCAGCCGGATCAGCTGCGTCTGCTGGTTGAATGTCAGCTGCCGCACCACCTGGATCACCAGCATCCCATTGGGCAGCACATCGGCCACTTCGCCGCCCAGTGTGGTAGTGATGCTCGAATCGGTCACGCTCTGTCCCTGCGCGTTCAGTCCCGACGATGAGCTTTGGTTCAGCAGATTATTCAGCGCATTCCCTGCTCCAAGCTTCCCAAGCAGCGCCGAGACCTGGGAGGTTGCCGTCGATGCCCGCGAATTCTTCACCGTTCCGTCTGTCGACGCAGTCAGGCTCTCCGAGACCACCACCGCAATCGGATCGTGGAGCCTCGTCGCCTTAACATCGCTCACCAAATTCGTCAGCCGGCCTGTGGGCGTCCAGATCGCTCCCGGCGAATGCTTCTCCGCCGCATTCTCCGCGCGCACCCGCGCGATGTACTGGTTCAGCGCCACGTCGGGCGGAGTCGCCGCGGGCGGCTGGGCTGTCTTCGGCTTTGCCGCACCCGCAAAGGCGGTGCAGGCCACCATCCCAAAGGCCAGTGTTGCAGCCAGGCCCATCCTCCAAGCGCTCATCGCTTGCCTCCACTCTCCGTCGTCAGCTCGACTAACCCCGGGCCGCGAATCATTCCGCGCAAGAGCGACCCGCGCCATCCTGCTCGAACGCTCACCACATCGCCGGCCCAACCCGTTCCCAATGCCACGCCGGCCAGATGAATCTCCGCCTCGCCGCCTCGCTTCCATAGGGTCACGCGCATGCCCGGCCGGACATCCGGTGCGGAGGCGGATCTGCCGGAACTCCGCGGGGCGCTGCTTGCGGCCTCACCACAACCTTCACCTTTCGCCGCTGCTTCGTCCCATGGAACCTCGACCAGCTTCGCGGGCCGCTCCGGATGCGCGCTGTCCAGCATCACGATCCACTGCCGGTGCAGGCCCCGATCGACGACGCGCCGCGCAGTTCCATCGCAGGCCGCGCTGGCCGGAACCGCTCGTGCCAGGATCGCCATCGCCAACACCCACCGGACGTTCGCCCCAGGCCGCATCGCTCACCGCGCCATATTGTTGACTTCGCTGTACATGTCATCGGCGGCCCGGATCACCTTCGAATCGCTCTCGTAGGCTCGCTGCGCCAGCACCATCTGGACAAACGCTCCAACCACATCGACGTTCGAGTTTTCGAGATAGCCCTGCTGCAGCGTTCCCAGCCCCTCTGTCCCGCCGGGGTTGCCGAGCACCGGATCGCCCGAGCTGAGCGTCGCCGTGTACAGATTCGACCCCACGCTCTCGAGCCCGCCCGGATTCACGAACGTCGCCAGCTGGATCTGCCCCAGCTGCGCCGGATTCTGCTGCCCGGGCAACGTCGCATTCACTACCCCGTATTGCGTGATGGTCACCGCTGTGGCATTCGCCGGGATGGTGATGTTCGGCACCAGCGGATCGCCCTGGGCATCGACCACCGTCCCCTGGTTGTTCAGAAAGAAATTCCCCGCCCGCGTATAGGCCAGCGTGCCGTCCGGCCGCGAGACCTGGAAGAACCCGGTGCCCTGAATGGCCAGATCCAGCGGATTGTTCGTCTGATTCAGGTCTCCCTGGGTCATGATGATCTCGGTGGCCGCCGACTTCGTGCCCAGCCCGATCTGCAGGCCCGCCGAAACCGTCTCCTGGCTTTGCGCCGCCCCCGGCGTCACCAGGTTCTGGTAGATCATGTCCTGAAACTGCAGTTGCCGCTGGCGGAAGCCCACCGTCGACGAGTTCGCCAGGTTGTTGGCGATAGTGTCCAGATTCAGCTGCTGCGCGCTCATGCCGCTGGCCGCCGTATACAAAGCTCGAATCATGTTCCCCTCCCCCGGGTCTCGCGTCTACGGGACGCGCGGCAGATCTTCGCTCGCCGTCTTGTCGAAGTCGTTGCTGAAAATGGAGACCGCCTTCTGCATCATCTCCGCCTGGCGCTGCATCAGCACCAGCTGCAGGCTGCCTTCGATGACATCCTGATTCGAGGCTTCGAGCGATCCCTGATGAACCACGCCCGCAGCAGCCACCGGCTGCACTCCAATAGCCGCGGCATACCGATTCGCTCCCTCCGCGGTCAGCGCGTCACCCGACGGGAAGGCAAAGACTCCGAGCTTGCCTGCAATGGCCCCGTTGACCGACACAGCTCCGTCCACGCCCACCGCGATCTCCCCCACCGGAACGCGAATTGGCTGATTTTTTTCATCGAGCACCGGCTCGCCCGCCTGTGTGGTCAGCGTGCCATCCTGAGCGCGTTCGAACTGCCCGTCGCGCGTGTAGCGAACTCCCTGCTGCGTCCGGATGGCAAAGAATCCCTGGCCTTCAATGCCCAGGTCGAGGGGATTCCCGGTAGGCGTCAGCGCACCCTGTCCCAGATCGAGACGGCTGCCCCCAAGCACGCCAAAATTGTTTACGGTTTCATCGAGCTGCGAGGTGAGAGCTTCGGGCCCCAGCAGCGCCGCACGGAAATAGTCCCGCTCGGCGCGATACCCCGCGGTGCCCGCGTTGGCCAGATTCGCGGCCGCAACATCCAGCGCCTGGCTGCGCGCCAGCAGTCCCGCATACGCCGCGTAATATCCGCTCTCCACCGATTGCCTCTCGGCAGGTCATGGAGCAGGAAGCGGACCAGAGCGGGGGCGGGAGATTAGAAGAGTCTCAGCATGGCAGCTCGCAGAAGATAGTGACCGTCAGCGTGAATTCCTCGAAGCTGTAGGTGCGCTCGATCCGGACTGGCGCCCGCTGGCTGAAAAGCTCGTAGCTGGTTCCCGCCACCACGGTCGGTGTCGACAGCAGACACGCTGAGGCCAGCATAGAGTTAAAACCTTTCCAGGCTCCGGCCACCATGTTGCACACTTCGCCGATCGCATCCCTGACCGTGGCATCCAGCGACTCCGGGGCCTCGCCCGTCAGCCGTTCCGCGATGCGCATGGCGGCGCGCCGGCCACCGTGCAACACCAGCGATCCGCTGATCGCTCCTGCCAGGCCGATCACTGCGGAGATTGTCTCCCGCTCCGACGCAGTCTCGAGTTCTGCCGGCAGGCAGCGCACTCCCACCATGGTGGAAAACACCTCATCTGCCGCCCGATCCAGATCCTTCGCGAACTGCGCTATTTCCGTGGCTGTACCGGATAGTGCTGCCATCCCTGTCTCCCGCGTTGGCGCTTTCGCTGCCGTCTCTCGCCCCATCCGCTCCCCGCCTTGTCTTCGGTGCCCGATCAGGCCGGAACCAGCAGTGGCAGCACCCGGTCGCGGACCTGGTCCGGGGTAAACGGTTTGCGGATGTATCCCTGAGCTCCGGCGGCCAGCGCCTCCCGCACGTGCTCCTCGCCGCTCTCCGTGGTGATCATCACCACCGGAACGCCCCGAGCCAGCGAGCGGCTCTGCACCTGGCGCAGAAATTCGAGCCCGTCCATATTCGGCATATTGATGTCGGAGACGATCAGATCCACCTGCTCCCGCTCGAGCACAGCGAGGCCTTCTCGACCGCTGCCTGCCTCCAGCACCCGGTTCAGATCCAGCCCCGCCTGGCGCAGAGCACGCTCCACGATCTTCCGCATCACCGAAGAATCGTCCACGATCAGTACCCTGGTTCCTGACATGCGCCGCTCTTCCCCCTGAGCTCCTTATCGGCGGACTGCGCGTTCGCTCTACAGGGAAAAGCGGTGCGTCGATCCCACCGTCCCGAGGATGTCCTCTACTCCGTCCAATGCGGGAATACCGGATGCCTCCGCGGTGCGGCGCCACAGCCGCAGCCAGAAGAAGTCATGCACGCGGACCAGCCGCGCCTCGGCAGGCTTCTGCTCCTCGATCCGTCGCGTCAATTCCCGGGCCAGAAGCCAGGAGTTGCCCGATTCGATATAGCTGGCCGCCGGCGATGGCGTCTCCCGGTAGCGCGCCAGAGCGTTCAGCAATTCCGATTCCTGCGCGATCCCCGCCGTCACCCACATGCCGGTCATGCGCTCCAGCGCATACGCCAGGCTACGGTCGATACGGCTCGAAAAGGCCAGATAGAGAAGCTTGCGGCCCCGCACGCGGACAGGCAGCGCGCCGATCGCTTCGGTGAGAATCCGGGGCGCCACCCATGCGACCTCGTCCGGATTCCATCCCGTGAGCCCGAAGACAGGGCAGTTCCACTGCGTGCTCAGACCCCGGGTCAGGGCCGCCTCCGTCAGCACTCCGCTCCCTATCAGCCATTCTCCCAGCCGCGCGCTTTCGCCGTCCTCTTCCGCCGTCCTGCGCTGCGCTCCCAGAGCATCGCGCAACTGCGCTTCTGTAATCCGGCCCTGCTCCAGGAGCAACAATCCCACCGGCAGCCGGTGAACGGTCTCAAACGGAGCCTCGCCATCCATCTCGCGGCGCACCGCCGCGGCCACCATTTCTTCCATGCATTTGGCCGAGCACGCCCATCGCCCTTCAAATCCCGGCGCCTTCCGGTTTCTCCACAACCGCATCCACCCGGTCGCGCAGCGGGGATTCGCGCAGCGGGAAAACAAAGCAGCCGCGTGCTCCCCCGGCCGCTGTTGGGGAGCGGCAGCTCCGGCCCTCGCGGCTAGAAGACGCATCGGATGCTCTCCAGGCGCCGCACTGGCTCGGCCACCTCGGTTACGCGCAGTCCGAAATTGCCGTTCACCAGCACCACTTCGCCCCGGGCTACAATCTTGTCGCCCACGATCAGGTCGACGGCGTCGCTCACATGCCGGTCCAGCTCCACCACGTCTCCGGGGCCAAGTTCCAGTAATTCCTGCAGCTCCATCTCCCGTGAGCCGAAGCGCAGCTGGGCATCCAGTTCCACATCGAGCAACAGGTCGTAGTTTCCCGGCTCGCGCCCGTCGCGCTGGTCGGCTTCCTCGCGGGGTTCCCCGGCGCTTCGGCTCATCTCGACCGCCAACCCGATGCGCATGGTTGTGTCGCCCAAATGCAGCGTGCACGATTGGGCAGCCGAGCCGGCAGCCATGCCGGCGGATGCTTTCTCCATACGCCCGCCCAGCCGAGCCGCCACGCTGGTCAGGATGCCGGTCCAAAGGTCTTCGACCGTCGGAGCATCGGCCGCCCCTTCCTCGATCAGGCGGCCCGCGACGAAGATCCGGCTGAGGTCTCCCGGATCGACGGCCAGCGCCAGCTGCGCTTCCGGCAGATCCAGCACCGTTGCCAGGCTCTCCTCCGCAGCAGGCAACTCGCCACCGGCGGCGATCGAAATCGTCTGCCCCAGCTCACGGGCGATCTCCGCCTCCAGCGTTGCAATCCACGAGCCCACGCCGTTCATGCTCCGGCCTCCTGTGGGGTCAGCAACCTGGCGACGCGGTGCTCGGCCCGCCCCGCGGCGGCAGCCGAGAACAGGGTGATTCCCGCCGCGCGGAACTGCGCCGGCGTCCGCGCCGGCAGATTCAGTGTCAGCACGCCTCCAGGACGCAGCCCGGCCAGCGCCTCCGCCGGCACCCGCACCCGCGGAAGGTCGAGGGCGGCTTTCGTTCGGCAGCGTGCGGCCAGCGCCGTAATCCGCTCCCGCGTCTCCGCGGAGTGACGGCGCAGCCTCGTCCGCTCCCCGGCCAGGCGCCGCAGGATGCTGTTGGCCACCACGGCCGGGAAGGCCAGATTCAACAATCCGCTCGTCTCATTCAGGCGCAGCTCGAAGCTGAGGCACAGAGTCTTCTCCGAAACCGGGATGAGACGCGGAATCTGCGTCTGCATCTGCCGCTTTTCGAAGCTGAAGATCAGCCCCACCGGCTGCCATGCGGTGGTCAGCTCGCGGCAGATGGCCTCCACCACGCCGGACAGAATGGACTCCTCGATGTCGGTCAGCTCCCGCGGCGGCGACGGCTTGCCTTCTCCGCCCAGCAGCAGATCGATCATCGAAGGCGCCGTGGTCAGATCTATCTCCAGCACCGACGCCGCGCGCAACGGGTCCAGCCGCACCGAGGCCACATAGGCCAGTTCGGGAATGCGCTGCAGGTATTCGCTGAAGAGAATCTGCTCGGCCGAAACCAGGCTCACCTGCACGCAGCTGCGGAACCACGCCCCCAGATGATGGGTGAGATTGCGTGCGAAGATGTCGTTCAGCATGCTGATGGCGCGCAGCTGCTCGTTGGAGATCTGCCCCGAGCGCGAAAAGCTCCAGGGCATAACCCGGTTGCGCGACTCGTCGGAAGCTGCGTGGCTGCGCTGCCGAGCGGCCTGAAACAGCGCGTCGATCTCTTCCTGGCGGAGTTCCTTTTCCATGCCGTTTCCTTATTTCGCGCTGCGCTCCCGCAGCCGCGCCCGCAGGTGAACCACTGCGGAGAAGTGAATCTGCGAGACGCGCGACTCCACCACCCCCATGGCCAGACCGATTTCCTTCATGGTCATCTCTTCGTAGTAATAGAGAGTCACCACCAGACGCTCGCGTTCCGGCAGCGCGTCGATAGCCGCGGCCAGACGGCCCCGCATTTCCCCGCGCAGGCAGCGAAACAGCGGATCCTCCTCCGGCGGGTTGGGAATGTAGGCCAGATCCTCTTCTCCCGAATCCTCCCCCCGCTCCATATGGAGGGTGCCGATCTCGAGCCCCTTCAGTTCGCCCAGCAACTGCTGGTAATCCTCGAGATCCAGTCCCATTTCCCGCGCCACCTCAGGCTCCTGAGGCGCACGCCCGAACTGAGCCGTCAGCTTGCGGACCGCCTCTTCCACCGCGCGGCCCTTGCGGCGCAGATCGCGGGGACTCCAGTCGAGCGTGCGCAGGCTGTCCAGGATTGCTCCCCGAATGCGGAACTGTGCGTAGCTGCGGAACTGCACCTGCTTCGCCGGGTCGAACTTGCGGAAGGCGTCGATCAGTCCCAGCGTTCCGGCGCTCACCAGGTCTTCCAGATCCACGTGCTGTGGCAAACGCTCGTGAATGCGCCGCGCGATCCAGCGCACCGCCGGCATCTGCTCCAGCATCATCTGCTCCTGCTCATCCTGTTCCTGCGCTGCGCTCCGCATCGGCTCTCCACCCTCCGGCGGTGCCTGCCGCGCGCCCGCCCCGACCCGAAGTGCCGGCCTGCTCCATCGATCCCGCGTCTGAGTGACGTATTCCATGCTTCCCTCTTCCGGAAATCAGCTTCGGCGCACTACGCCGACCGCCCGAACGTTGATGCCCGCCGGAATCTCCGCCGGAGCGAGAACCGACAGCCGCGGCAGTGCCGGCTCCAGCCACCGCTTCACGTGATACCGGGCCGGACTCGGACAGAGCAGCACGGGCGGGACCGAAGCCGATGCCGGCCCGATTAGCCGCTTCACAGAATCGACAATGTGCCGGAGGATAGGGCCATTGCCGCCCGGGGTCAGCAGGCGTCCGCCCGCATCCGGGCTGGCGAGCGCCATCAACTCCTCTTCGATAGTCGGTTCAAGCGCGATTACCCTCAGCGTGCCGTCCGCATCCATCAGGAACTGGGTCAACCGCCGCCCCAGGGCCTGCCGCGCCGCTTCCACCAGTTGCGCGGGCGCGCGGTTCTGCGGGGCTGTTTCCAGCACCGCTTCGAGAATCGTACCCAGATCCCGGATCGAAACCTGCTCGCGCAGCAGTTGCTGCAGCACCCGCTGCACTTCGCCGAGCGACAGCACTTTCGGCACCAGCTCTTCCACCAGCTTCGGATGGCTCTCGGCGAGCGAGTCCAGCAGCCGCTTCGTCTCCGCGCGGCCCAGCAGTTCGTGCGCGTGGCGCCGGATCAGCTCCGCCAGATGCGTTCCGATCACCGTCACCTGATCCACCACGGAATAGCCGGCCGCCAGCGCCTGTTCCTCCAGCGCCGGCTGGATCCAGCGCGCGGGCGCCCCATAAGCCGGTTCCCGCGTCTCCTTGCCGGGCAACGGGCGCGCGCCAGCCTCGGCATTCACCGCCAGCAGGCAATTTCCTTCCGTTTGCCAGCGCCCGATCTCCATGCCGCGCAGCGAAACCACATACTCGCGCGCCTTCAGCCGCAGATTGTCGGATATATGCACCGGAGGAATCAGGAATCCGAGTTCTCCAGCCAGATGCCGCCGCAGCGTGCGCACACGGTCCAGCATCTGGCCGCCCTGCTTCGCGTCCACGAGCGGGATCAGCTGAAATCCGATCTCGAGACTCAGGTCGTCCAGCCGCAGCGCCGCCATCGGATTCTCCTGGGGCACTTTCTTTGCCCTTTCTGGCGCTTCCGCGGCAGGAGTTTCACGTTTCGCTCGGGTCCCGGCGTATCCCAGCGCCACGGCCGGCAGCAGAAAGGCCAGCTTCGGCAGCCCGGGAATCAGACACAGCGTCCCCAGAACCCCGCTGGCCACGTAGAGCGTCGTGCTCCTGCCGAGCAGCTGAGTTCCCAGCTCCGAAGTCAGTTGTCCCGACGACGAGGCGCGCGTGAGCACAATGCCCCCGGCAACCGAAACCAGCAGCGACGGGATCATCGTCACCAGCCCGTCCCCGACAGTCAGAATGGTGTAGGTCCGCACTGCCTCGCTCAGATCGATCCCCTGCTGCAGCGTCCCGATCAGCAGTCCCGCGACGATGTTGATCGCCGTGATCAGGATGGTCGCCAGCGCGTCGCGCTGATTGAAGCGCGCAGCGCCGTCCATCGCGCCGTAAAATTCCGCTTCCTGAGCAATGGCCTGGCGCCGCTTGCGCGCCGTCGACTCGTCGATGAGCCCCGCGTTCATGTCCGCGTCGATGGCCATCTGTTTGCCCGGCAGCGCGTCGAGAGTGAAGCGCGCCGTCACCTCGGCGGTGCGCACCGCGCCGTGACTCACGACCAGAAACTGGATCGCAATCAGGGCGAGGAAGAGCACGAAGCCGACAACGTAGTTCCCGCCCACCACAAATTGCCCGAACGCTTCGATGACGCGCCCCGCCGCCGCCGTGCCCTCATTGCCGTGCAGCAGAATTCGCCGGCTCGACGCGATATTCAGCGACAGCCGGAAGAGCGTCAGCAACAGCAACAGTGTCGGAAAAACAGAAAAGTCCACCGCTCGGCGCAGCTGCACCGCAGAGAGAAAGACCAGAATCGACGCAGCCATGGAACATGCCAGCAGCATGTCCATCACGAACGCCGGCACCGGTACCACCATCACAAACAGAATGCTGATGGCCACGACCGGCAGCGCCAGATTGCGCAGCATCTTCCCGGCGTCTGCCCTTCCCGCCACGCCCCGGCCCAGGGGCATCGCCGCCGTGCTCATGATGTGCTCCTCGCCTCCTTCATCCGCCGCGCCGCGGCCTCGGCCCGCTCCCTGCGCACGCGCTCTTCCACTTCGCGGCGGTACAGCCACGCGAGAATCCCCGCGACCGCGGCATACAGCTCATACGGGATCGCCTGGCCCGGTTCCACCTGCCGATAAAGCGAACGTGCCAGCGGCGGATTCTCCACGATCGGCACGCCAGCCCATTGCGCCTCTTCGCGAATCTGCGCCGCCAGGAAATCCCGGCCTTTGGCCAGCACTTTTGGCGCCTCCATCGTCTCGAAGTCGAAGCTCAGAGCCACCGCATAGTGCGTCGGATTCGTGACCACCACCGAAGCCCGCGCGATATCCGCCTTCAGTTGCCGCCGCCGCATCTGGCGGCGCAATGAGCGGATACGTCCCTTCATCTGCGGACTGCCTTCGGTCTCCCTGAACTCATCGCGGAGATCCTGCTTCGACATGCGCAGACGTCCCTCGCGGCTGCGCCACTCCATCACGTAATCAATCCCCGCCCAGCCGAGGCAAATCCACGCCGCATCGAGCAGCAGGTTGTACATCAGCCCAAACAGCTCGGGATAGCGCTCCGTGCTCATGGGCGGAATCGCCGTCTGCGCCGCGATGGCGCGCGCCGCGCAGAATCCGAGCGCGCAGACCGGAATCAGCGATTTTCCCAGCCGCACCGCGCCGCGCACCGAAAGAATCATTTTGGCGTTCTCCACCGGGTTCAGCCGTTCCGGCTTGAGGGCCAGCGCCTGCACGTTTACAGACCACCCCCCTCCCTGCGCGATTCCCGCCAGCAGAGCCGCGGCGGCCGCCGCTGCCAGCACCAGCAGAACCGGCTCGAGCGCTGCAAGCATTGCCTGCCGCAGCGCCGCAACCGCATCTGCAGAGGAAGCCCGCTCCCAGAAGCCGGGCTGTCCGAGCACGAGAAATGTGCGGTACGCCCGCGACCATCCCACCGCCCACTTCCCGGCAAGCGCGCCCAGAGCAGTGACGCCGCCCAGCATCGCAGCGGCTGAGATCAGATCGCGGCTGTGCGTCCGGTCTCCGCGTTCCGCGGCCTTCTGCCGCTGCCGTGGCGTTGCCTGCTCGGTGCGATCGCCGGGCATGGTTTACGCTTCTCCCGCCAGCAAACGGCCCGCGGCATCCAGCAGCGCCGCGAAACGCGCCTCGATCCAGTGCGGCCACAGCGCCAGCGATCCGATCAGGACTCCGTAGCCGAGCAGCGTCTTCACCGGCACGGTCACCGCCATCACCGGCAGCTGCGGAGCCAGCTTGCCGGCCAGCGCCACCGCCAGTTCCGCCAGCAGCGTCGCAGCCATCACCGGAGCAGCCAGTTGCAGCGCCGCCGAGAAGATGCCCTCTGCCATCGGTACCAGCGCCAGCCCCACGCGCGAATTCAACGTCACCATCCCGACCGGGGCCGCCACGAAGGTGCGCAGCAGCGCCCCCAGCATCAGGCGGTCGAGACCGGCGCCGATCACCACCAGCGTGCCCAACAAACCAAACAGCTGCCCCAGCAGCGGAATCTGCACCGGCGCGTTGGGGTCCAGGAGATTCACCAGGGAAAAACTGAACTGGAAGCCCAAAAGCTGCCCGGTGAGTTCCAGCGCCTCAAAGAGCAGCGACAGCGTCATCCCGAAGACCAGCCCTACGCTCAGCTCTCCCAGCACCGCCGTCGCGCTCAGTTCGAGGTGGGCGCGCGGAAACGCAGCCACCACCGGCCCCGCCAGCACCGCAACCGCGAAGGCAAAGGCGGCCTTCAACCGCATCGGGATGGCCTCCGAGGAGAAGACCGGGGCAAACACCATGAGTCCGCTGATGCGCACCAGCGCCAGCGCCATGGCGGTGAGCAGACTGCCCCAGTCCGGCGTCATCTCATCCCCAGAAAACGGTGAAAATCCCCGAAGAGCCCGACGGTGTAGCTCACCAGCCGGCCCACATACCACGGCAGCGCGGCCATCAGCAGACCGACGACCACAAGGAGCCTCGGCACAATGGAGAGCGTCTGATCCTGGAGCGACGTGAGCGTCTGCAGGAGGCTGATCACGAAACTGGTGATACAGGCAGCCAGCAGCACGGGCGCGCCGAGGATCAGCGCCTCGCGTAACAGTTGCTTCATAAGTTCGGCCGCCTGATCCGGTCCCATGGTTCCCTTTCCGCCCGCCCCTCAGAAGCTCTTCAGCAGCGAGCCCGCCAGCAGATTCCAGCCGTCGACCATCACGAACAGCAGGATCTTCAGCGGCGTTGAAATCACCACCGGCGGCAGCTGGAACATCCCGATCGACGTCGTGATCGAAGCCACGACCATATCCACCAGCAGAAAGGGCAGAAACAGCACCGCCCCGATCTCAAACCCAGCCTTCAGCTCGCTCAGGATGTACGCCGGCAC
>JASIAO010000288.1 GCA_030041955.1 Acidobacteriaceae bacterium | reverse complement strand
TTGCCGGGCGGCGACGGCGCGTCTGGGCGTGTTGCTGGGCGGCGACGGTGCGCTGCGGCCCTGCGCCGGACGGGGCACGCGGTGGGATTGACTCCAGTGGTTTCCGGAGATCCTTGTGATTATTGAATTTCACCCTTGGCGCTTTTATACGATGTGGATGTCGCAACCAGGTGGCTCTATATGCATGATAGGGACATTCACGCCTTATATTTTCGCGCGAGGAACTGGAAATGCCGTATCAATGGGGCTCGCGTTATTGGTGGGTTTAATTTCGGGGCGCGGTCGGTAGCTGCTTGATACATCTGGTGATTTTGTGGCCGATGGCGGTTCGCCAGGGGACATTCGATTAATCGGAGTTGGCCGAACCGCGCAGCGGTCGCGGATCCGGCGGGATTAACGAGGCGACCCGCGGCGGGGCGGCGTGGCAGCATGGGGGGATGTACGTGCTTGGCGGGTCGCGGTCGAGCGGCGGCAAGCGCGTGGGGCCGACGATCTACGAGCTCAACGCCCGGGGTGAGAGCCGCTCGCCGCGTGCGATGCTGCGGCTGGTGGCGGCCGGGGTAGGGATCACCTGGCAGGCGGGGCGGCGCGAACTGGTCACGATGACCGTGCTCGAAGTGATCTCGGGGGTCGGGGTGGCGGCCGAGGTGGTGGTTGGCCGGCGGGTACTCGAGGCCCTTCTTCTCTCTCAGCATTCGACTGCCGGCGCGGGCCTGGCCGGGGTGTGGCCGAGCGCGGTGCTGTTCGGCGTGATCACGGCGGTGCTCGGCATGGCCGGGGTGGTGCTGCGCGAGCAGCAGCGGATGCTGTCCGAACTCACCTCGCGCTACGCCCAGGACCGGGTCCTCGACGTTACCTGCGCGGTCGACCTGGACTCATTCGACCAGCCGGAGTTCCACGACCGGGTGGCGCGGGCGCAGGCGGGGATGATCCGGGCGCCGCAGATGGTAATGGGCCTGCAGGGACTCGGGCGGTCCCTGGCCGGGGCGATCGGTGCGGCGGTCGCGCTCGTCGCGGTGGCGCCGCTGCTCGTACCGGTGGCGCTTGTCGCGCTCATCCCCGGCTGGCTGGCCAGCGGCCGCAGGGGGCGAGCGTTTTACTACTTCGGCATGATCATGACCCCGCGCGACCGCGAGCGCAGCTACCTGGCCAGCCTGCTGACGCAGCGCGATCCGGCGAAGGAGGTCAGGGCATTCGGCCTGGCCGGCTTCCTGCGCTCGCGGCACGACCGGCTGTATGACGAGCGGATCGCGGAGATGCGTCGTGTGTCGGCGCGGCAGTTGCGTGGCATGGCGCTCGCGGACCTGGCCAGCTCGCTGACCATTGCCATTGCGATCGCGGGAATCTTGTGGCTGGCCGTCACGCACCACCTGGCGCTGTCCTCCGCGGCGGCCGGCGCGGCGGCGCTGGTGCTCCTGGGTCAGCGGCTGGCGTTCGCCGGGCAGAACGCCGGGGTGTTGCAGGAGTCGGCGATGTTCATCGACGACTTCCTTGCCTTCACCGAACTGGCCCCGAACGCCCCGCGGGAGGCGGAGGCGGCAGACCTGTCTGAGGCCGGTGCGTTCGGCGTTGTCGCGGCGGAGGGAGTGACGTTCAGCTACCCGGGTTCGGAGCGGGTGGCGCTGCGGGACGTGTCCGTGTCTATCTCGCCTGGCGAGGTGGTGGCCCTGGTCGGGCCGAACGGGTCGGGCAAGACGACGCTGGCCAAGCTGCTCGCCGGGCTGTACCTGCCCAGCTCGGGGCGGGTCCGCTGGGACGGGGTCGACACACGCTCGGTGGAGCGGCGTGAGCTGTTCGCGCACAGCGCGATCGTGTTCCAAGACTTCATTCGGTACGCGCTGTCCGCGGAGGACAACATCGCGCTCGGACGGCACGAGCGGGCTGCCGATACGGCGGGGATCATGCGGGCGGCGGAGCGGGCTGGGGCGGACGGGGATATTGCCTCGTTGCCCGATGGGTATCAGACGCTGCTGGGGCCGGCGTTTATCGACGGCACCGATCTGTCGACGGGCCAGTGGCAGCGGGTGGCACTGGCGCGGACGTTCTTCCGGGACGCGCCGCTGGTGATCCTGGACGAGCCGACCGCGGCCCTCGATGCGAAGGCCGAGCACGAGTTGTTCGAGCGGATCGGGGAGTTGCTCGCGGGACGTTCGGTGCTGCTGATCTCGCACCGGTTCTCCACGGTGAGGTCTGCGGACCGCATCTACGTGCTACGCGAGGGGCGCGTGGTGGAGTCGGGAACGCACGAGGAACTCGTGCTGGCCGACGGGACGTACGCGGAGATGTTCACGCTGCAGGCCTCGCCATACCAGTAGCTGCGGGTTTCTGACTAGCTGGACCTGGTGGCCGCTAGTTGCTGCCGCCGGTGACCTGAGCCCGGATCCGCTTAACGATCTGGTTCGCCTCGTCCTCGGTGATCTCGATGAACTCGTTCATCAGGTCACCGCGCTCAGCAGAGACCAGCGACGTACTGTACTCCCACTTGAGCTTTCGAGTGAATGCCTCATCGGACTTGCCGCCATCCTCGGTGTAGGTACGCCGGAACACACCCGAAGGCTGCTCGCGGCTGCTCAGGTCGTTTACGACGGCGTAGTACGTGACCCTGTCAGGCATCTGCGTCTCTCCCTACGGGTAGTCGGGTATCTCGGCGGCATCACGGGGAACCGGCACGTCGGCTGTTACTTTCCTCTGGAAGGCCTCCAGCACCATCTGCTCGAACTTATCAGTCTGGCGGGTACGGAGCCGTTCGTAGGCTTTATGAGTGAGCTCCTTGGCCTCAAAGCTGATACGCGTGTGAAACTGGACTTCTAGTCGTTGGCCGGAATCCGGTTCTATCCACTGGCTGTTAATGCCTTTGTATTGTTCATTGGACCACAAATTCTTGAGCTTTACCAGGTCAAAGCCCTGGTTCTTCAGCCGCCCTAGCTCCGCCCAGACACCTTGCGTATAGCGAGAGTCGCGGTACTGAAAGGTATACCGAATCGCATCCGGTACGAGCGAAACGGCCCTCTCTGTAGAAAGGCCGTGCTCTTCCTTAAGTTCGTGGACCTTCTCCTTGATCCGATCTCGGCCCTTCCTGCAGTGCTCGACGCCAATCAGGTGCCGATTAGGATCTTGGTCTTCGACAGCGCGAATCATTGGCGAAATCGTGCCCTCCTCGCGTTTGGCAATACCGTCGCACGCCGCTTCGACTTGTTTGTTATCGGCAGGTTCCAGGACTTGGCCACGCTCGCCGCGCCAGGTGCCCGGTGGATCGTCGGACGTGTCGACTGACGGCCGTTCCCCCGTAGGCCACTTACGCTTGTACTCGCTCCACATCCAGCGGGACTCCGCTTGGTCCGTGTCCCACTTCTCCGTCGCCGCCTGATCCTCCGCCGCAGCCCGTTGCTCCGCGACGGACTGCTCCATGGCAATACTTATCCGCTGCTCGACCCAGTACTCCTGCCGAGTACGCGGCTCGGCCAATCCGCTGCCTTGACCGTGCCGACGGTGGTTTTGCCCATCGGGCGGCACGTTGCCATCACCTGGCCTGTCGCGTGCCACCGGACCTCATAGCTGTCCCAGGCGGGCGAAGCGCGACGTTAAGCGAGTGATTCATTACCAAAAGTAGCCTATAAGGAGACGTCGGAGCCATGGCGACCGGGCAATTGGCCGCCACTTCGTATCACGATGCCATCCCTCGGTCGGTTCACTGGTGATCTGCGCAGCCCCGAGTCGAAGATCTTCCTGGGGTGTTCGTGCATCCGTGGTGAGCGCGG
>JASIAO010000287.1 GCA_030041955.1 Acidobacteriaceae bacterium | reverse complement strand
GGCAGCGCTTCACGTGTGGCCCTGCAGCCGGGGACCGACACGGTCGACACCAGCGGCGACAGCCATTTGCCGAAACCTTCCGCGACCCAGGCGCTGACGCCCGCTCCGGATACGACCGCAACGGCCGCCCAGCCCGATGCAGGCGCGGCCAACCCTGCGGCACCAACCACTGCGGCGCCGGGAACGGTGGCGGTTCCGTCCGGCGGGGCGGCGTCTGCTCCCGCCCAAACGGCGTCGGCTCCAATCGCTCAGCCCGCCGTCCAGACCATAACGAAACCAGCGCCAGCTCCTGCGGCTTTGCCCGCCAACCAACAACTTGCGCCGTCAGGCTTCGATCGGACCTCGGCCGCTCAGCCCGCGGCGGGGTCAATTATGGTGCAGGTAGCGGCTGTGAGCGTACCCCAGGATGCAGACATCCTGGTGACGGCGCTCCAGAAGCATGGATACTCTGCCGTTGTGCGGCATGAGCCGCAGGACGCGCTGCTGCACATCCAGATTGGGCCGTTTACGTCGCGAACCGCAGCCATGGATATGCGTGCGCGGCTGCTGGCCGATGGCTATAACGCAGTAATCCGGTAAATCAGGCGCGCATCCATTCCGGCAATCCTGACGCGATCGCCTCGCGCACGGCAGCCATCAGGTCTTCGCGCGTGGCGAAGTCGCGCGGCATCATCGGCTCGTGGAAAATGACGTGCGCCGTGCCCGGATAGACCTTCAGGCTGCCCTTTTTCATCATCGTTTCCGTGCCGCAGATCGAAACCGGTACCACCGGCGCACCGGTGTTTTCCGCCAAATAGAACGGGCCCTTCTTGAACGCCTGGAGGCGGCCGTCCCTTGAGCGCGTGCCTTCCACAAACGACAGAATGTGCACGCCGGAAGCGAGAACTCGCGCCGCAATCTCAACGCTCTCGATGGCGCTCTCCACACGGCCGTCGCGATCGACGGGAATAAAGTCGGCAAGCCCCATGCCGTAACCGAGAACAGGAATTTTCATCAGCGAACGCTTGAGAAACGCGGTGGTGCGGCCTGGGAACAGCGGAAAGACGACGGGAGGGTCGAGATTCGAAACGTGGTTCGAGAGAAAGATGGTGGGCCGCGCCGGATCAAGCGGCGCGCGAAACTCCGCCTGAACGCGAATCCCGGCGGCACGCAGCCCGATCCGCACTACGCCCATGGCATAGCGGTAGAGCGGGGTGACGTCTCCGCTGATGACCGTCCATGGAAAGAGGAGCAGCGCGCCGGGAACTCCGAGGACGATCCAGGTGGCGAAGAGGACGATGGCGGCGAGCATGGTCAGGCGCGTGAGGCGAGCCGGCGCAGGGCTGCCGGGAGTTTCTCATAGATGCCGTCGAATCCGCCATTGGAAAGGATCGCGACCACGTCGCCGGAAGCGAGGCGCGGCACAACTCTCGTAACAATCGCGTCGGCATTTTCGAGGAGCAGCGCATCATGGCCCTGCGCGGTGAGTGAGGAAACGACATTTTCCGGGTGCAGACGCTCGGTGGCCGGAATTTTTTCGGAGTGAAAGACGCCGGCGAGGATCACGCGATCGGCCAGAGCGAGGCTGTCGACCAACTCTCGCTCAAACACGTTGCGGCGAAGGGTATTCGAGCGCGGCTCGAGAACCGCCCACAGACGCCGGCCGGGGTAGGCAGAGCGCAGCGCGCGCAGGGTTTCGCGAATCGCGGTGGGGTGGTGTGCGAAATCGTCGATGATGGTGACGCCGTCGATCTCGCCGCGCACCTCGAGGCGGCGGCGAACGCTGCGGAATGTCGCGAGGGCCTCAACAATGTCGGCCGTCGCAATTCGCTGCCCCGCGGCCAGCGCGGCGGCGGCTGTGGCGTTGAGCGCGTTGTGCTCGCCGGCAACCGGTAACGACAACTCAGCCCAGGGTTCGCCGGATCGCAGGACGTTCCAGCGGCTCACGCCGCCCTCAAACCGCAGATCGGCAACACGCCAGGCGGAATCAGCGGCAAACCCGTAACGTTCGACGTTACAGAAGGCGCGGCTGACACATTCGGTCACGTTCTCTGAGCCATCGAAGGCCACGATGCGGCCGCGACGGGGGACGAGATTGACGAGACGCCTGAAGGCGGTCTTAACGGAGTCCAGATCGGCGTAGATGTCGGCGTGATCGAATTCGACGTGCGTCAGGATCAGCGCGTCGGGGAAATAATGCATGAACTTGGGACCCTTGTCGAAGAAGGCCGTGTCGTACTCATCGCCTTCGATAATGAACGGGCAGCCATCGCGCAGCTGGAAGCTGGAGCCGAAGTTTTCGGCGACGCCTCCGATGAGAAAAGACGGTGCGAGTTCCGGCCGCCGGCGAGCGGCCACTTCGTAAATCCACGCCAGCATGCTGGTGGTCGTGGTTTTCCCATGCGTTCCCGCGACTACGAGCGATTCGTGACTGGCAATGAATTCGTCGTGGACGATGCGGGCCAGAGAGCTGAACGGAATGCGCTGGTCGAGAACATATTCCAACTCCACATTGCCGCGGGAAATTGCGTTACCGACGATGACCAGATCGGGCGCAGGCTGCAGATTCGCTTCGGAAAACGGTTCGGCGATGGGGATGCCGAGCGCGCGCAACTGATCCGACATCGGCGGGTAAGCTGCCTGATCGGATCCGGTGACGCGATGGCCTTTGAGCTGCAGCAATCCCGCGAGCGACGCCATCGCGGTGCCGCAGATGCCGATGAGATGAATGTGCTTCTTATCCTGCATGGTCGATGGAGACAGCGGGTTCAACATAACGTAACAGCGGCTGATTGTTTTCGAGGAGAAGTTCGGCTTCGATGCCAAACGGCAGCGTGACATTGCCGCCGGAGACGTGCCCGGATCGCAGGCCGATGGCGATGGGGACGTCGAACGGCTCAAGAACGCGGAGGATTACCTGCTCGAGCAGATCAGTCGCCGTGCCAGCGGATACGCAATTGAGCATTTCACCGAAAATGAAGCCGCACACGCCCTCGAATTTTCCAGCGAGGATCATGTGCCGGAGCATGCGATCGATCTGGTATGGCTTTACGCCGATATCTTCCAGAAATAGCAGTTTGCCTTCGGTTTGCGGCGCGCAAGGCGTGCCGAGCGATGCGGTGAGGATGCTGAGGCAGCCGCCGTACATAGTGCCGCGCGCGCGCCCAGGACGCAGGATTCGGATTCCCTGCTCTGCTCCCACACTCACCAGACCGCCGGTTAGCGCGGACTGGAAGCTCGCGAGGTGAACCCCATTCTCGCAGGAAAAATCGGCCGCAGCCATCGGGCCGTGGAAGGCGACAAGCCCGATCTGATCGAGAATCCAGCTTTGGATCGCCGTGTGATCGCTGTAGGCGAAGAAGGGCTTAGGATGAGCGCGGATCAGATCCAGGTCCAGCAGGTTGAGCAGGTAGTTCGATCCGTAACCGCCGCGCGTACAAATAATCGCGGCGACAGAGGGATCGGCAAAGGCGCGATGGAGATCGGCGGCGCGGTCCTGCGGCGACCCGGAGAAATACGGCGGATGCCTGCCGTAGGCGTGCTCCGCAGCATAGGCGTCGTAACCGAACGCGCGCAACGCCGCGATGCCGCGCGTGATGCGGTCAGGGTCGGCGCTGCTGGCGGGAGAGACGACGGCGATGCGGGAGCCGGGAGCGACGGCCCGCGGCCTGAGCACTGCGTCAGCCAAGGAAGGCCTCACCGGAAGCGATGAGATCCGCGGGGCCGGTAAGAGTCATTTCGGTTCCCGGCCCGGCCCATTCGACGCGCTGCGTGCCGCCGGGCGCATGAATGGTGACGGGCGAGCGGCCTCCGCAATGCGCAATCATCGTGGTCGCGGCGGAGCAGGTTCCGGTGCCGGACGACGTGGTGGGGCCGACGCCGCGCTCGAAAATCCGAATCTCGATCTCGTCTGCGCGGATGACGCGCAGGAAGATGACGTTGATCTGCTGCGGGTAGTCCTTGTGAAAACAAATCTCCCGGCCAAGCTCGGTCCAGCCGCGGCCGTGCGCGCGAAAATTCGCATCGTCGACCACAATCACAAAATGTGGATTGCCCATGGAGACAAAGATGCCGTGCACCAGCGTCTTGTCCGTGAGCGTAATCCGCGCGGGCCGCTCCTCCGGCACGCCCATGTTTGCGGCGATCTTGAAATGGCTGCCGGCAGCTTCGACGATGCGGCAGGCGCGCGAACCCGCATCCGTCTCCAGGGTGAGCACATCTCCGGGAGCGGCCTGCGCGGTGTACGCGAGCCACGCGGCAGCGCAGCGCGTACCGTTGCCGGAGATTTCCGCGAAAGAGCCGTCGGCATTAGAGAGGCGGATGCGGCCGGCGAGCGGCCCGGTGCGCTCGAGGAATTCAACGCCGTCGGCGCCGATGCCGGAGTGCCGTTCGCAGAGTTTCTTTGCGAGCTCGGGACTTGAAGGGCCTTCAACAATGAGAAAGTCGTTGCTGCACGCATGCAGCTTGGCAAAACGAGTCATTCGTCACCTGGGGCTGATCGTATCATCGTGTGCTGTGAAATCGGAGCGGTAGAACCTGACGCAGGGCTGGCCGGTGGAGCACACGATGTCGATGAGCGTAAGGCCCTGAGGATGCGCGGCGACAGCCTGCGCAACAGCGTCATGGTCCGACGCAACGACGAAGGCAGCCGATTGCGCAGGGTGCTCGAGCGCCGGCTTCCATCGGTAGTAGTCGGTCTCGTTGATGGTGCGGCGCAGCGGGATGCCAGCACGCTCGAAAGCGCCGGGATGGTCGGAAGTCCAGACAAGGATTTTGCCGGTGGGCGGAAGCTGCTCAAGCGCGCGAGCGCAGGCGGCCTCAAAGGGAACGCGGGTCCGCGAGTTCACAATGGCTTCGCCGAAGACGAGCGGCGTCGCGTGAATGAGGGCCGCGGTATCGATGAAGATCAGCACCATCGACGCAAGCAGGATGAGTTGCGCGTGCGTGGGCCAGCGAATCTCCGCGCGTTCGATCAGCCAGGCGATGAGGAAGCCGAGGCCGAGCGCGAAGGCGGGCAGCATTTCCATGCCATACCGCGTGTTGTAGTAGGAGTGCGGAAACCAGAGCGGGAAGAAGATGGGGACCCATCCGTAAGCAACGGAGTACGCGTAGAACGGGACGGGCATCCAGAAGAGCAGCAGCGGCAGAATCGAACGCCCACGCCAACGGAGCACCGCCAGAATCGTACCGGCGAAGGCCAGGATGAGAATCAGATCGGTGAAGGCGTGGGGTGCGACGCCCAGCTCCGCGACTTTCAGGAAGTACAGCCAGGCAACGGGCGGATTGTGAAAACCGGGCCAGTGGTACGCTCCGGGCGGAGTGGTGCGGATGGCGATGGCTTTGGCCGAGTACGGGCCGCGCACGAAGTCGAGCCAGTCGCCGTACTGGCGCGCGTTCCAGGCGAACCAGAGGACGGGCCCGACAGCCAGCATCGCGGTAAACAGCACGAAGGCGCCGCCGGCACGAGATTTCCACGCGCGCGCCTTCCACAGGCCATGCAGTGCAACGAGCCAGACCAGGCAGGCGAAGATCCAGCCGTCGTAGCGCGTGTAGACGGCGGTGACGAGAACCAGACCGCAGGCGATGACGAAGCGGCCGGCGCTGCGGTGATTTCCTGTTCCCAGCGCGCGCAGAAACGCGACCAAAAACAGCACGCTCCAGATCATCTGGCAGAGAAAGAGCGGCTCGGTCATGGCGGTGGCCTGCATGTAGAGCAGGCCAGGATTCAGCGCGAAGAACAGCGTGGAGACAACGGCTCCGGCAGGGCGCAGCCAGTAACGCGACAGGCGCCACAGGCCGGCGACGCTGAGGACGTAGCAGACCATCGAGGGGATGGACCCGGCGATGCCGCTTTGCCACCACGACATCTTCGCGGCGAAGGGCATCATGAGCAGATGCGGGAACGGCAGCCAGACCGACCCGATCTGGGCCACGCCGGGATTCGTGGAATCGAGGATGCGGCGCGCGATGTGCAGGTGCGCCACCGCGTCGCCGTAGAGCAGCAGCAGATTATGCCCAAAGCTATAGCCGAACGCGAGCACCGACAGGAGCGCAGCCACCATGCCCGCGAAGATGGCTTCGTGGCGCAGCGAGCGGCGACCGAGATCGGCGCCGGCGGCGTTGGCGGAGCGGTCAGTCGAGGTGCGAGAGCTGGCGGAAGAGCGCAAAGCGGTCCTCGATTTCCTGGGGCTCGAGCTGCTGCAGGCGCTCGGTGCCGAAGCGCTCCACGGCAAACGAGCCCATCACGGAACCGTAGAACATGGCGCGCCGGAAGACGGCAGAGGTAAGCTTCGGCTGCGAGGCGATGTAGCCGAAGAAGCCTCCCGCAAACGAGTCGCCGGCGCCGGTGGGATCGACCACCTCAGCCAGCGGCAGCGCAGGCGCGCGGAAGGGCGTCCTGCAGACTTCGCCGGGGAAGGCGTTCTCGCCAAAGAATGCGGTCGCGCCGTATTCACCATGCTTGACGACGAGGGCCTTCGGGCCCATGGCGAGAATCTTCCGCGCGGCGACAACGAGGTTGTTGTCGTGGGCGAGCATTTTGGCTTCCCCGTCGTTGATCAGCAGCGCATCGAGATTCTTCAGCACGCGGGCGAGGTTTTCGGCGTGGTCCTTGATCCAGTAATTCATGGTGTCGCCGCAGACCATCTTCACCTTCGGCATCCTGCTGCGCACGTCGGCCTGCAGCACTGGATCGATGTTGGCGAGGAAGAGGTATTCGCTGTCCTGATATTCAGTGGGAATCTTCGGGGAGAAGCTCTGGAAGACGTTTAGCTCGGTGTTCAGCGTCTGCGCTTCGTTCAGATTCTTCATGTACGAGCCGCACCAGAAGAAGCTCTTGCCGGAAACGTGCTCGATGCCGCGGGTGTCGATGCCGCGGCTCGCAAAGACGGCTTCTTCTGCGGAGCCAAAATCCTCGCCGACAACGCCAATCACGCGCACCGGCGTGAAGTAGCTGGCGGCAAGAGAAAAGTGTGTAGCTGCGCCGCCAAGGCAGCGGTCGCGGCGGCCGGAGGGAGTTTCAATGGCATCGAATGCAACACTGCCCACGACAAGAATGGCCATGCAGGAATTTTCCTCGACTTCGGTTAGTTGGATTTCAGATACTTCCCGACCAGCAGGTCCAGCTTTTCCCGCGTGGCCGCCGGAATGGCCGCGGGATTGGTGAGAATCGCGTACTGCAGAGCCGAGGCGCAGGGGCACTTTCGCTCCCGCGGCAGGGCCGCCACAGCAGCTTTGATGACGCGGCAGGCGTTGGCGGCATTCTGATTCAGCACGGCGACAATCTGCTCTACGGTGACGTGTTCGTGGTCCGGATGCCAGCAGTCGTAATCAGTCACCATGGCGGCCGTCGCGTAACAGATCTCGGCTTCGCGCGCGAGTTTGGCCTCCTGCAGGTTGGTCATGCCGATCACGTGAGCGCCCCAGGAGCGGTAGAGATTCGATTCGGCGCGCGTGGAGAACTGCGGGCCCTCCATGCAAACGTAGGTGCCGTCTTTCTGCGCGGTCACGCCTTCCGCCTGGCATGCGGAGTAGATCGCGCCAGCGACCGTGGCGCAAACGGGATCGCCGAAGGCCACATGGCCGACGATGCCGTCGCCGAAAAAGGTGGATTCGCGATGGAAGGTGCGGTCGATGAACTGGTCGGGAACGAGAAAGTGGCCGGGATGGAGCCTTTCCCTGAGCGAGCCCACAGCGGAGACGGAGACGATGCGCGTGACGCCCAGCTTTTTCAGCGCATAGATGTTGGCGCGGAAGTTCAGTTCTGTCGGCAGCAGACGATGGCCGCGGCCGTGGCGCGCGAGGAATGCGACCTTGCGGCCTTCGAGCTCGCCCAGCACAAAGGCGTCGCTGGGATCGCCAAACGGCGTGCTTACACGCTCTTCGTGGATGCCGGTAAGGCCGGGCATGGAGTAGAGCCCGCTGCCTCCAATGATGCCGATTTCTGCCTGTTGCAAGGAGACTCCCGTGGTCCGGCGCATGCTCCACCGGAATGCGAAATGACGGTTCAGCGCAAGGAATCAGTATAAATGCGGCAGCGCGGCCTTCATCATGCCGCAGCTCGACATAAAGCGGACCAGGGTGTCCGCGGGATCGAACGTGGGCACGGCCTTGCGATTCAACGCGACTTCCCCGCCCCCCGTGGGCACCTGCGCGCGCACCATCAGGGTTTCCAGCTTGCGCGCGATGGGCAGAGGGAAGCTCTCGCTGATGAAGACATCCTTATCAACCGTGTCGATGAGCACCGGGCCTTCGTTGGTCTGGTACACCTGTTCGTCCGGGCCGGACTCGTCCTTGTCATCGAGCGCGACGTGCGAATATTTGCGCCCCAGCTCATCGGCATACATCTTCACGAAATCCTGGGCCGCGCCGACAGACTTCCACTGGGACAGATAGAAAAGCGCGACGGACGCGGTGGAGTTCTTGTCGGGCGCGTCCTTGCGCTGTGCCGCGTAGTAAATGCCGCCATCCCAGGCCGGGGTGAGCTCAGCCGCAGCCGGCTGCCCGCCGAAGAGCAGCGACAGGATGCGCACATCGAGCTCGCCCATCACGCCGATATCGTAGGGCGCGTAGTCTGCGTCGATGACAGGATGGATATCGGGCATATTGAGCACCGGCACGGTTACATGACGCTCATAGGCGCGGGGATTCATGATTTCGAAGCTGCTGGATGGGGGACGGTCGAGCACGCCGGCGAAGGCCGCGGAGGGATCGCGCTGGTCGCCCTCAATCTCCGCTTCGAACTTCAGCCCGAATTTGTAAGGAAAGAGGAGCGACTCCTGCAACAGCAGCGGCGCGCGTGAGAGCACTGGATCCTGCTGATCGCCGTCGTCGGCCATGGTATCGATGACGCTCTCGACCAGCTCCGGTGACTTGCGCAGGCTCTGGCCGGTGGGCGCCAGGCTGTAATCGACGAAGACCGCCATGGCCTGCCCTTCGAGGACGGCTTCGCGCGCGGTGTCGTCCTCGTCGGTCGCGACGTGCTTCTGGTCCGACGTGTAATTGCGGGAAAGATCGTCGCTGGTGACGTTCTCCCACTTGTCCAGATGAACGTGCTGATCCTGCAGCGCGTGGGTAAGTTCGTGCGCGAGCACCGGCTTTTGCTGATCCGGTTCGATCCAGTCGAGCAGATTCACGGTTTTCGTCTTGCTGTCGTAGTAGGCGGCGATCTGCTCATCGAGCAGCTTGACCAGGAACGGCCGGAGCTGGAAATCGGCGTCGAGCAGTCCGAACTTCTTCAGGACGATCTCCTCGCGCTCCATGCGCTTCGCGTCCTTGTCGTCGTTCATCTTCTCGGTAAGGTATTTCTCCACCTGGGCGCGAGTGGTCAGGCGCGATTTCACCTCGTGCCTGATGGGCAATTTCGTGTCGTTCGAGGCGAACTGGAGAATCTGATCCACCGAGGCAAAGAGTTCTTTCGCCTGTGCGGGGGTGATGTGCGTGGGCGGCGTGGGCGTGGTCGACGATTGCGGAGCGGATCCCGGCTGCTGCGGCTGCGC
>JASIAO010000286.1 GCA_030041955.1 Acidobacteriaceae bacterium | reverse complement strand
TGCTAGCGACGATTACTCTGCTTGATGAAGTAATCGATCAGTTCGCTGGAGGAGTTGTCCATCTCGACATCGAACGCCTCCACGCGGTTGGTGAAATAGTTGAAGAGCCACACCGCCGGGATGGCCACAAAAAGGCCGAACGCGGTGGTGACGAGCGCTTCGGAAATGCCGCTGGCGACCGCGCCGATACCTGGGGTCTTCTGGGTGGCGATTTCCTGGAAGGCCTTGAGGATGCCGGCGACGGTTCCGAACAGTCCGACGAAGGGGGCGGTGGAACCGATGGTGGCCAGGCTGCCGAGTCCCCTTTTCAGCTTGGCGTGGACGATGGCCTCAGCCCGCTCCAGGGCGCGCTTGGAGGACTCAATCTGCTCCACGCTGACCGCTCCGCCTCCGCCGTAGTTGCGGAACTCCTGCAGGCCGGCGGTGACGACTTCGGCGAGGTGCGACTTCTTGTTGCGGTCGGCGACCTTCACGGCCTCGTCCAGCTTGCCTTCCTTGAGCGCTCCGGCGACACGCGGAGCGAACTCGCGGGACTGCTTGCGGGCGGCGTTGAAATAGAGCCAGCGGTCGATCATCACGGCCAGCGACCAGATGGACATGACCAGCAGGACGAACACGACGAAGCGGGCCAGCCAGCCCATGTTGTTCCAGAGGTCGATGGGGCTGAATCCGACCGTCGGGGCGGCTTCCTGGAAGAAGCCGAGGGACGCCGGATTAGCAAGGAGATGGGTGAAATGAGCGAGAATCACTTGAATCTTTCCTCCTGAGGAGTTGCTGCGGTAAAAGCCGAGAAGCGCTGACGGATTACCTCACCGTGAAGATCGGACGGGAGGCCGGATAAAGCGTTTACGAAACCGCCCCGGGGCCGGAAAATCCGGGCGGGGCGATCGGTTCATCCACCGAGATTGAAGACCACGTTCACCTGAGTTTCCACTTCGACGGGCTCGCCATTCAGCAGGTAGGGCTTGTAGCGCCAGGTCCGCACTGCTTCCAGAGCGGCAGCCTGCAACATGGGCGGGCCGCTGATGACGTGCAGGTTTTCGATGGTTCCTTCCTTGGAAATCGTTGCCTGCAGGACGACCGTGCCCTGAATACGCGCGGCCTTGGCGATGGCTGGATACTCCGGCATCTCACCGCCGATGCGGTTGCCCTGCATCACGCCCGAGGAAACAGCAATCTTCTTGGGCGGAGCGGCTTCCACTTTAGGAGCCGGGCCGGTGCCGAGGCTGCCGAGCACGCCACCCAGCACGCCGCCGGCTGCGCCGTCACCCATGCCGCCGATAACGCCGGCGCCCGCGGACGGAGGAGCCTGCTCCTCCTTCACCATCTTGATGGTTTTGGGAATGTGAGAGGGCGCGGTGAGCTGGTTGTTCAGGATCTCCGAAACCACGCGCTGCACATGCACCTCCGGGGGCGGGGGCGGCGGAGGAGGGGGCGGAGGAGGAGGGGCCACCAGCATGGTGGCCATCATGGCTTTGGGGAGCGCCTCGGGGTAGATGAGCGGGTAGAGGATCAGAGCGGCGATGACCGAGCCATTGAGCAGAACTCCAACGAAGGTGAAGTACTTGCTCTTGGTCTTGATCTGGTGCCCGGACTCGAACAGGGTGTCTTCAAACATGGCCATAAGCCAACCTCGGACCTTTCATTAGCTGACACTTGCTATAGACACCGCAAGCGCCCCATTTTGTTCCCGGCTGTTTCGTTGCCACGTTTCCTCGAAGAGAGATGAGAAACCCGGCAGGACTTCGCCTGGCTGCTTCCCCGGTCCACAGCGGAGAGGGAGACGGCGAACATGGCCAGTTCCCGTTCTATAACACAATTCGGGGGGACCATGCAGCGGATCCGGTCCCGAAGTGCTCCTACGCGTTGGATTGGATGCAGTTTTGACGAAGCCGAAACGAATGTGTGCATCATACCCTGGCTTTCCTGCTCGCGGGTAGTGCGGCGCCGCGTCCCCGCCGGGAACGCCACTCCTGGTAAGCCACCAGCATGGGCGCGGCCACGGCGATGGAGGAGTAGGTACCGATGAGGATTCCGACGACGAGGGCGAACGAGAACGGGTGGAGCACCTGGCCGCCGAAGACGAACAGCGAAAGGACGGTCAGGAAGGTCAGCCCGGAAGTGAGGACGGTCCGGCTCAGAGTCTGATTGATGCTGCGGTTCACCAGATCCGGCAGCGGCTCGCGGCGGCTGAGACGCAGGTTCTCGCGGATGCGGTCGAAGACGACGATGGTGTCATTCATCGAGTAACCGATGAGGGTCAGGATGGCCGCGATGACGGTGAGCGAGATCTCCTGATCGCGCAGGCTGAAGGCGCCGACGGTGATGAGGGTGTCGTGGAAGCAGGCGACCACCGCGGCTACGCCGTAGATCAGCTCAAAGCGGAACCACAGATAGACGAGCATGCCGGCCAGCGAGTAGAGCGTGGCCAGTTCGGCCTGGTGCTGGAGTTGCTTGCCGACCTCGGCGCCGACGATCTCCACGCTGCGCACGGAGAACCCCGAGAGATAGGAGCCCTGCCGGAGCGCGTTCAGCACAGCCGGATCGACAATGCCGCTCAGATCGCTGATGGAGGGGATGATGCCGCTGTGCTCGCCGTCGCGGAAGTGGAGGATGGCGTCGGATTGCGCAGTGTAGAGGGTTTCCGCGGCCGTGGTTGCGCCCAGATGCTCGGGATCCTGTTGCTCCAGCCAGGCCAGCAGCGATTCGTGGGTCGCATTATCGAGGTCGATCTTGCCCTGGTTGGCGGCATTGGCCGGCGCGTAGTTCAGGTCGAGAGTGCGCACGATGGTGGCGCGGCCCTGATCGATGGCGTTCTCGCTGGTGGCGCTGCGCGACAGGGTGATCAGCACCTCGTCGTGGTCCGCCGGACCGTAGGTGGTGATGCGCGGGTCTCGCAGGCCGGCGCGGTTGGCGGCATCGCGAATGCGATCGATGTTCGGCTTCTCGGCGAACTTGACGCGGACGACGGTGCCGCCCTTGAAGTCCACATCCAGCGGCAGATGGTGCCAGAAGAAGATGGAGAGCAGGCCGGAGATGCTGAAGATGAGAGAGAAGCCGAGGAAATACCACTTCTTCCCCAGCCAGTCGATCCTTGGATTATGAAACAGTTCCACGAAAAATCCGCCTATAGAAAAATCTCTGAAAGCCTCACTGCTTAAATCGAAATCGGTTCGCCGTGCAGTTTGCGGCTCAGGTGAGCGTCAAAGATGACGCGGGATACGAAGACCGCCGTAAACAGATTGGCGAGCAGACCGAAGGTGAGCGTAACGGCAAATCCCTTGACGGGACCGGTGCCGAAGATGAAGAGGATGGCCGCTGAGACGATGGTGGTCACGTGGGTATCGAGAATCGTCGTCCACGCGTGAGCGAAGCCCTGGTCGACGGCCGCGGCCGGAGACTTGCCGGCGCGCAGTTCCTCGCGGATGCGCTCGAAGATGAGCACGTTGGAGTCGACGCCCATACCGATGGTGAGAATGACGCCGGCGATTCCCGGCAGGGTGAGCACGGCGTGGCTGTATCCCATGAAGCCGAGCAGGATCACCAGGTTCAGAAAGAGCGCCAGATCCGCATTGATGCCCGCGCCTTTGTAATACACGAGCATGAAGATCATGACCGCCAGCATGCCGACGATGGAGGCAACCACACCCTGGTGGATGGAATCCGCGCCCAGCGACGGGCCGACGGTGCTCTCCTGCAGGTAGTGGAGCGTGGCCGGCAGGGCGCCGGTGCGCAGCAGCATGGAGAGGTCGGTCGCCTGCTGGTCGGTCATGTTGCCGCCGGAGATATTACCCTGATCGTGAATTTCGCCCTTGATGGTGGCGACTTCGTAGATCCGGTTGTCGAGGACGATCGACATGTCCTTGCCGATGTTCTGCGAGGTGAATGACGCGAACTTGTCGCCGGCGGTGTTGGTCAGATAGAAGTCGACCTCAGGCTCGTTCGTGTTGGGGTTGTGGCCGGGCTCCGCGTCGCGGATATCCGTGCCGCCCCAGACGGGGATCCTGGTCAGCTCGTACCAGTCGCTGCTGCCGCCGGGGCAGCCGCCGGGCACGCACTGGAGCAGCTCCGCATCAGGAGGCACAACGTTGCCGATGGCCTGGAGCGCGGTTTGCTTGTCCGGCCAGGGACCGCCGAGAACGGCATGCGTCTCGAGGCGGGCCGTCGACTGGATCACGCTCTCCACGCGGCCGAGGTCGTCGACGCCGGGAAGCTCGACCAGGATCTGATAGCTGCCGAGCTGGTAGGGCTCGATCACCGGCTCGGTGACGCCGAGGCTGTTGATGCGGGTCTGAATGACGTCGATGGAGCGGTCCAGGGCGCGCTGCTTCAGCTCCGTCTCGACGGTGGGCTTCATGGTCAGCATCCAGCTGTTGTTCGGGCCGGCGGTGATGTCGTACTGCGAGCCGAAGCGGGAATTGAGGATGCCGCTGACGTCGGCAGAGTGGTCGGCGGAGACACCGGATATCTGGATGAAGTCAGGCCGGCTCGGGTCCGGCTTGATCGCCGTTACGCCGGTGATGCCGTTCTGTGCCAGATCGCTCTGGATGGCGGCGGCATCGCTGTCGGTCTGCGCGCTCACGGCATCATTCACGTCCACCTGAAGGATCAGGTGCATGCCGCCCTTGAGGTCCAGCCCCAGATGGATGCGATCCAGGAGCGCCTGTTTGAAGGCGGTTCCGGAAAAGCCGCCGGGGATGCCGATGATTCCGAAAATAAAGAAAACGAGGATCGCGACGATCAGGATGGTTTTGGTCTTCAGATTCTTCTGCATGAGGAACTCTACTTTGCGTCGTCCGGGGTGGTTACGGAAGCGATGGCGTTCTTGGCCACTTCGATGCGGAGGTTATCCGGGGGCACGCGGAGTTGCAGGGAGTCGTCCTTAATCGAGAGGATGACGCCGCGGATGCCGCCGGAAGTGGTGACCTTATCACCGGGTTTGAGGCTGCCGAGCATCTGCTGCCATTTTTGCTGGCGCTTCTGCTGGGGACGGATCATCAAAAGGTAAAGGACGACCAGCAATCCGATGGGAAGGATGAAGGTTCCCAGTCCTGCGGGCAGGCCACCGGGTGCAGCTAAGGCAAGGATGGATGTCAACGCGCGGTCCTTCTGGCCGGGACGGCAGGCAGCCCGTCGCCGGCGCCAAACTTAAATCGATTTCCATGGAAGGGACCCGGCGGCGCGCAGTTTGCAAGCGTCACGAAATTGCGCCCGGGACCTGAATACCTGGAAACGGCTCCCCGCCGTTGTGCACACTGCCAGGACTCGCAGGGAAACCTGATTTATAGAATCGCGTAGAGGCGGGGGAGTGTCAAGAAAAAGGCTGGGGCGGGGGACCGGCGGCGCATGCAGGGCACGCCGTTTGGGAGAGGATTTGTCCCCGCCTTTCCACATCTCCGGCTGCGGGCACGGCCTAAACTAGAGCCTTCGCAGATAAAAGGGGCAATGATGGCGACGGTGCATCCGGGGCGCATAGAAGTAATTACGGGGCCGATGTTTTCAGGGAAGTCGGAGGAGCTGATCCGGCGGCTGAAGCGGGCGCAGATCGCCAAACGGCGCGTGGCCTGCTTTAAGCCGGATCTGGACGTCCGCTATCACCGCACCGCCATCGCTTCGCACAGCGCGCAGACGCTCGATGCGCTGACCGTCTCTAACATGGAAGAGCTGAAAGCGGTCCTGATGCCCCTGATCGAGTCGGTGGAAGTGGTGGGCATCGACGAAGCGCAGTTTTTCGATCCCTCTCTGGTACCCCTGTCCAACGAGCTGGTGCAACTGGGCAAGCGGGTCATTATCGCCGGGCTGGACACGACGTTCACCGGCGAGCCGTTCGCTCCAATGCCGGAGCTGCTGGCGATCGCCGACGAGGTTGTGAAGCTGTCAGCCGTATGCATGCAGTGCGGAGCGCCCGCAGTGCACACGCAGCGGCTGGGCAGCAATCAGTCGCTGGTGCTGGTCGGCGCGGCGGGCGTGTACGAGGCGCGCTGCCGAGCGTGTTTCCGTCCGTGGGTCGACGAGCACGGCGCAGAGCAGATGGAGCTGCCGGTGAGCGCGGGCGGGCGGTCGTAGGCTCCGGCTCAGGGCTGCGTGGAAGCAGTTGTCGTGCCTGGCGCTGAACTGGCCATCTTCCTGATGAGGATCACCATGTTCCAGAGCAACTCGTCGTTGGCGCGCTGGCCTTCCGAGGGCATCTGCCCTTTGCCGTTCTTAATGATGTAGAACAATTCGCCGTCGCTGTAGTGGGCGAGCGAGGCCGGGTCGCGATAGTCGCGTATGGTCAGCTTCTGCTCGGCGGCGACGTCGCCCTTGCCGTTGCCAGTGTCGCCATGGCACATGGCGCAATCCCAGCCATACATTTTTTTTGCGCGCGCCTGCGTCTCCGGCGTCGGCTTCACCGGATTCGCCATGTTCACGTATTCGGGCGGAATGGAGAAGGGCTGGGCGGCAGGCGGATTCGCCTGAGTGGACGGGGCCTGCTGAAAGTAAGCCGGCGCACCAAGGAAGAAGAGCACCGGGACGATCAGAAAAGGCTTCAACATGGCAGCCTCCTGACACTTTTATCGGAGCCCGAGCGTGGCTGCTGGACGCGCTGGGGCGTCACCCCGCGTATACTTTACGCCCGGTTGCGCGCGGTGGAACAGGAATTTTAAGAAGTGCGGGTTATCAACGTAACAAAGAGGAGGAGCAGCCAGGCGGGCCGCAGCAAGGGTCTAGTGAGAGTAGCGCT
>JASIAO010000030.1 GCA_030041955.1 Acidobacteriaceae bacterium | reverse complement strand
GTGCAGGAGGCGCCGAAGGGTTTTTCGCCGTCGACGCTCTCGTTGAGGCTGGAGTTCCCCGATCAATATGCGAAGGCGGGGAAGATTGGGCCGCTTTTGTCGCAATTGCTGGAACAAATTCGTGCAATTCCCGGCGTGCAGGCGGCAGGCGCGGGGAGCGATCTCCCGTTGAGCAACTTCGAGGGCGTGGTCACGTTCTGGGCGCAGGGCTATGCGAACCAACTCGGGCAGTCGGTGCAAGGCCATTCGGTGTCGCCCGGATTCTTCGACGCCATGGGAACGCCGATTCTCGAGGGCCGAGGCTTTCAGGAGAGCGATCAGACCGACCATCCACAGACCGCGATTGTGAACGAGGCGTTCGTGGAGAAATATTTTGGCGGGAGCGGTGCGATCGGAAAGTGGGTGAGCACGAGCCAGCCGAAGAATCCAGCGTATAAGCCGGGCGGATTGATGACGATCGTGGGCGTGGTGGCGGACGTCCGGCATACGAGCCTGGAGGCGCCGGCGCTGCCGCAGCTTTACACGCCGCTGAACAATCCGAACACCGCGTTTGTGGCAATCCGTTCGGCGTTGCCGGCGAGCGAGGTGATTGCGCGGGCGCGGACGATCCTGAAGGGGATGGATCCGAGTCTGGCGTTCACGGATGTGCACACGATGAGCGAGCGCATCTCCGAGGCTGCGGCGAGACGGCGCTTCCAGACGGTGCTGCTGGCGGTGTTTTCGGGGATGGCGATGGCTCTGGCGCTGGTGGGGCTGTACGGACTGCTGGCGTTCGCGGTGCGGCAGCGAAGGGCCGAGATCGGGGTTCGCATCGCGCTGGGCGCGCCACGCGGGCATGTGGTGAGGCTGATCCTGCGCCAGGGATTGCAGCTGGTGCTGGTGGGGCTGGCGCTGGGGATTGGCGGCGCGTTGGTGCTCACCCGCGTGCTCAGCAGTTCCCTCTACGGGGTGCGCGCGGTCGATCCGCTCACGTTTACGCTGGCGCCGGCGCTGTTGCTGGCGGCGGCGGTGAGCGCCTGCGTGCTGCCGGGATGGCGGGCGGCGAATATCGATCCGGTGGAGTCGCTGCGCTGCGAGTAACCAGTCAGAGCGGGCGGTCGGTGTAGAGGGTGCGATCCGAGAGTTCCTGCACCTGGTAGAGGCGCGAGCCGAGGAGATTCTCGACGTGCTTGTGGAAGTGAGCGGGCACGAAGAGGAAGTGGCGCGGGCCTGTACCCCAGAGGCGCAGCAGATCCTGATCGCTGAGGAAAATATGCGGCGCGTCGGGATAGTCTGAGCCCCAGATCATGGACGAGCCGAAGAGCTCTCCGTGGTCGTCCTCCTGGTCGGGCTGGAAGTAGGAGGTGCGCCCGTGCACCAGGAGCGCATTGTGATCGGTGTAGAAGATGACCGATGAGCCGTCGGACTGATCGCCGTAGAGCATGAGCTGGTAGTCGGCATTGCCGGGCTCGGCCGCGAAACGGTTGATGGTCTCAGCGATGGATTTCGACGAGAGCATGGGCTGGAAGCGGACCAGCGCGATGTGCGCGGCGATGAGAATCACCGCCATGGTGAGGGCCACGGTAACGGTGGATTCGAGCGAGTGTCCGCGACGGCGCAGGCGCCATGCGGCGAGCGGTCCCAGCAGGAAGGCAATGGCCGCGACCACGGCCGGCAGGCGCAGGGCCGCGAACGATGGACCGGTGAGGTCGAAGAAGTGGGACATGGACAGCGTGTAGCCGCCCACGTCGCGATGCGCCATGAGGGTGCCGATGTCCGCGACATAAGGGAGATGGCGCGACTCCCACAGTCCGTAGGCCAGAATCCCCGAAGCGACGAGGCCGAGGACAGCGAAGACGATGTTTGCGCCGTTGAGCCAGCCCGTGCCGGAGGGATTCCCGTCCGGAGATTCTTCAACCGTAGCGAGCGCGCCGGCAATGAGCATGAGCACGGCAGGGTAAATCGGCCAGGTGTAGTACTCCTGGTTGGTGGAGATGCCGAAGAAGATCAGGATGAAGCCTGCATAGAGCGCCAGCAGCAGACTGGTGCGGGCGCGGAAGCGCAGGCGCGAGGCGAGCGCAGACGACGCGTGCGCGGTCAGTTTGGGATCGAGAAACTGGATGGTATTGGTCGCGTCGTAGCGCAGGTCCTGGGCGAAAACGCGGCGGTTGCGCCATGCACGGCGAATCGCTACGGGGAGAAAGAGGCTCCAGGGGAAGATCCAGATGAGCTGACCGAGCCAAAAGACGAGCCAGGGCTGGCGATTGTAGTCGTCGGGGTAGCGCTTGCCGAGGAAGCGGAGGAAGTGCTCGTTGATGAAGTAGAAGTAGAAGAACCCATGCACATTGCCGGGTGAGGGCACGTTGCCGACGGGATGGCCCTGGTCGGGATTGCGAAGGCCCGCGAGAATGTGCCACGGCGCGCCGATGGCGAGGAAGACGAGCAGGCCGGTAAAAAGGCGGAATTCGCGCCAGCGCCGCCACTCCCCGGTGATGGCCAGATAAGGAACCACGGCGGCGACAAAGAATACCGGGGCGATCAGGCCCTTGGCGAGCAGAGCCAGAGCGAGGGAGGCATACGCCACGTAGAAGCGCAGCGGCTTGCGGTCTTCCAGGCCGGTAAGGAAACAGTAGAGCGCGAGGATCTCGAAAAACGTGAGGATCGATTCCGGAATGAAAAATCGCGTGAAGAGAAAGACGCCCACGGCGGTGAGCAGGCCCAGGGCAGCGTAGAATGCGGCGCGGTCGCCCCAGGCGCGGCGGCTCCACAGCCAGCACAGCAATGCGCAACCGAGAACGGCCAGGGCCATGGGGAGATGCGTCGAGAAGACGTTGAAGCCGAAGATCCGGTAGTCGACGGCGACCATCCAGTAGGGCAGCGGGGGCTTCTCGAGGTAGCGAATGCCGTCAACATAGAGCGTGACCCAGTCACCGCTGGTGACGATGTGGCGCGCGGCCTGGGCGTGCGAGGCGTCGGCGTCGTCGAGCAGCGCGGGCGAAAAGAGCGCGGCAAAATAGACGGCGGTGAAGACGAGCAGCAGCAGCGTCCATGCGCGGCGCGGCGTGGAGAAAAGCGAGGGCTGTGCGGGTTGCGGCGAATCCGCTGGCGAGCTTCGAAGGGTTATTTGTTCCGGGGACGGCACAAAGTTCAGAATAACAGTGAGGGCGGGCGCGGACGGTGCCATGACGCACGAGAACATGACGCACGAGAACCAGGACATACGGCGGCTGGCGGCGATGCTCCGGGAGAATGTGGCGAAGTGCGCGCAGGATCCGGATGTAGACCCGGTGCACGACACGCGGACGGGGACGCGGCGGCTGCAGGCCACCCTGGAGAGCCTGGTGCGCGAGCTTCCGGAAGGAGACGCGGGCCAGGCGGTGCGCGAGGCGGCGACTGCGGCGATGCAGGCGCTGAAAAAGATCCGGCGTGCGGCGGCGCCGGTCCGCGATCTGGATGTGCATCGGAAGTTGGTGAGCAAGCTGGCGAAGCGGGCGATCGATCCGGCGCGGGCGAATGGGAAGGAACAAGACAAAATACCTGAGGAGCAGCGTGCGGCGGAAGAATCCGTCGGCACCCGGCCGGAAGTTCTCGAAACTGTGCAGGCCGGACTGAGAACGACCGGCGTGGAACAGCAGGCGGACCATCTGGACGCGTGGCTCAGGCATCGGAGGAACGAAGCGGCGCAGGAACTGCAGGCGCAGGCGAGTGGTCTGTTGGCGAAATTCGATAAGCGGCTGGCGCAACTGGAAGCGTCATTGCGCGGGCGACGCCCGCGGAGGCTAAAGAAGCCGCCGGCGGTGGTGGCGCTGGACAGTTTCGCGCGGTTGGCGACGGAAATGCAACTGCTGGACGCGACGAACCTGCACGACTTTCGCAAGGGAGCGAAAAAGGCGCGGTACGTCGCAGAGCTGGCTGCCAGCGGAGACGTGCAAGCGTCGAAGGTCGGCGAGACCCTGAAGAAGCTGCAGGACGAGATCGGAGACTGGCACGACTGGCTGGTGCTCGCCGAGGAAGCGCGCGCCGCGCTGGGTGAGGGCGCGACGGAACTGACAGGATTGGTGGAGGCGGAACGCGAGAAGCATTTTGTCGCGGCAATGAAAACGGCCGCGAAGCTGCGCGGGCGGCTGATGGGCGAATGGCTGGCGGTGAATCGGCTGAGAAGCGGCCAGCTAAAGACGGTGCAGCGAAGAAGCGGCCAGCGCAGAAGCAGGTTAGCAAGTTAGCGGGTTAGCGAAGGAGCGACGGGCGGAAAGCCGGTGGCGGCAGATGGGCGCGGTGCAGGTCGTGTATCGTGCTGATTGAATCTGTGCGGAGGTGGTAGCGAGTTTTCGCGGGCTATGCAAACCTTTGCGGCGATCGATATCGGATCGAACTCGTGCCGGCTGAAGATCGGCCGCGTGGTGCAGCACCAGCTACGCATCGTGCACGAAGACCGCGAGGTCACGAGGCTGGGCACGAGCGTTTTCGAGTCGGGAATCGTGTCGCCGGAGGCGATGGCGGCGACGCTGAGGACGCTTAAGCGCTTCTATAAAGCGGTGCAGGCGAACGGCACCGACCGGGTGCGGGCCGTGGCGACCTCGGCGATGCGCGACGCACGAAACTCGCGGGCGTTTCTGGCCTGGGTGCGCGACGAGACGGGCTGGGACGTCGAAATCATCTCCGGCCTCGAAGAAGCACGGCTGATCCATCGCGGCGTGGTGGAGAACGAGCCAGGCGCTGCCGGGCGCTGCCTGCTGATCGATGTGGGCGGCGGAAGCTGCGAGATCACGCTCTCCGAACACAAGCGAATCAGGGAAACGGTGAGCCTGCCGCTGGGCGCGGTGCGGCTGACGCAGGAATTCCTGCCCAGCGACGTGCCGAGCAAGGAGGAGATTGCGCGGCTGCGCCAGTTCCTGGCGCGTGAGCTGCGCCGGGCAAGAAGGCGCATCGATCCCACCGGAGTGAGGCTCACGATTGCCACGTCGGGGACGGCAGCGGCTCTGTCCGACGCGAGCCGGTTCATGAGCAAGGGTCGCGGCAAGGCGCAGGGACAGAGAGAAATGGCGCCCGCGGCGATGGTGCGGCGGCTGGCGAGCAAGCTGACCAAGATGAAGAATGCCGAGCGGACGGCGGTTCAGGGCATCGGACCGAAACGCTCGGAGATCATCGTGGCCGGAGCTCATGTGTTTGCCGAGGTGCTGGAGCACTTCGCGCTGCCGGGCTTTCGCTATTCGCCGATGGGATTGCGCGATGGGATTCTGGCGCAGATGCTGGCGGAACAGGATCCGCGCGCTTCGCTGCACCAGGAGTTCGAGCGCGAGCGCTGGGAGGCAGTGCTGGAGGCCAGCCGCCGCTATGGGATCGATCCGCGCCAGGCGGAGCCGGTGCGCCATCACGCGGCGCAGCTCTTCCGCGATCTGGAGAGCGTCCACGGTCTGCCGCCGGAGTACCGGATATGGCTGGAGGCCGCGGCAATGCTGCGCGACATCGGGAAATTCCTGAACCACCAGGGGTATCACCGGCACGCGCAGTACATCATCGCCAACTCGGAGCTGTACGGGTTCACGCCGCAGCAGCGGGTGGTGACTTCAGCCATCGCGCGTTACCTGGGCAAGAGCCGGCCTGCGCCGGAGGGACGTACGATGCGTCAGGTTCCTCCGGATGAGTACGAGCACGTGCGGCGGGCGGTGGTGCTGCTGCGGCTGGCAGTGGCGCTGAATCAGGATCGCGCCAGCGATGTGCTGCAGGTGCGGGTGCGCGTCTATCCCAAGCGGGTGCTGCTGGAGCTGCGCCCAGGGCGCACGGGGGCAGAGCTGGAACTGTGGTCGCTGCGCAAAGAGGCAAATTACTTCCGCGAGGTCTTCGGCCGCGATCTCTTTGTCGCCCTGGAGTAGACGCCGCGGAGGATGCGCGGATCGACCAGCCAGTGCAGAGTGCCGGGCAGACGGGCACAGTCGATGCGGGCGATGGCGCCTTTGCGCAGGCGGATGCTCACACCTCGTGCGCCGGAATCGGGCGCCTGAGGGCCCCGTGCGCTGGTACGCCCGGCGGGGGCAATCAACGAGCCGAAGAAGACCGCCAGATTCGGATTGTGGCCCACGACCAGGGCGTTCTCGTATTTCTGCAGGCTGCGAACCAGCTCCTGAAATTTGGGGACGGTCGCCTCGGGTGAGAGCGCCTCGCTGATTTCGATCTTGCCGTTGTAGTCAGTCTCGTTGCCGACCAGCGAAGCGGTTTGCAGGGCGCGCTTGAGCGGGCTTGAAACGATGCGGTCGAACTGCACATTCAGCGCGTTCAGGTAGCTGCCGACGAGCAGACACTGCTGCTTGCCTTCCTTGTCCAGAGGACGCTTGACGTCGACCACAGGGTTGGCGCGGCGGGTGCCTGCGCTGGCATGACGAAGGATGTAGAGATTCATAGAAGAATGCCGAACAGTCGTAACCAGTTCTGAATTTACGGCTGGTTTTAACCAAATTGTAACAATCGAAGTGGCGGGGAATTGTTAATTTTGCAGGCTTTCCGGGCGCATGACGGAGGTTATTCTCAGGATTTTCTAACTTCCAGTGGGATGCAGGGCTGCTCCTCGGGGCCGGTACGTGCAGAGGTGAGGTGGATGGAGCTTGCGAATCCCTTGCCTGGCCCGTGCTTGTCGCCGTTCGTGCGCCAGGGCCTGGAGCATCACCGCGCGGGACGAGTGCAGGAGGCGGCAAAGTGCTATCAGAGGGCGCAGGCGGAGAATCCTGGTGACGCAGATGCCCTGGCGCTGCTGGGAATTCTGGCCCGGCAATCGCGGCGCTGGGAAGACGCGATCCGGCTCACTACTCTCGCGCTGGAGCGGCGGCCGGATCATGCGGGCTTCCGCCTGAGCCTGGCACAGGCCTATCTGCTGGCCGGGGACACAGATTCCGCTGACGCGTGTTGCTGGCGGGTGCTGGAGAGGCATCCCGAAGCTGCTGCGGCGTGGTGCTGCCTGGGCGAAGTGGAGATGGCGCGCGGGAACGAGACGAACGCGCGGCTGCACTGGGAGCACGCTATTGCCTGCGGTGGGCGTGCGGCGCAGGCTGAGCGGTCGCTGGGACATCTGCTGGCGCGGCGCGGAAACTTCGCCGCCGCGGTGCAGATCTATCGTTGCGGGCTGCGCAAAGCGCCAGGGGATGCCGCGCTGCGGTACGCGCTCGGGGTCGCGCTGGCTGCGCGCGGAGACAAATGCGAGGCGAAGACCGCCTACCAGGAGGCGCTGCGGCTGCGGCCGAATTTCCCTGAGGCGCTGCTGAACCTCGGGAACCTCTACTACGACGAGGGCGAGTGGGCGCAGGCCGTTGTGTGCTGCCGCAGAGCTCTGAAGCTCCGGCCGGATTACGCAAAGGCGTGGTGCAATCTTGGAAACGTACTTCAGATGCTGGGCGACACGAGGGTTGCGACCCAGTGCTACCAGCGAACGCTCGAGATTGCGCCGCGGAGTGTGGCTGCCCACCACAATCTTGGCAATGCATGGCTGGCCCGGAAAGACTTCCGGCGGGCCGAAGCTTGTTTTCGGCAGACGCTGGAGCTCGAGGAGCGGGCGGAACACCACAACAGCCTCGGGAATGCTCTCTTCCAGCAGCGGAGGGATCAGGAGGCGACCGCCTGCTACCGGCGGGCGCTGGAATTAGAGCCGGACTACGCGACGGCGCACACAAACCTGGCGAATGCGCTGTTACGCGAAGGCAAACGCGAGGAGATGATTCGCCACTACCAGCGCGCGGTCGAGCTGGATCCGCAGAGCGCCGGCGGACACTACAACCTGGCGCTGGCGTATCTGCGCCAGGGGCGGTATCGCGAGGGCTGGCGCGAGCACGAGTGGCGCTGGGATTTTCGGGAGCTGCGGTTGCGGCGAAGGCACTCCAGCGTGCCGCAGTGGAAAGGCGAGCCGCTTCGCGGCGAAACGATTCTGCTGCACGCGGAGCAGGGGCTGGGCGACACGCTGCAGTTCGTCCGGTATGCGCCGCTGGTGGCGGAGCGCGGCGGCAGGGTGCTCGTGGAAGTGCAACCGCGGTTGAAACGGCTGCTCGGGAACGTGCCCGGCGTGAGCCGGGCGTTTGCACGCGGAGAGCCGCTGCCGGCATTCGCGTGGCAATGCCCGCTGATGAGCCTGCCGCCGGCATTTGCAACAGAGGTAGATACAATTCCGATCCGCGGACCGTATGTGCGGCCCGGGGAACAGGAAGTCGAGGCTGCACGAAGACGGTGGTCCGGAGCCGGATTGCGGGTGGGGATTGCCTGGGCGGGAAATCCGCAGCAGCGCAGCGACGAGCAGCGGTCCATGCCATTGCACGAGTTGCTGCCGCTGGCAGGCATGTCGGGGGTTTCATGGTTTTCGCTGCAGATGGGACCAGGGGTCGAGAAACTGCGCAGACTTGCTCCGGAGTTTCCAGTCGTGGACGCCTGCTCGACGCACCAGGATTTCGCGGAGACAGCGGCTCTGGCAGCGACACTGGATCTGGTCATCAGCGTGGACACATCGGTCGCGCATCTGGCGGGCGCGATGGGGCTGCCGGTGTGGGTCGTGCTGCCGCATCTCGCCGACTGGCGGTGGATGGACGAGCGCGGGGATTCGCCGTGGTATCCGACTGCCCGGCTCTTTCGGCAGAAGACGGCGGGAGACTGGTCAGCGCCGGTGGAGCGAATGCGGCAGGAATTGCAGAGAATGACTGCGGATTTCTGCGCGCAGGCTGGAAATCGCATCGCGATGCGGGCGAAGGACCTGGCGGCGGCGCGCGAGGCGGCTGTGCCGGTCCCGGCGTTCCTGCAACCGGCTTACGTCAGAGGCTGCGGCGCGGGGATGGGGCCGGGGTAAGGCTCGGGATCGGGTTCCGGCGGAGGTCCCGGAGCGGGTTGGGGTTTTGGCTCGGGAGGGATGCCGGGCGCGGGCTCAGGGCCGGGATCGATGCCCGGGATTTGGCCGGGCGTCGCGAGTTTTGTATCGGTGGGCACTGCTGTTTGGGAGCGCGAGCTGGCGGGTGCGGTTGCCTCATCGAGCTGCCAAAGCTCAGAGACGAGGAGGCTGCCGAGCCAGGAGCGCGAAGAACGGCAGACGAATCCAGCGCAGGCGAGGGCGTCGCGCCACGGTGGCAGCTCGCGAACCGCGAGGCCGGTGAGCACGCGAAAGGCTGCGTAAAGTGCGGTGATCAGGAGACGGCAAAGCCGCGCGCGCAGGAATGTCCCGTTAGGGACCTGAAATTCGGAGACGACCCAACGCGCGTTGGAAGTGAGATATGGACGCACCTGGGCGACGAGCGCTTGAGTCTCCGCGGCGGTGAGGCAATCGAGGAAAAAATGCGTCGCGACGAGGTCGTAATCCCTTTCGGTCGGCACGAAATTGCGAATGTCGGCGCAGGCGATGGTGAGGCATTGGTCTGTGCCTGTGCGAGCCGCGCGGTTTCGGAGACGGCGCAGCATGGCTGGACTGCCGTCGACGGCGTCGGCGAGCAGGTGAGGACTGGCAGCGAGGAGCCTGGTGGCAAAGCGGCCGTCGCCGTCGCCGAGAATGAGCGCGCGGCGGGATTGCGCCAGATCCGGCAGGAAGAAGAATCGGCAGCGCTCGAGCACGGGACCGAAGGAGAGATACTCGCCTGCCTGGTAGATCCCGGCGACCCGGTCGAATTTGCGTGGGTCGCTCACACGCGCCAGGCGAACATCAACAGCAGTGGCGTGAGCAGCGCGGCGTCGGCGAGGATGCGCAGGGCCAGCGTGGAAAGATCGCCGTGCTTTTCGGCGGTGCGACGACGCGAGCGGGAAAAGTCGCGATCGAGAGCGAAGAGCAGCAGCGCGGAAGCCAGCATCGCGGTGAGCAGGCGGAAGACGCCGGGATTGTGCACCGCGGGAAACATGAACACGCCGGCCACACAGGCGATGACCAGCGCCAGGGTGGAAGCGAGCGACCAGCGGCGCGGAGGCTGCGCGGATTCCCAGGCGTGAATGGCCGCGCAGTTGAGCCAGCAGAGCGCGGCGAAGAGAGCGGCGAGCCAGAGGAGATCGACGTGAGCCGCGGTCGAGGCAGACCAGGCCGGAACCGCGGTGGCGGCGGCGAAGACGAGGGCCACGGCGAGCTCATGAGGAAACCGGAGGCGTCGTGGGACTCGGGCCCGGGCTCGGATCCGGGGCACGTGGACGGCGGCCAAATAGAGCATCGCGATCAAAAAGATCCACGCGTCTTCGCGGCGCGCGGCAGCGGACATGCGAAACGCAATGAGCCCCGACAGAGGAACGATGGCGAGTGCGCCGCAGATCAACAGCATGCGCCGATGGCGCGCATGAAAGCGGTGCCGCTCACGGAGATCGCCAGGAGCCGCGCCGCCACGTCCGTCGAGGAGGCGATCGGCGACGTAAAGGAGCCAGGTGCCAAGGCCAAGGACGGCGAGCGCCGGCCAGGAGACAGGAGCGGCGACGGCGCGGGAGAAGCTCCACGCCCAGAGGACTGCGACGCTGGGCGCGTCGATGCTGAGCAGGTGCCAGTAAACGGGGATGAGGGCCAGACGCGGGCGTCGGCCTGCATCGGAGAATGAAGCAGCAACATCCACATTTTCATTTTAGAAGTGAAAGCGGTAGCGGACCTGGCCGTAGATCTGCCGTGGATCATTTTCGTGTTGGAAGCACGGGCGCCAACTTCGGAGCGCCCGTCATCGCCCTGCAGTGTTGCGTAAAGGCATTCAGTAGTTGAAGCGGTAGCGAAACTCCCCGTAAATCTGTCGTGGATCGTTCCAGTGGAATCCTCCAAAGGTCAAGCTGTTATCCAGCTGTACGCGTCGATTGGCCACGTTCACGACATTCGCGGAAACGGTGTACTTTTCAGCGAAGGACTTGCCGGCAGCCAGATCGAATGTGGTGTGACTGGGCAGATACGGGCCGGGATACTGCGCGTTCGGCAATCCGTACAGCCCATTCGTGAAACCGGATCCGTAATAAACGTTGGTGGACGCATACGCGTGCCAGGGCAGATTGCCGTTGAAGCCCACGTTCAATGTGTTTCTCTGGTCATGGTCGACGGGTGCAAGCCCCGGCGGAATATCGAGGGGGCATGCGGTCCCGGCGGAGGGCGGGCAGATCAGGCCGCCGGTGATGGGCGAGGTCGCCTGGGCAATCTGGTTCGCGTAGGCAAGATGGAACTGCCCGTGGTGCAGGACGTCGGGAGAACGCAGGGTGAGCTGCCAGCCCTGGATCTGTGCGTAAGCCCAGGTGATGGGCCAGAAAATATTCGATTCGCCGATATTGTTGTGATCGAGCCAGTTCTCCGCTCTGGTTTCGTAGTTATACGCGCCCAGAGACCAGTTCCGCCAGGGAATGGCGACGCCATATTGCCATTGGATATCGCGCTCACCGTGGAGCGGCGCGAAGGTGAAATCCTGGCTGTTCGCGAGGCCCATGAGAGCGCCGGTGGCCGTCGACAAGGGCGGCGCCTGGTAGTAGTAACCGTAGAAACCTCGGAAGACCCAATTCAGGTGTGGAATCCGCACCGCGCCGCCAACACGAGGATCGGTTGCATGCTCCGAGACGGTGGAGTCGAACTGCGTCTCGCGGAGGCCGCCGATCAGCGTCAACCAGGGAGTCAGTTTGAATTTGTCGTTGAGGAATTCGGCGACCAATCCCCCATTGACCCCGATCGACGAGGCCGGATAATTGGTCGAGCCGTCCGTGAAGACATTGTCGAAGGAGTTGTACTGGTGCTGATAAAAGCTGTAGAAGCCTGCCTCCAGATCGTTCCTGCGAACGGTTGAGCTGAGGACGGTCTGCGCTCCGGCATAGCTGGCATTCTGCTGAACGGTTGAGATCACCGGATAGTCGTTAGCACCGCCGTTATAGTCCGCGCCGTTGTAGTGGTAGAAGGGGGAAACGGTGAGCAGCGTATCCGGATTGAAGGTGTGGACCCAGGAGAGGATCGCGTAGCCGTCCGGCTCAACTTCGGCGTCGTGCATGCCGTAGCTGGGAGACTCGCCGGAAGATTCGAGGATTTGGTTTCCGGACGAGTTGGGGTCGGGGTCGATGGGGATCTGGTAATAGTCCCGCCGGAGCGAAGTGACAAGCCGGTATTGGTTTTTGGGGTTGGGATTGGCGATGAAGGTAGCGAAACCTCCGAAGCCGTTCTCGGCATCGTTGACCACCTGGGGGATGGGGGTCTGGAGCCCGTAGGCGCTGCGATTTCCGTTCAGGCTCGCGTACCAGGCAAAGCGCTCGGTGTGGGATCCGCAGCTGATCTGGTTGTCGGTCTGGTAGAAATTGCCGGCGGTGACGACCAGATCGCATTGCCGGTTGCGTTCGAAGCCGGTGCGCGGCACAACATTGAAAATTCCGTAGGTGCGGTCACCATAATCGGCGTCGTAGCTGCCGCTGAAGACCTCGAGATAATCGATGTCGCGCGGGTCGATCTGCGGTCCTAAGTTGGTAGCGATGTTGGTATTGGGAATGGGGATGCCGTCGATGAGCCACTCGACCTGGTGGCCGCCCAGCATGTGCAGCATGTCGTGCGTCACATAGGCAGCGGGAACGTAGTCGGTGATCATCTCCATGCCGTTGGTGCGGTCGGCACCCGGAGTGTCCTCGATGTCGGTGCGGCTCAGCATGGTGGTCGGGGTGACGCTGTCGGCGGTTGGTCCCACTTGGGTTTCCTGCACCAGGACGGTTTCTTTGACGCCTGCGAGGGCCATCTGGAAATGGAGCACCGGACTGGTGTCGGACTGAACGACTACGGTTTGGGTGACCGGCTGAAAGCCGTTCGATGAGACGGTGACGGTGTAATCGCCGATGGGGACGGAATTGAAGAGGAATTCGCCGTTATCGTTGGAGTCCTGAGATTGGGCCCACGCTGAATTCTGAGCTTTGAGGGTCAGGTGCGCGCCCTGGACGGGGCGATGCTGAGGATCATGAACAACGCCGCGAACGGAACCGAAGATGGTGGCGAATGCAGCCGCATTCAGGAGAAAAACGACCGCAAATAAGCTGACAGCATTCCTCACAAAATGTCTTTTTGCAGGCGCGCCCATCAGCAGGCAAACGAGCGCCGGCGCAGGCAAAGGCTTTCGTAGCACGGGGATCTCCTTGCAGTGTGACTTATGTAACAGAAATAGATACAAATCTGACGAGAGGCGGCCTCTTGCGCCGGTCCCGGAGATTTGTGTTTGGAACTGTTACAGGGAGATCAACTGCGGAGGGCCGCGCTTCTGACGGGAGCGATGGAAGGAGATGCGATAGCCGGCCTCAGCCTGAGGGATGCGGGCGTCGAGAACGGCTGCATGGCGGACCGTGGCCCGCTGCGCATGGGTTGCAAACGCGTGCGGCAGCATGACGGCTAGGCCTGCGAATGGCGAATACGGGCACTTCTCCGCGAAGACGGGATGGCCGGGAATCTGGCCCATCATCATTGCGTACATCATGCAGTGATGCTTGCCGTTGCGGCGGCAGCAGGCGGGCAGGGACGATTCGTCGACCGTCCCGGCAAAGATGGGCGAAATCAGGGGTCCGCTGAAGACCAGCACCAGCATCGCCGCCAGAAAGCGCCGCATGTCGAGATTCTAACACGGCTGGGGCGTCAGTAGCCCTTCGCCCGCCCGTACCGGCGCGAAACTGCGGCACTACTGCGGCGTGGTGGTGTACGCCTCCTGTACCAGCGTCCAGACGTCCTTCTTGTTTGTGGTCAGGTTCAGGCGCTGGTAGGTGGATCCCGCGGTGTCCTTGTCCGGAACAAAGGTGAGCGTGTACTGGTGGTCGAGCAGCGCGGTGAGCTTAGCGTAGGCGTCGTCGCCTTTGTCGCGCTTGCCCTCAACCATGTAGCCGCCGGTTTCGTTGCAGATGTGCTCAAGAATCTCTTTGCCGTCGATAGCCGCCTGCTGGGGCTGAGTTTGGCCGCCGCCACTACCTCCGCGAGGGTAGCCGCCTCCGCCACTGCCGGGCCAGCCGCCGCCGCTGCCGGGAAAACCGCCGCCCATACCGCCGTGGCGGCCGTTGCCCTGATTCGGGTTGCGCTGCTGCTCTTCTTCCGGCTTGTAATAGATGGCGAAGACGGCGGTGTGCGTGGTCTGCGCGGCGTCCACCGCGTCGGCGAGGGTTTCTTTGCTGTCGCGGTCGACGCCATCGGTGACCACCACGAGGATATGCTTGCCGGGTTGGCCCTTCATCTCCAGCGTGGAGGCGAGATAGATTGCGTCATAGAGGGTTCCGCCCACGCTGCTGTCGCCCCAGTGGGGTTGATTCTGTCCGCTGTTGCCATTCTGTCCGCCATTGCCGCTGTCGCCGCCGCTGTTGCCGAACGAGGGCGAGCCAATCTGGTTGATGGCGTCGTGCAGCTTGTTGACGGTGGTGGTGGGATCGGCGAGCAGGTCGACTTCCTTGTCGTACTGGATAACGAAGGCTTTGTTGGAGACGCCGGGGAGATTGTGGTCGATGAAGTGAACGGCCGAGAGGCGTTCATCGCCAAGCTCGCCGCGCAGCGCCGATCCCGTTTCGCCCACGATACCAATGGTCATTTGGGAGGGCTGGTCGGCGGTAAACGACTGGATAGTCTGCTTCTGGCCGTTGTCGACCAGGGTCAGGTCAGCGGCGGTCAGGTTCCTGACCGGATCACCCTTGCCGTCAACTACGGTGACGGGCAGGGTGATGGCGCCGACGCCGGATGCGACAGCAGGCGCCGCGGCGGGGGCCGGGTTCTGAGCCAGAGCGCTTGCCACCAGAAGGATGCCCGAGGTGGCTGCGGCCAGAGAAATGTGACGATACATGGGAGTTTTCATAGGTTTGGCCTGGATGGCGTTGAAACACACATTAGACGCGGAGACTCGGAAGAGGGTTTCGCTCCGGGCCGATGGTTGAAATGGATTTTCAGCACTCACGGCGGCGGAAGAGCCAGTAGTCCACGGAAAAACGTCCGGCGCCGAAGATGAGCAGGATCAGGGAGGCGATCAGGAACGTGTAGGCGGCGTCGTTGTAGAAGGCGTCGGGATTGCTGACGATGGAGGCCAGCGCCGAGGGGTCCGTGGCGATGTAGGCCACAATCATGTCGATGGCCAGCAGGAACCCCATGAGCCGAGTGGCCAGGCCGGCGATGAGCAGGATGCCGCCGACGAGTTCGAGTAGCGAGACGAAGAACGCCATGGGGCCTGGCGCGGGAATATGCAGGCTCGAGAAGAAGGCGGTGACGTGGTTGAGATGATGCAGCTTGCCCCAGCCTGTCTGGGCGAACTGCCATCCCCAGTAAAGGCGTACGAGCAGCAGGAACGGCGACTGGAGGGCGGCCGAGCCGTGCTGAAAGTTGCGATAGGTATCGGCGATAAGGCTGGAGTTCTTTGCCGGCGAAGTCGCAGAGGGGGAGGGTGACATGGTCACCTGCCTTTCACTTGCAGAAACGGGCGCTACTGCGTGAACCACCCCAGCATAGCCCAGCCGGCGAAGGTTTCCTGCAGAAATGCGGGCCGATCGGCGTCGGGGATGGAGCTGGAGGCAAGGGCGACGTCGATGGCCTGGCTGAGGGTGCGGCCGGCAAGCAACGCGGCGAGCAGATGGAACTCTTCCCGGCTGAGCGGCTTGTACCAGACGGTATTTTCGAGCCGGTGGATGGCGAGCCAGATGGGTTTGGGCGCGAGCGCGGCCACGCGGCGGACATGGTGCCGTTTGCGGGCTGCGCTGGCGTTGTTCGCGGAGCTGGCCGAGCTGCCGTCTTCGTTGCGGACCTGGAGGAGCAGATCGTCGACGGGGTAGGAAAGCGCCAGCACGCGCAAATACGGCTGGAGGCGCAGGGTGGAGTCCTCGCCGATGGCGGCCAGTTGCTCGGCGCCCAGGCGCGGCTTTTCTTCGGAGTCGAAGGCTTCGATGTGCGCCCATTCGAGCCGAACCATGTCGTGAGCCAGCTCGGCGTGGGGCCGGACGAACTCGGGGTGTTCGGCGAGCCACGCGTCGAGGCGCGAGCCGAGATTGCGGAGGGTGAAGGACTCGGAGGGGCAGTCGGTGAGGTAAGCGCGCATGAGCGCGTCGAATTTCGCGCGGCCGAGGATGGCCTGCAACCCAGGGAAATCCTCTTCGAACGAAGAGTAGAGCCGGAACCAGTACTGGCGGTTGTAGATTTCGAGCCGCTCGAAGGATGTGAGGCGGTTGTTAGGGCGGATGATGGCCTCGGCTTCGGCCAGGTTCGAGGCGCCGTCCCTGCGGCGGCGGGGCATGGTCTCGGCACGCGTGAGCGGATGCATGACGGCGGCAGCCATGCGGCGCTGGATGTCGAGGAGCTGGCTCCCACCCTCTCCGCGATGAAGCCGCGGAGAAGAATCGGGCACCCGGGTTGTGGCGCTCATCGAGATGCTCCGGCGGGCTCAGGCAGCGTGGCTGCGGCAGCTTCGACGGCGGGGATCGCGGCCTCGGAAGCGGCTTCCGCGGCGGCCTTCAGGAACTTGGTCGCCTTCAGCGCCTCGGCGTGGACTTCGTCGAAGCTCGGAATATTGTCATCCCACTCAAGCAGCGTCGCCGTGGGGCCGCAGCGCTCGATGGCACGCGCGTAGAGGCGCCAGACCGCGGGCAGCACGGGGTGGTCGTGCGTGTCGAGGATGTACTTCTCGAATTTGCTGTGGCCGGCGATGTGGATCTGCGCGACGCGGTGCGCAGGCACGAAATTCAAATAGATGAAGGGGTCGAAGCTGTGGTTTTTCGAGGACACGTAGATGTTGTTCACGTCGAGAAGGATCCCGCAATCGGCGCGCTCCACGACTTCGGTGAGGAACTCCCATTCGCTCATCTCAGAAACGTGGAACTCCGCGTAGCTGGAGACATTTTCGACGACCACGGGGACCTCGACGAAGTCCTGGACCTGGCGAATCTTCTGCGCGGTAACCTCGACCGCCTCCCAGGTGTAGGGCATGGGCAGCAGATCGTGGGTGTAGCGGCCATCGACCGAGCCCCAGCAGAGATGATCGCTGAGCCAGCGCGTGCCGGTGCGGCGGACGAGGGCTTTGAGGCGGCGGAGATGCTCGCGGTTGAGGGGGTCGGCAGATCCGAAATACATGGAGACGCCATGCTGGACCACGCGGTACTGTTCGAGGATCTGGTCGAGGATTTCGAGCGGCCGGCCCCCGTCGACCATGTAGTTCTCAGAGATGATCTCGAACCAGTCGACGACAGGCTTGCGGCTGAGGATGTGCTGGTAATGGGGTATGCGCAGACCGATGCCCACGCCGTAGTCGGAGAATCCGTTAAAGCGATTGGCGGGCATACTCAGCGAAGAAGCGGTCGGGTAAGAAACGGTCAGCGTAAAAGCGGCAAGCGCAGGACGTGGTGCGAATGGGCCGCGCGCGGGGCGGCCCCTCCGCAGGATTCGAGTTAGCTGGGCATCTTGGAGCCGTCGGTGGCGCAGCCGCCCTTGCCTTTGCAGCTGTTCTTGCCCTTGCAGCCGTTGTCGCCGCTCTTGCAGCCGCCCTGACCTTTACAGTCATTCTTGCCCTTACAGGAGTGCTTTGTCTTGTGGGCCTGGAACGAGGTTGTCAACGTGGAGGTGCCCGCCTTGAGGAGCGGCGACGTGCCGGGCGCTGAGGTGATCGAGGCCGCATGCACAGCCGTCACGCCGCTGAAGAGCCCGGAAACAGCCGCGGCCACCATCATGGTCTTCATCGAATGTTTCATGAGTTTCCCTCCTGGATTTCCGCAGGTCCAGACCGGGCGCAACTCTGGGAAATCGGGGAACGCCGGGCGGGAGACCTTTGCGGTGCGGATTAGACTACCTAATCTGTAGGCTCGCTGTCACCGGAACGGACGAACTTTTGACGGTAATCGAGTGAAATTCACACTGGCAATTCTGGTTGCTAGCTGCAAGCGCAAGAAAATGCGTGCTTTATGGAAGCGACCAGGCGCAATCCGGGATTGCGCTGCCAACCGGGAGGAGGAAGCTGCAGTTGGCGGAAGACAGTAAACCGAGTCGCCGGAGCCCAGCCGGCAGCAAGGCGTTGCGCTTTGTGCTGATGATCGGGGTGGTCAGCTTTTTCGCTGACTTTGTCTATGAAGGCGGCCGAAGCATCAGCGGGCCTTTTCTGGAGACGCTGGGCGCGACCGGCGCGGTGGTCGGCGTCGTCGCGGGTCTGGGCGAGCTGCTCGGCTACGGTCTGCGTTTTTTCTCCGGGAAGGTGAGCGAGCGCACTCGGCAGTTCTGGCCGATGACCATCTTCGGCTACTTTGTGCAGATGGCGGCTGTGCCTGCGCTGGCGCTCGCCGGAAGCTGGCCGGTGGCCGCGGTGCTGATCGTGCTGGAGCGCGTGGGCAAGGCGATCCGCAATCCGCCGCGCGATGTGATGTTGTCGCACGCGGGCAAAGAGATGGGAATCGGCTGGGCGTTCGGCCTGCACGAGGCGCTGGACCAGGGAGGCGCGCTGATCGGGCCGCTGGTGCTGGCGCTGATCCTCGCGCATCGGGGAGAATATCGGATCGCCTTCGCCTCGCTGCTGATTCCGGCGGTTATCACGGCAGCGCTGATCGTCGCGACGCGATTCCTTTATCCGCGGCCCGAGGATCTGGAGGCGCACACGCC
>JASIAO010000285.1 GCA_030041955.1 Acidobacteriaceae bacterium | reverse complement strand
GGGCTACGAGCAGATTGGAGACATTCAGACATCCGATTAGCAGCATGCAGAGGACTGCGCCCATGAGAACCAGCAGCGGCGTCTTCACGTCCTGCACCACATCGGAGAGGATGGGGCGGACAACAGCGCTTTCCACGACCGGCTCGGAGGCATGCGCCAGATGAATCCGGTACTGCAGCGCGCTCACCTGCTGAATCGCGGTCACGGCGCTAACGCCCGGTCTCAAACGGGCCACGACGTGGCTCTGATGACCGCTATGGTTGGCGTATTGCTCGGCAGTAAAGATTTGCGCGTACGGAACCCAAATCTGCACCTGCGCATTGGGATAATCGAACCAGCGGGGCAGTATGCCGACGATGGTATAGAGAACCGAATCGAGGCGAACCTGCTGACCGAGCACGGATGGATTTCCTCCGAAACGGCGCTCATAAAGGCTCCACGTCAGCAGCGCGACGTGATGCCCGCCAGGCTGATCCTCCTCCGGCGTAAAGGTGCGCCCGAGGGCGAGCGGCACGCCGAGAACAGAGAGGAGGTTCGACGATCCGCCGGCGGCATTAATTTTTTCCGGTAACTCGTTTTGCTCGCCGCTCAGGGTGAAGCCATACCAGGTCCACGCGGCCATGTCCTCGAAGCCGTGCGTCTGCTGCCGCCAGTCGACAAAGTCAGCCGGCGAGACGACATTGTAAGGGTAGTTGCCTTCGCGGAAATGCTCGTAGACCATGACGAGCTTGCCCGGATCGCGAAAAGGCAGCGGCTTGAGCAGGACATTCTGCACGATAGTGAACAGCGCCGTCGTGGCGCCGATGCCCAGCGCCATCACCAGCACGGCCATCGCGGAAAATCCTGGCCAATGGCCCAGGGTGCGCGCGCCATAGCGCACATCCCGCCAGAGTTTTTCCAGCCAAAGCCAGGGCCAGGTTTCGCGTGCGTCTTCCCGCACCAGAGTTGGATTCCCGAAGGCGCGCATGGCCGCCGCGCGAGCTTCTTCAGGAGCCATACCGGCGGCCTGGAACTCGGCGGTTTGGCGGTCGAGGTGGAACTGCAGCTCGGCGCTCAGGCGTTGCCCGGCGCGCCCACGGTGGAACAGTGCCGTGAGGGCCATGCGAATTCGCCCGATCCAGCGCATGGAAGTGCCTCCGCCATACTTGCAATGCCATGATTATCTACAAAACGAATTGTAGATTGTCAAGGTATCGCACGGTGCCTGCCGGCGTCCATCATTCGGTAATTGTGAGCGTCACGTCCTGGTACCGGGTGAAGTAGCTGGTGGCAGCCGTGCCGCTCACCTGGATGGTGTAGGTGCCAGGCGCAGCGCTGTTCAGGGTGAATCCGCTGCAGCCGGTGGCCATAATCGCAGCCGCGGAGAGAGCCAGCGCCAGCACCGAGGTGAGCAGTCCAAAGTTGCGCCGTCGCTGACGCCAGAAAATGCACCCGAAGAGGGCGCCGAAAGGCAGCGTGATCCCCGCCAAATACTCACTACCGCCCGGGAAATGGCTCATCGATGATTCGCCGCCCAGGGGGTTGTTCGAATCGATGTTCAGCTGCGCGCTGGCGCTGCCGTTCGCAGCCAGCTTCACGCTTATGGGCGAGAATTCGCAGTTGACTTTCGCAGGCAGCGCGTTGCAGCCGAAGCTGATGGTATCGCTGTAGCCTCCGACCGAGGTCACGTTCACCGTCACGTTCCCATTTGTGCCGGATTTCAGGCTCATGGACGCCGGCGTAACGGATAAGGTAAAGGCCTCCAGGGTAACAACCTGGTTCAGGACGGCGCTTTGCGCCGCGGTGTTGTACGCATCGCCGGCGTACGTGGCAGTAATGGGATGCGTGCCCACAGCCAGTGTCGAGGTGGCGAACCTGGCCGCGGCCGGATTGCCGGACAGGGTGCCGGAGCCAATCATAACGCCGTTATCGAAGAAGTCGACGGTGCCGGTTGCGGACTCGGTGGCCGCAGAGTTGATGGTCGCGGTAAAGGTGACATTGTTCCCCTGGTACGACGGATCGAGGTCGGAGCCGAGAGAAATGGTTGCCGGCGCCTGCACATCCTGCGCGATGACGTTCGATGTGCTGCCCAGGACTCCGCTGGTTGGGTCGCCGGCATATACGGCGGTGATCTGGTTGGGGCCGTTTGGGAGCGCATTGGTGCTGAAGGTCGCCTGCTGCACCCCGGCCAGGGGCGTCAGGGTGTTCGTGCCAAGGATGGTAGTTCCATCGAGGAACGTGACGGTGCCGGTCGGCGTGGTACCCGCAGGCGCGCTGGCCACGACTGCCGTAAACGTGACCGTTGCGCCCACGGTGGACGGGTTGAGGCTCGAGGTGAGCGTCGTGGTCGAGCCGGGCTCCACGATCTGAATGAGTGGCGGAACGTTATTGTCAGTGGATTTGCTCGGGATGTGGACCGTGTCGCCCAGATACGAAGCCACGATGGAGTGCTTTCCGACCCCGAGAGTAGCAATCTGGAACGTGCCCGTTGCCGATGTGCCGGCGATGACGGCGAGTTTCACGCTTCCCAAAGTGCTAGTGGCGCCGTCGTAGGTGTCAATGATGTTGACGTACCCGCTCGGCGCGCTTGTGCCCGATTGCACAGTGACGGTAAAGGTCACGTTCTGCTGGTACGCGGAGGGATTGGGAGACGATGAAATCGTCGTCACAGTGCCGTAGCCCGGCCCTGCAATGCCGAAGACCTGGATACTGAGCGGATTGTTCGGCGCAGGCAGAGCGGCCTGCGTATCTTCGTCGGTGATAATCGTGCCGTTTTCCTGCTGAGGGTAGAGAAGAACCGGGTTGGCGGCCGGGGCGAATTCGGCGCCGATGTTGCAATCCGCATCTGCGGCCAGCGATCCGGTGGTGCAGGCGTCAGTCACGGTCGAGTCGATGGCGGTATTGGTTCCGGCCGTGAACGACATCAGATCGAGTGGCGCGTTGCCATCGTTCTCCACCTGCTGCAGCGTGGGAGCGGACGAAGTTCCCTGCTGGGTCGGAAATTCAGGGTTCTCGTCGTCAATCGCGACATAGTTGCTCTGCACCTCACGGATGACCATGTCGTAATAGTCGGCGACAAAGACATTCCCGCTGCCGTCGACATAGAGGCCCATCGGACCATATAAGTCGGCGGGCGAAAATGCGCCGTTGAAGTATTCGAATCCACAACCCGCCTGGGCAAGCGAAGTGAGATTGAGCGTGGACGCGTTCACCTTAAGCATGCCCTCATTCTGCGTATCGGCGATATAGACATTGCCGGCCGCATCGACTGCCACGCCTTCAGGCCAGGAAAGCGGGAACTGGCTGGCGGTTGTTTCCGGAACACCGCATCCATAGGTGGTACCCTGCGAACCGTTGCCGGCAAATGTCACGATGGTGCTGGCGGCGGTGATTGCGCCGTTGACCGCTTTCACTTCGCGCACGCGCTGATTCCCGGAGTCCGGGATGTACATGTTGCCCTGCGGATCGAAGGCAACCGCGAAGGGGAAATTCAGCTCGGCCGCGGTGGCCAGGATGTTGTCGCCGTTGTAGCCGCCGCTGCCGTCCGCTTGCGTAGCCCCGGTTCCGGCGATGGTGGCGATCACTCCAGTGGCCGAAGACACCTCGCGGATGCGGTGATTGTAGGTGTCGGCGATATAAAGATTGCCGGCAGCGTCGAGCGTGACGCCCCAGGGCGCATTCAGCTTGGCTTGCGTCGCCGGGCAGCCGTCGCCCACCGTATCGCTGCTGGCGGCGCAGACCGCGGTGGCGCCGCCCCCCACGGTGGAGATACTTCCGGTGGCGGCGGAGATCATCCGGATCACGTTGTTGCCGGTGTCGGCGATGTAGAGATTGCCGGCGCCATCGACCGCGACGCTGGTAGGCATATTCAGCGTCGCGTTGGCCGCCGGGCCGCCGTCGCCCGTGTAAGCGGGCTGGCCGTCACCGGCGACCGTGGAAATCACGCCGGCTGTCGCGCATGTCGTGCCCGCGATGGTGGCCATGGTCGCCGTGCCGCACACCATGCGCACGCGATTGTGCAGGCTGTCGGCGATGTACATGTTGCCCGCTCCGTCGAAGGTAATGCTGGAGGGCAGGTTTAGGTCCGCGGACAACGCCTGACCGTCGTCCCCGACGTCGGTATAGTCGCCAGGGCTCCCGGCGACGTTGATCACATTGCCGGGGACGAGCACGCCCAGACCGCCCAGGCCGATGCCGGAGATAAACGTGACGCCGAGCACCTGATTGCCGCTGCTGAGCAGCACCACGGCACCCATGCGCAGGCCTGGCGCGGAGGGCTTGAACGTGACGGACTCCGTGCAGGTTCCACCGGCCGGCAAAGTGGCGCCGGAACAGTCGGAAGCTCTGCCATCGGCGGCAAAATCGCCCGCAGGATTGCCGGCCGTGAGTACTTCAACCGTATTGACCGTGCCGCCGGCTGCGGATTTGAGCTCGACGGACTGCTCGCCGGACGTTGATCCAACCGGTTGGCCGGCGAAGGTGCCCTGCGCGTGAGCGCCAACAGCCGAAATCGACAGCGCCACCATGAGAGCGATAGAACCCGGCAAGATCCGGCGCCGCGAAGCGATCGGTCCGCAGATGGCGTCGGGGGATTTCCTGGGGTGGGGATGACACATTGGCGCGAACGTCATCAGCGGCCTCCGCAACGCCCTCGACGAGGGAATCTCCGATTCGAGTTCTTATGTGCAGGTTGTCTGAGGGCGACCGGAATTCCCCAAGATGTTTACGGCCTGCCAGCTTACCTTTTCGGAACCAGGTTGGACAACTGGCTTAGCGGATCGAAAACAACCACTCCTGACCCGGGCCGAGAACCAGGCGTCAGAGTTACTGCCATCCGCGGAACCACAAGCGCGGCGCCAGCCCCGAAACGGGTGACGCCGATCTGCAAACTTGCTCTGCGATAACGTCCCGCATACAGAGTTTTCAGTCACGGGGGCTTTGAGTACACTAACTTC
>JASIAO010000284.1 GCA_030041955.1 Acidobacteriaceae bacterium | reverse complement strand
TGATCGAGCGCGAGCACAGCAACATGCTGCAGGGCGGCCCGCGCAAGATCTCGCCCTTTTTCATTCCCGCGGCGATCATCAATCTGGCCGCGGGGCAGGTGAGCATACGCTACGGCGCCAAGGGTCCCAATGAGGCCACGGCGACGGCCTGCACCACCAGCGCTCACTCCATCGGCGACGCGTACCGGATCATCGAGCGCGGCGATGCCGATGTGATGATCGCAGGCGGCTCGGAAGCGGCGATTACCCCGATGGGCATCGGCGGATTCGCGGCGATGCGAGCGCTCTCTACCCGCAACGACGATCCGGCCCACGCCTGCCGGCCGTTCGACCGCGACCGCGACGGCTTTGTCGTTGGGGAAGGCGCCGGGATCCTGATTCTCGAAGATCTGGAGCACGCGAAGGCGCGGGGCGCAAAGATTTTGGCGGAAATTGTCGGCTACGGCATGAGCGCGGACGCGCACCACATCACGGGCATGCCCGAAGACGGCGACGGCTGCTATCGCGCCATGCAGAACGCGCTGAAGAGCGCGAAGCTGGAGCCGCACCAGGTGGACTACGTGAACGCGCACGCCACGTCCACGCCGCTTGGCGACGTGACCGAGTCCAAAGCGATGCAGCGGCTCTTTGGCGACCATGCGACCAGCCACAAGCTGATGATCAGCTCGACGAAGTCGATGACCGGGCATCTGCTCGGCGGCGCCGGCGGGCTGGAAGCGGGCATTACCATCCTGGCGCTGATTAATCAAACGGCTCCGCCCACGGCGAACCTGGACAATCCCGATCCCGAGTGCGTGCTGAATTACATTCCCAATAAGCCGCAGAAGGGGGAGATCCACGTGGCTCTCTCGAATTCGTTCGGATTCGGCGGGACAAACGGCTCGCTGATCTTCCGCCGCTGGGAATAGCGCGGTTCGACGCTAACAAAAACGCCACCCTTGCGGGTGGCGTTTGATTTTGCGTTCCGGAGGCGGCGTTACTTCTCGCGCTTCCAGTTCACCAGATCGCCCAGCGTGGTGGTCGAACTGGAGACGGGCTGCTTGTAGGCTTCCACGTCGGCGCGGCTGGCTTCTTCGCCGCTGACGGCGCGCAGGCTGAGGGCGACTTTCTTCTCTTCCTGGTTCATCCGGATGATCTTGAACTCGCGCTCCTCGCCCTGCTCCAGCTTCACCGGCACGCCATGCCCGTCGGTCGCTTCGGAGACGTGGCACAGGCCCTCGACTCCCTCCGCGATCTCCACGAAGGCTCCGAACTGCGCGGTGCGCAGGACCTTGCCGTGCACCACATCGCCAACGCGATGCTGCGCGAAGAAGGTTTCCCACACGTCGGGCTGCAGCTGCTTGATACCCAGTGACAGCCGGCGGTTCTCCGGCTCGACGCCGAGCACAACCGCGCGGACTTTCTCGCCCTTCTTCAGGACCTCGGAAGGATGCTTGACGCGCTTGGTCCAGCTCAGGTTGCTGACGTGCACCAGGCCGTCGATGCCGTCCTCGATTTCGATGAAGGCGCCGAAGTCGGTCAGGTTGCGGACGCGGCCTTCGACGGTCGCGCCAGTTGGATACTTGTCGCCCAGATGCTCCCAGGGATTCTCGAGGAGCTGCTTCATGCCCAGCGAGATGCGGCGGTCGGCGGGGTTCACCTGCAGGATGACGGTCTCGACTTCGTCGCCCGGCTTGACGATCTTCGACGGATGCTTCATCCGCTTGGACCAGGTCATTTCCGAGACATGCACGAGGCCCTCAATGCCTTGCTCGAGCTCCACAAACGCGCCGTAATCGGTGACGCTGAGCACGCGGCCGCGCACGCGCGCGCCGATGGGATAGCGCTCTGCGGCGTCGAGCCACGGGTCAGGCGTGAGCTGCTTGAAGCCCAGGGAGACGCGCTGCTTCTCTTTGTCGAACTTGAGCACCTTTACCTGGATTTCGTCGCCGACGTTTACCAGATCGCGCGGGTGCGTGAGCCGGCCCCACGACATGTCAGTGATGTGCAGCAGGCCGTCGATGCCGCCGAGGTCGACAAATGCGCCGTAATCGGTGAGGTTCTTCACGGTGCCGGTGAGCACCGCGCCTTCTTCCAGGTGCTCGAGGGTGTGCGAGCGGCGCTCAGACTGCTCTTCCTCGAGGATCTCCTTGCGGGACACGACGACGTTGCCGCGCTTCTTGTTCAGCTTGATCACGCGGACCTGAATGGGCTGGCCGATCCACGCATCCAGATTGCGCACCGGGCGCAGCTCCAGCTGAGAGCCGGGCAGAAACGCCTTGATCCCAATGTCCACCGTAAGCCCGCCCTTCACGCGGCTAACCACAGTGCCGGTGACGGGGGTCTTCTCGTTGTGCGCCTTCTCCACCGTGTCCCAGATGCGGAGCCGCTGAGCTTTTTCGTAGCCCAGCAGGTAGCCGCCTTCGGGCTCCTCGCGCTCGATGACCACTTCGACGGTGTCGCCGGGCTTCACCTTCGGCGTGCCGGTGTGGTCCACCACTTGCTCGATGGGGATCAGCCCTTCGGACTTCATGCCCACATCGACGACAACGTGTTTGTCGGTGATCTTGATGACCGTGCCGGAGACGATGGCCGAATCGTCGAAGGCCTGAGCGGCGGCTTCGGCGGCCTGCTCGCGGTCGAATGACTCGAGCGCGGCGGCGAAGTCTTCCATGCTCAGATCGGGCTCTTCATGGTGCTGCTCGACGGGGGCGGGAGCGGCTTCGGGAGTGGTGACAGAGGTTGGGGTGGACGGCTCGGATTGCTCGGCCGCAGCTTCAAGCGTTGGGGTTTCCAGTTCGGTAGTCAGGGGTTTGCTCTCGGTTTGGTCAGGATTGAGGACGTGTGCCATGAGGTCCAGCTCCGGGATTCTGGCGGCGGTTCCCGGCATCCGCCCCGCCTCCGGAGAAAGCGGCCCGCCTGCGCGAGCCCAACCTCCAGCCGCGGCTTCTTTCGCCGTCAGCGCTGAGCGCGCGGTTCTCGGCGAAATTCGGGGAGCGTCGCTCTGCTGTTTCTTCCTCTGCGCGGAGCACCCCATCGGAGACGATGATCGGTCTCCCCATTTGAAGCATCCGGCAAGACTGGAATCGGCAGGAGTGGCGTTCGAGGGCTGGCGCAACGAATCCCGACCACGCAAACCCTCTCCGAAAACTATAGAGCCGCAAAATGGGCGTGTCAATTCATCGTTTGTGCGGATGCGCTCCGGGCAGTCCTTTGGTGATGGGACCGCCGGAGGGTCCATTCGGCTGTTGAAAAGCGAGCACGAATTAAAAAGGAGCGGTCGCGCCGCTCCTTTTTTTCTGCAATTCGACGGAAATCACCTGCCCACTTACTGCTGTGGAGCGGGCGGCTGATCCTGTCCCTGTGGATTGGACGGAGGCGTTGCGGGCTGGCCAGGCTGTTGACCCGGCTGCGGTGGCGGAGGGCCCTGGTGGAACTGATGCCGTTGCCATGTGCCTGGGCCGCCGGGACCACCATGACCGTCGCGTCCGCGATGCATCTCTTGCATGCGGCGTTCGGATCGAAGCGATTTCAGCTTCTGCCACTGCTCCGGGGTCAGCGTCTCGCGAATGGCGAAGAGCATGTGCGCGTTTTCCTTCTCCAGATCGGCGCGCGCCTGCACCACCGCGTCAATCTGCGCAAGCGTCTTCGCCTGGTCCGGCTGATCCGCCTGGATCATCGGCTCGAGCAGCAGCTGCTGCTTCTGAAGATTGGCGTTCAGATCGATCAGCCGCAGCTTGTCCTGCTGATAGATGCTGTCCATCTTCTGCTTCTGATCGGGGGTGAGGCCCAGTTGCTGGACGAGTTGCGGGTTATTCCACCATTCAAAGTGGCCATGGAAGTCGCCGCCCATCATCGGGGGAGGGCCATCAAACCCCCCCGGTCCGCGTCCCGGTCCTCCGATTCCCTGGGCGGCTGCAAATCCTGAGAATGCCAGGCAGAGGACCGTAGCTAACAACAAATTATTCCTGCGAAACATGCTTTTTCTCCGAAGCTGAAGTGGTGCTGCTCACTGCCTGTTCGCTCAAAGCAGCCAGTGGCTGCAGAGCATCCGGCACATCCTGTGAAACCTCGTTGTCGATCTGGGTCATCAGCGCGGTGTCGTCGACACTAGCGCGATTCTGCGCGGGATTCTGCTGCGCAACCTGCGCGACGATCGGCGCCGGCCCGTGGTGACGATGATGCAAGTGGCTGTACACGGGCAGGGCAACCGCCACCGCCACGGCCGCTGCCATCGCGGGAGCCAGCAGCAGCCGCAGGCGCAGCGCATGGGAGGGGCGGCGTTCCGCAATTCGCGATTCCGCAATGCGGGGCGTCGCGCTCTGCTGGTCCGCGAGGTGGCGCATCGCGGAGCCAAAAAGGCTGAGCGCCTCCGCCAGCTCGCGCACTTCTTCGCGCGATTCTCCTGCGGCCGGATCTGCAACTCTGCGCAATTTCATTGTGCCCCTCCCATACGCTCACGAACGATGGCGAGCGCCCGATATAAATGCGATTTCACCGTGCTCAGATTCATCCCGATGGTGCGGGCGATCTCGTCCAGCTCCATCTCCTCCACGAAGCGCAGCACAAATACCGTTCTCTGCTGCGCCGAAAGCTTGCCTACCGCGTCCCAGACTTCCGCTACCCGGCTGCGCGCCAGCGCCAGGCTCTCGGGCGAACCGCGGCCGTCCGGAACCCAGTCGCTGATGTCCATCACATCCAGCGCCGAGCCTCGCGTTTTCTGCCAGAAGCGCAGGCTGCGGCTGCGGAGGTGATCGCGCATCAGATTCACGGCGATCCGCGTCAGCCAGGTGCTCAGGCTGGAGTCGCCGCGAAACTGATGGCGCGCGCTCCACGCCTTCAGGAAGCACTCCTGGGTCAGCGTTTCGGCCGCATCGCGGTCGGCCAGCGAGGAAAGCAGGAAGCGCAGGATGCGCGGCCGGTAGACCCGCACGACTTCGTCGAAGTCGGCGAGCTCCAGCATGGCCTGCTCCCGTTTCTCGATGGCGAGCTCGTTGCCGGCGCCGGGGCCCCCCGCGAGGGTGCTCACCGGGGTGGTGGCAATCTCTTCCATGCAACGAGATAGACGCCGTTTCACGCGGCAAGTTTACGCCCCGCCGGAAAAAACGGGACCCCGCGGCGCCGGACGGTCGGCTGATGGAGGTTATCCAGCCTGCCGGATAGAATCCTGAGGCTGCGGCAGATCGGCTGACGCTGGCGGCTGGGGCGCGTAGCAGCGGGCGCAGTTCTTGCCGGCGGCTTTGGCCTCGGCGAGGGCAAAGCCGGCTTCGCGCAGGACCACCAACGGCGAACGGCCTCCGCTGGTCGCGACGCCGAAGCTGGCGGTGAGGGTGGTGGCCTCGGCCTGCACAGCGAAGGGCCGCGCGAGGATCAGTTCCCGGATGCGGCCGGCGAGCATGACGGCGCTCTCGCTGGTGCAGCCAGGCAGGGCCAGCAGGAATTCGTCTTCGCCGCAGCGGCCGATCAAATCGTAGCTGCGCAGTTGGCGGCGGAATCGATTGGCCAGCTCGGAAAGGATGCGGTCACCGGCGTCATAGCCGTAATCGTGGTTGACGCAGGCGAAATCGTCGAGATCGATCAGCAACAGGGTCAGCGAGGTCTTCATGCGCTGGACGCGATCGGTTTCCTGGAAAATCAGGCCTAAGAGCGCCTCCCGGTTCCACAGGCCGGTCAGCCCGTCGTGAGTTGCGCGGTAACGCAACTCGGCCAATTGTTTCTCGATGTGCTGATGAAGCGCCACCACCCGATCGGCCACGCGCACACGGACCTTGAGCTCTTCATCGCCGCAAGGGACCGGCAGAAAGTCGTCGCAGCCGGACTTCAGGGCAGCACGCAGGCGATCTTTGTCCGTCTGGCGGCTGAGCAGCACGATCCAGATTTGCCGCGATTCCTCCCTGCGCTTCGATTCCCACGCAATCTCCACGCCTCCTGGGGCGGGCAAGTCCATATCCAGCAAAGCGATGGATGGTGGTGCGGCGCCATGAAGCTGTTCCATGGCGGAGGCGCCATCTTGCGCCACCATCACCCGGTAATGCCAGGATTCCAGGGCAGCCGTGAGGTCGGCGGCGATTCCGGGGTCGGCGCAGCCCAGCAGGATCAGAGGGTTAGCGTTGGTGGAAACGGTTGTCGATGCCATCAACATGTTCCGCGCATCTTCATGCATTCTTCATCGGAACTGGGCTACACTTCATTAGCGGTATCCCTCCGTCAGGCTGCCCTTTACGGCAACCGGATGGCCGACTTAGGCATCTTTGCTAGTTGAATAGCTGACGCAATCGGTGCGCCCTGCCCTTGCAAGCGCTTTGCAAGTCTCCTTCAGTCCAACGGCCCCTGAAAGTCACAGGACCTTCGAAAAAAGAGGGAGAAGAGCACTCCATCGGCGTTCAGGATCGCCCGTCGCGACTCTGACTGAGGAGTAAGCGATGAATCCATCTGTTAAAACCACGCATGTGATCCCCAGGGAGCTTCCGCCAGTTCACCTCGCGAAAATGTCCACATTGCTGGTGTGCCGTTACTGCATGACTACGATCGGCGCATACACCACAACTGCGGACCGTTTCCGCCTGGAGAGGAAACACCTTTGCCCGGAGAAGATTGCTCTGGCCAAACCCGCAGCTTCCGTCCCGTTTAACTAAGCCGCGGGCTTTCCTTTATTTCGTTACCGGGCAAATCCATGTGCCTGGGGCGGGTGTCCCTGCGAAATTGACGCTGGTTTTGCCGTCGCGATTGGTGCAGGGAACAGCGGCGCTCTGACTCCGAGCGCGCCCGCGCAATAACAAACTGCCTTTCCGTACCGCTTCTCCAGAGACGTCGCGGGTGTCGGGCTGTCTCTGCTGCATGGCCGGTCCTCGCGTAAACTCCGAGTGAACTATGAAGAGGGAAGCAGGCAAAGAAGGCCGGCGCAACGGCCTCAGATCCAGTCCGTTTCCGGTGCTGTATCCCATACTCGACGCGGGACTGGCGTTGCGGGATTGTGCCTCGGATCTCGATGCCCGCTGGGAACGCCTGCGGCTCCTGGTCCGTGAACTGGCCGCGGCCGGCGTGGAGCTGATGCAATACCGCAACAAGATCGACGAGGACGTACTCGTTGCGCAGGACGCGCTGGCCATGCGCGAAGCGGCTCCACAGATGAAGCTGATCCTGAACGACCGGCCATCGCTGGTTGCGGCTGCGGGATGGGATGGCGTCCACGTGGGCCAGGGCGATGCTTCGCCCGCTGAGGCGCGCGCCCTGCTGGGGCCTCGCGCCGTCGTCGGCGTTTCCACGCATACCGATGAGCAGGTGATGGCCGCCGACCGGGAGCCGGTGGACTACATCGCGGTGGGTCCGGTCTATTCGACCATGACCAAGCTGGATACGAGTCCTTTGATCGGTGTCGAGGGAGTAATGCGAGCGCGGGCGCTGACGCAGAAGCCGCTGGTGGCCATTGGTGGCATCACTTCCGAGAATGCCCCCGCGGTGTACGATGCGGGCGCTGACTCGGTGGCCGTGATCTCCGCGATTTTTGCCGCCGGTTGTGCTCCCCGAAAATCCGCGAAAGACTTTCTCGCGATTTTCAAGTAGAACTGAGAGACACGTGAGTTCCCCGGCTGAAACCTCCGCGCCTTTTTCCGGTCAACAGAGCTCCGGGAAGACTGGCCTCGTGGCCAGCCTGGGCCTGTTCAGCGCCACAGCCATCGTGGTTGGCTCGATGATTGGCTCTGGCATCTTCATCGTTCCTGCTGAGATCGGCCGCGACGTCGGCTCCCCCGCGCTGCTGATCGGCGCGTGGCTGGTGACCGCGGTGATGACCATCATCGGCGCGCTCAGCTACGGCGAGCTGGCAGCCATGATGCCGAAAGCCGGCGGGCAATACGTCTACCTGCGCGAGGCGCTCGGGCCGATTTGGGGATTTCTCTTCGGCTGGACGCTGTTTCTGGTCATCCAGACCGGGACCATCGCCGCGGTTGCAGTCGCGTTCGGCAAATTCCTCGGCGTCTTCTTTCCGTCCGTCTCTTCGGACCACTGGATCTGGCACATCGCGCACGTTCCCGCGTGGCACGTGGGGCCGATGGTGCTGGGCAATATGGAGATCGGCCTGAGCACGGCGAATCTGGCGGGGCTCGTCATTATTGTGCTGCTGGCCGTCATCAATGTCTTCGGCGTGCGCCTGGGCGCGATGGTGCAGAACGTCTTCACCACCGCGAAGACGGTGGCGCTGCTGGGCCTGGTGGGTATCGGATTCCTGTTTTGCCGGAACGCCGCGGCCATCCACGCGAACTTCGGCGCGAATTTCTGGCATGCAGCGAGTTGGCACACGCTGCATCCCGTGCAGGTAGGCATCGGCGGACCGATCGCGATGGTGGGCCTGCTGACGGTTCTGGCAGTGGTGCAGACCGGATCGCTGTTTTCCGCCGATGCCTGGAACAACGTCACCTACACCGCGGGCGAAATACGGAATCCGCGCCGCAATCTGCCTCTTTCGCTGGCATTGGGCACGAGCCTGGTGCTGGCGCTCTATATCCTGGCGAATTTCGTTTACCTGTTGGCGCTGCCGCTGCATGGCGATTCGCATGGAGCGACGATCTCGGCGCGCGGTATCCAGTTTGCCTCGGATGACCGCGTGGCCACGGCGGCGCTGCAGATCGCCTTCTCGAAGACCGGTGCGTTTCTGATGGCCGGCGCCATCCTCATCTCGACCTTTGGCTGCGCGAACGGTCTCACCCTGGCCGGGGCGCGCGTCTACTATGCGATGAGCCGCGACGGGCTCTTCTTCCGAGCCGCCGGCAAGCTGCATCCGCGCTGGCATACGCCGGTGGCTGCGCTGATTGTGCAGGCGGCATGGACCTGCATCCTGTGCCTCTCCGGCTCCTACTCGCAGCTGCTCGACTACATCATCTGCACCGAGCTGATCTTCTACATCCTGACCATCCTGTGCCTGTTTGTGCTGCGCGCAAAAAGGCCCAATGCGGAGCGGCCTTACCGGGCCATCGGATATCCGGTGTTGCCTGCGATCTATATCCTGATGGCCGCGTGGATCTGTATCGTATTATTGCGCTACAAACCGCAGTACACGTGGCCTGGTCTGGTGATCGTTCTGCTCGGCATCCCCGTGTTTGCCGTGTGGTCGCGCAGCGCGGTTTCTGAATCAGCCGCCGGGACAGCCCCCGCGTCCGGCGAATTCCCTGGAGGAACAGCCGAGAATGGCTAAACTTTTTGCGATTAAGCCCCTTGCTGCCTGCTGTGAGGAGGCAAGCGCCGAAGGGGCGCACACCCTGAAGCGTTCGCTTGGGCCCATCAATCTGGTCACGCTGGGCATCGGCGCCATTATCGGAGCGGGCATCTTCGTGCTGACCGGAACGGCCGCCGCGCAGTTTTCCGGACCAGCCATCGTGCTGTCGTTTGTTGTGGCCGGCATCGGCTGCATCTTCGCCGGGCTCTGCTACGCCGAGTTTGCCGCCATGATCCCCATCGCCGGCAGCGCCTACACCTACGGCTATACGACGCTGGGCGAGCTGGTCGCCTGGATTATCGGCTGGGCGCTCTGCCTTGAATATGCTTTCGGCGCGGCCACCGTCGCCGTCGGCTGGAGCGGCTATGTGAGCAGCCTGCTCGGCTTCTTCGGAGTCCACCTGCCCTTCAACGCCACGCCTTCTCTGGCGATTACCCTGTTTGGCCATCCCTTTTCCGCGAAGGTCGACATCTTCGCTCTGTGCGCCATCATCGTGGTCACCACGGTGCTGGTGATCGGCGTGCGCGAGTCGGCCAACTTCAACAGCGCCGCCGTGATGATCAAAGTTTCTGTGGTGCTGATCTTCATTGGTCTGGCGACCGTCTTTGCCTTCGGTCACTGGCACCACATGATGGCTAACTGGCATCCGTTCATTCCGAAGAATCTCGGCCATTTCGGCGAGTACGGATGGTCGGGCATCATGCGAGGGGCCAGCGTTGTGTTCTTTGCCTACATCGGCTTCGACGCCGTTTCGACGGCAGCCCAGGAGGCTCGCAATCCGCAGAAGGACCTGCCTTTCGGCATCCTCGGCTCGCTGGTCATCTGCACCGTTCTCTACATCATCGTCAGCGGCCTGCTGACCGGGCTGAAGCCCTACACCAGCCTCAACACCCCCGCTCCCGTCGCGGATGGTGCGGCTGCCATCGGCGCCACCTGGGGCGTTTGCCTCATCGACCTCGGAGCCATCGCCGGTCTGGCCTCCGTGATGCTGGTCATGATCCTCGGACAGACCCGTGTTCTCTACACCATGTCCCACGACGGCCTCCTGCCCCACTGGGTCGGAAGCATCCATCCGCGATTCCGTACCCCCTGGCTGGTCACCATCGCTGTGGGCGTCCTGGTCGCGTTCCTGGCTGCGTTCTTCAATATTGCCTTCCTTGGGCAGCTGGTCAGCCTTGGCACCCTGCTGGCCTTCGCCATCGTGTGTCTGGGCGTGATCGTCATGCGTTCGAAACAGCCCGATGCGCACAGGCCTTTCCGCACCCCGTGGGTGCCGTTCGTCCCCATCGCCGGCATGGTTGTCGCTCTGGCCCTGATGGTTTCCACGGATACCCCGGCGAAGATCGGATTCTTCAGCTGGCTCATCATCGGCCTCATCATCTACTTCTCGTACTCCACGCGGCACAGCAAGGTGCAGGGCATGCAGAAGCGGTTGCCGCAGGAGCGCTGAGGCGGCAAGTTGGATAGGTTAAGAAATCGCGGGATCAGCCAGGCTGGTCCCGTAGCTTTTTGCGGCTGGTTACAATGGCCCCGTGGACTACCTCTGGACTCCCTGGCGCTACGCCTACGTCACCGAAGTCGATAAGAAGAAACGTCAGGGCATTCCCAGCGAGCTGGATGCGTGGCCGGGCGATTGCGGCTGCGTCTTTTGCAACATGATCGCCGCGGCGGATTACGCGATCGAACAAGGGATGGAGCGGGATGATGCCGAGCGCGCTGCCGGTATTCTGCTGCGCGCTGAGCGCAATTACGTCTGCCTGAATCGGTATCCGTACACCTCAGGCCACGTGATGGTGGTGCCCTACGAACACCAGAGTTCCCTGGCAGCGCTGCCGGCCGAGACGGCGCGGGAAATGATCGACCTGGCGCAGAAAGTCGAGCGGGTACTGGTTGCCATTTACCAGCCAGAGGGGTTCAACTTTGGCCTGAATCTGGGTAAGGCCGCCGGGGCCGGGGTCGCGGGCCATCTGCATCTGCATGCGCTGCCGCGCTGGACGGGCGACACGAATTTCCTGACCACCGTTAGCGAAACCCGGCTGCTGCCGGAAGACCTGAAAACCACCTGGAAGAGGATTCGCTCGGCACTCGCGAACCTCAGTACAAAGCGAGCGGACTAGAATCGATGCAATGACAGATCCAGCAGGAACGGGCATCTTCGATCGGCTGATCGGGGACTGGAAGTTTGTTCGCGAGGTTCCTGGGAAAGCGACGATGACGGGCCGAGCGCGGATTGCTCCCACCAGCGACGGGTGGGCGCGGTACGAGGAAACGGCGCGCGTTCGTCTCGCCGACGGGACGACGATGACCGGCAGCCAGAGCTATCTCTATCACCGGCTGCCGCAGCCTGCGAATGGTTTCGACGTTCTGTTTGCCGAAAACGGAGAGCTCTTCGAGCGGCTGGAGTTTTGCGAGGCTGTAGATGGCCGCTTTCAGGCTGAGGCAGAGCGCCTTTGCAACGACGACCGGTATGTGTCGAAATTCGCCCTCGATGCCGATGACCTGCTGAGTGTGGAACACAGGGTCACCGGTCCTGGAAAAAACTACGTGGTCCGCACGGCGTATCGGCGGTCCGGCCGCTCCGCCTGACGGCGGCAAGTGCGTTTTCCACCGCCCGAAACGCTCATTCCTTTTTGGCGCATCCAACCCGGAAAGGCGCAATTGGGCGCCGC
>JASIAO010000283.1 GCA_030041955.1 Acidobacteriaceae bacterium | reverse complement strand
AGTTTGCCTCCCGTTCCGCGCCTGCACGCCTCAGCCCGAGGCGCACGCGATCTACAACCAGCTCTTTGCGCTCTACCGGCGGGTGTACTTTGCCTTGGGCAAGGCGGATGCGCCGGCCGCGGCACTTGGCGATGTACTGCCGGAACTGCGGAGGATTGCCGCGCGCACAGCATGAGTGGGCTTCATCGCGTGTTCGCCGAAATCGCGGTGGACGCTCTCCGGGGCACTCGCCGCTGAGCCGCTGGTACTCTGACCGGATGATTCGCGGCCCGTCGCGTAGCTTGCGGTAGAAGCCACGGCCTGAAAGGCCCGGAAAACTTCATGCGGTCACCCTACTGGTGCGCAGCTTCCTCGGCCACGCGCAACACCGCATCGAACGCAGGCTTGGGCTTTCCCTGGCGATCGAACAGCAATGGATAATCCGTCCGCCCCGGAACCGGCCAGTTGTTCTTCCACGAATCGCCGTCGGTCACACCCCAGAAGGTCACGCGGCTGATCTCGCCGCGATGCTTCAGGAATACGCGAAACAACTCGGCATAGCGCTGCGCCAGTTGCTGTTGGATCGCGTCCGGCAATCCATTCGGCCAGGGGTTCAGCGTCGGATTTTGCGCGATCTTCACCGAGACCTCCGCCGTTTGCTGCTTCGTGGCCGGCGGCAGCACGTCTACATCCAGCTCCGAAATCGCCACCTTCACGCCCAGCGCCGCAAAGGCGGAGATGGTCGCATCCTCCTGCGCGAGCGCGGGCCACGTCAGGTTGTCGTGACTCTGCAATCCCACGCAGTCGATAGGCACACCCTCGGCCTGGAGCTGCTTCACCAGCCGGATCGCGCCCTCGCGCTTCGGCTCGTTCTCCAGGTTGTAGTCGTTGTAGGTGAGCTGCGCCTTCGGATCGGCCTCATGCGCGTACTCAAAGGCCTTCGCGATGTAATCCGGCCCGATGATCTTCTCCCACATCGATTCGCGCAGCGTGCCGTCCTCGTTCAGCCCCTCGTTCACCACGTCCCAGCTCTGGATCTTCCCTTTGTAGCGTCCCACAACGGTGAAGATGTGTTCCTTCATGCGCGCCAGCAGGGCATCGCGCGTGAGCAGATGGCCCTGGTCGTCGCGAAAAACCCACGCCGGCACCTGGTTATGCCACACCAGGTTATGCCCCACGATCCACATGTGGTGCTGGCGGCCAAACGCAACGTACTGGTCGGCCAGCGTGAAGTCGTATTTCCCCGGCTCCGGATGAACGACCTCCCACTTCAGCACGTTTTCCGGCGAAATCGAATTGAACTGCTGCTCGACAATTGCGTCGCCGATCGTCTCCTGGCCGGTAATTTCCGCGGTGTTGATCGCCGCGCCAATGTAGAAGTCGCCCTGGTACGCCTGCTTCAGCGTCGCAGGCTGCGGGGACGTGGCGGCTGCGGCCAGCAGCATCGCGGCCCAGATTGCCGAACGCAAAAACATGGGTGCCCACCCTCCTTTCAGGACATCACTGTTGCGAGGCGGCCGGCGCGGGCTCTCCGAACCCCTTGCGCCGCCCCGCCAAGTCGTCGGAGATCGTGCGGTTCAGCCGGCGCGAGATGGGATAGAAGAAGAGCACGGCGGCGGTGGCAAAAAACGCGAGGGCCGAATAAAGGCCCGCGGTCAGCCGGATCCCGCTCAGCGCGCGCGCCGTCTGCACCGCGTTGGCCACGTATCCGTAGTAAGAGAACAGCCATCCTGCAACCGCGCCGCCGATGGCCAGCCCCACCCACAGCGCAAAGACGACAGCTGCCGTGACCGTCCCCGTCGCGCGCCGTCCGGTCTTCCACTCGCCATAGTCGGCCACGTCGCCCATCATGGCCCACAGCAGCGGCCCGGACGTCCCGAAGCAGAACTGGCGCAGGACTTCAGATCCGATGATGGGAACGGTCGCGGTGGCCGGCAGGAAGAGCACAGCCAGAGTGAACAAGCCCGTGAGCGCCATGCTCAGAATGAACAGCGGGCGCTTGCCGATGCGGATCGAGAGAAATGTGGAGAGGGTCACGCCAAGGATGAGCGCGGCCAGGCCGAATCCGTTGAACCAGCTGAAGAGCAACTCGTTGCCCGCGTTGTATTTAAAGTACGGCAGCATCACGCTGCCCCGCATGGCAAGCGCCGCAAAGTAGAAGGTGGTCGCGAGAAAAAGAACGATCCACGCGGGATTGTTGAAGAGGTCGGCGACATCCCGGCCGAGCGAAGTCTTCTGTTGCGGGTCGGGCTGGATGCGCTCTTTGCTGCTGGCGAACGCGATGAAGAAGAAGATGATGCTGAGGATGGAAAGCAGCCCCATGGTCCATTGGAAGCCTCGCGCGGAGTTGCCGCGGCCGAAGAAAGCGACCATTGGGATCGCCAGGCTCTGTACGATGAAGCCGGCCGCGTTCGCGAGAACCTGACGATAAGACGCGATACTGGTGCGCTCGTCCGGATCGCCGGTGAGAACCCCATTGAGTGTGGCGTAGGGGACGTTGTTGGCGGCATAGATGAGGCGCAGCAGCAGATACGTAACCCACGCGTAGACGAGCTTGCCGGTAAAGCTCAGGTGCGGCGTGGTAAAGGTGAGGATGCCCAGGATGCCAAACGGCACGGCGGTCCACAGCAGCCACGGCCGAAACTTTCCCCAGCGCGTGCTGGTGCGGTCGGCGATGACCCCCATCACCGGGTTGAAGACAGCGGCAATGAGGCCGACCACGAGAAAGAGATTAGCGGCCTGCGCAGCGCTCAGGCCGAAGACATCGGTGTAATAAAAAAGCTGCAGGGCGAGCATCGCCTGGAAGATAAAGTTGGCGGCCATGTCGCCAAGGCCGTAACCCAGCTTCTCTTTGAAGGAAAGTCTCTCGATCATCGCGGTCCCGTCTTTCTCAGTCCTGATCTGTAACCGTCAGCGTCACCTTTTTCAGATCCTCATCGCGCGACGAAGTGCCCACCATGATGGTGAAATCCCCCGGCTCGACGACGTATTTCATGTTGACGTCCCAGAACTTCAGCAGCGCCGGCGTGATCGTGAACTCAGCCGTTGTCGTCTCGCCCGGCTCCAGCCGCACCTTGCGAAATCCCTTCAGCTCCTTCACCGGCCGCGTCACCGAGCTGACCACGTCGCGAATGTAAAGCTGCACCGTCTCCGTTCCTGCGCGCTTCCCGCTATTCGTAACATCCACGGTTACCGTTGCCGATCCGTTCTTCCGGGTCCGCTTTTTGCTCAGCCGCGGCTCGCCCAGCGCAAACGTCGTGTAGCTGAGACCGTAGCCAAAGGCGTACAGCGGCGACACGTCGTCGAAGAGATAGCCGCGCCGCCCCGACGGCTTGTAGTTGTAGAAGACCGGCACATGCCCCGCCGAGCGCGGCACGCTGATGGGCAGCTTGCCGCCGGGGTTATAGTCGCCGAAAAGCACATCGGCGACGGCATGCCCCGTCTCCTGCCCCAGATACCAGCACTCGTAAATCACCGGCACATTTTCTGCAAGATAGTTGATCGAGAGCGGCCGCCCGTTGAAGAGGAAGACGATGACCGGCTTGCCCAGCGCGACCATCGCCTTCACCAGTTCTTCCTGGCGTCCGATCAGGTCGAGGCTGGTGCGGTCGCCCATGTGGTTGAGCGACCACGCTTCGCGCGAAGTCTGCTCGTTGCCGCCGATCGCCATCACGATCACGTCCGCCTTGCGCGCCACGCGTACCGCCTCTGCGATCAGCCTGCGGTCTTCTTCCGGATCGGCAGGCACCACCGCATCCTGATTCCAGTTCCCACCGATGGTGATCTTGC
>JASIAO010000282.1 GCA_030041955.1 Acidobacteriaceae bacterium | reverse complement strand
CGGTAACTCTCAGAGAGCCGCGCCTTTCCGCCACGGCCTTCGGCAAATGCACGTTCATCTCGCACCAGCACCTTGGGCTGGACGCCGCTGATGCCGGAGGCGGTTGCGAAGCGATCGAGCAGGTAGCGGAGGAGCTCGCCGCCGCGCCGGCTGGAGAGAATTTCATCGACGGACTGAAAGGGCACCGCTTCGTCCAGCGAGTCGTCCTCGCCGGTGTAGCGAATGCGTCCGACCTGGGAGCGGCCGACGATGGAAAGAAGATCGTACTCGTCGAAGGCGCCGGTGGCTTTGGCGAAAGCGAGCCGCAGGCGTTCGCGCAGCGCGCCTTCGGGCAGATTCATTTCGAAAATGGGCGGCAAGCCCAGAGTGGTGTCCCATGACTGCAGGCGGACGGGCATGGTGACGGAGACGGCGCGTTCGGGGGCTACGCGCGGGAAATACGAAAATGTGGTTCCCCGTTCGTGGAGCCGATCGAGCAGACCGGACTCGGCCTGGCCGGCCCAGATCTTAATCATCGCCAGCCTCTTGTCTCAGCGATTCGAGCGTGGGCCGGCTGCGGTTGGCTTCGCGCAACTCCAGTTCGAGGCCCAGCGCGGCCAAAATGCGGGCGATGCGCGCGAAGCCAAGCTCGGCCAGACGTCCCTGCTCCAAAGCTTTCAGGGTTGGCAGGCTGACATGGGCGCGCGCGGCCAGGGCGGCCTGGCTAAGCCCTGCAGCTTTCCGTCGCGCAGCAATCTGTTGGCGGAGGGAATCGAGGTCCACAGGGATAATATATCATTCCTATTCTACAAAATCATAAAAAAGAACTATATATTATCCCATAAGCATGAAAAGGAGCTCCCCTTACAGCGAGTTCATGTTCAGCAGGAACTCGGCGTTGTTGCGGGTTTTCTCGAGGCGGCTGACGAGCAGCTCCATCGCTTCGACGGGCGACAGCGGGTTGAGCACTTTGCGCAGGACCCAGGTGCGCTGCAGCTCGTCCTTGGGGATGAGCAGCTCTTCCTTACGGGTGCCGGAGCGCTGGATGTCGATGGCCGGGAAGACGCGCTTGTCGACCAGCTTGCGGTCGAGAATGACTTCCATGTTGCCGGTGCCCTTGAACTCCTCGAAGATGACTTCGTCCATGCGCGAGCCGGTGTCGACGAGGGCGCTGGCGATGATGGTGAGCGAGCCGCCTTCTTCGATGTTGCGGGCCGCGCCGAAGAAACGTTTGGGGCGCTGCAGAGCGTTGGAGTCGACGCCGCCGGAGAGCACTTTGCCGGAGGGCGGGACGATGGTGTTGTAGGCCCGGGCGAGGCGCGTAATGGAGTCGAGCAGGATGACCACGTCGCGCTTGTGCTCGACGAGCCGCTTGGCCTTCTCGATGACCATCTCGGCCACCTGCACGTGGCGCGCGGCCGGCTCGTCGAAGGTGGAACTGATGACTTCGCCCTTGACCGACCGCTGCATGTCGGTGACTTCTTCGGGGCGCTCGTCGATGAGCAGAACGATGAGGACAACTTCCGGATGGTTCGTCGTGATGGAGTTGGCGATGGACTGCAGCAGCATCGTCTTGCCGGTGCGCGGCGCCGCGACGATGAGGGCGCGCTGGCCTTTGCCGATGGGGGTGAGCAGATCCATGACGCGGCCGCTGATGTTCTCGCGGACGGTCTCCATCTTGACGCGTTCCTGCGGATAGAGGGGCGTGAGGTTGTCGAAGAGGATCTTGTTGCGGGTCTCTTCCGGCGACTCGAAGTTGATGGCTTCGATCTTAACCAGCGCGAAGTATTTTTCGCCTTCGTGCGGCGGCCGGACGTTGCCGCTGATGGTGTCGCCGGTCTTGAGGTCGAACTTGCGAATCTGCGAGGGCGAGACGTAGATGTCGTCGGGGCCGGGCAGGTAATTGTAATCGGGCGAGCGCAGGAATCCGTAGCCGTCAGGCAGGATCTCCAGCACGCCTTCAGCGAAAATGTGGCCTTCTTTCTCGCTCTGCGCCTGGAGAATCTTGAAGATGAGATCCTGCTTGCGCATGCCGCTGGAGCCGGGGATTTCCAGCGTGCGCGCAATGCGGCTGAGTTCAGTAATGTTCTTTTCTTTCAATTCGGCGATAGTCATGGATCACCTGCGGTGGATTTTCTTTGCGGAGGGAATGCTTCAGGAAGGAGTTTGATTTGACCTGCGGGGTATTGGCTTTTCCATTTTAACCCGGAATCATACCCGGGGCGCGAGCCTGAGGGGATCAGGCTGCGCGGCGCTGCTGCTGGGGCATGGAAGCGGGCTCGATGCGCGACAGCGCGGCCGCTGCCGGGTCGGAATCCCGGAAGCGGACGAGCACGTCGTTCATCGTATCCTGCAGGCGCGTATTGGGCTTGTGCAGTTTGCGCGTTGCCTTGGAAGCGAGCTGGCAGAGCTGATAGCGATTGTTGACATGAGTCAGAGCGCCAAAAATTAATTCAGAACGCATGTGGAATCTCCTTACATTTTTCAAACGTGTTTTTCCCCCCACTACGGACGGCCCAAATCAAAACGGGCTGACCAACATCGACCCAACGCAGGTTTGTGGGGATTCGGTCCCGGAAGAAACTATGCAGATTTAGACGCGCCCAGGGGCGTTTCCGATCAACATTTTTTCTTCAGTTCGCAGAACCTTCCCACAAGCCGGAGCCTGTCATCCGACGCCCGTTCGCCTGTGGGTGGCCGAGCATGAGAAGGGTAAAACTTCCCGTGGGAAGGTTACCATCCTGCAGCAGTCTTGAAGGCTGGGCGCGGCCAAAAGCGCCGAGGGTCAATCGACAGTCTGAAAATAACGTCTGTCGCTTTGCGAGTCAACCCTTTTTTTCATAGAGGTGCCGAAGAAGGTTACCGAAAAGCGGATATCTGTGGAAAACCCTTGGCGGTCAGTCGGTTGCGGGATCGAAAGATAGCCGATCCTGCACAATTAGCAATTCCTTTAGCTACGGAAATTCGTAGATATTCGTCCAGCAGGGACGCGGCTAAAGCTGGATTTGGTTCTTTTTCAGTGAGTTGCAGGCATCGTCTTCCTGTAACAGACAACAGTTGGGGGAGTCGGTGAGCGATCTCGTGTCCTGCAGGAGCCGCGCATGAGGAGTGGGCGCAAAAGCCGCGGCAGCGCCCTGCAAGGAGAGACCACGCGATATCGGTGGCTTGCGGAACGGAGAGCGGAGCGGTTGCGGGCGCTACTTTGAGTCGTCCAGTGCCTTTCGGACCGTCGCCTCGTTAGGCTGCGACTGGCTCAGGTATTCGCTGACGCGCTTGCGCTCTTCGGGAGCCAGGGTGGGAACAAGAGCCAGGATGCGGCGCATGGTCGTGGCCACGTCGTCGACCAGATTCATCATGCGGATGGCTTCGCCGGAAAGGGGCATAGACTCAGTTGACCTCTCTGCTCATTTTCAGGCACGGACGGGGCTTCGGTAAAGCCGGTCTGTCGTCGATGCGTTCGGCTGGGGCTATATGGCTCAGCTGGATTAACGCGCGCCCCTGGTCTCTTCCAGGTATATCTTCACGTAGTCCAGGTAATTGCGGGCGTACATCAGGATCATGTCGCGGTCATCGGAAGTGAGGCTGCGGCGGACTTTTCCGGGAACGCCGACGACCAGAGAAGAGGGCGGGATTACGGTGTTCTCCGGGATGACCGCGCCGGCCGCGATGATGGAGCCCTCGCCGATGCGGGCGTTGTTGAGGATGCGCGCGCCGATGCCGATGAGGCAGGCGTCCTCGATGACGCAGCCGTGGACGGTGGCGTTGTGCGCGATGGTGACCCAGTCACCCACGATGACAGGGTATTTGTAACGCATGCCGTGGAGAACGGCGCAGTCCTGCACGTTGGAGTGTGCGCCGATGCGGATGGAGTGGACGTCGCCGCGAACGACGGCATTCATCCAGACGCTGGAGTGCTCCCCGAGGACGACATCGCCGATGACCTGCGCCGAGACATCGACATAGCAGGAGACGGGGATAACGGGGGTGTGACCCTGGTAGGAGCGGATCATGGGGATAGTGTAGGTCCGTTTCGAGTCCGCAGCGCTGCTGATTTATCCTCAAAAGAATCATGCAGGATGACGGGATTCCCCCTCTGAAGGGATGGAGCGAGGCGGAGCTGGATGCGGCATTCGCCGCGGTGGCGCGCGAAGTGGAGGCGTCGGCGGGGGCGCTCGCGAGCCCGGAGGCTATCGAGCAGTTTCGCCTGAACTGGCTGGGGCGCAAGCAGGGACGGCTGAAGGCGATCAGCGACGCGTGGCTGAAGGCCGCGCCAGCCGAGGCGAAGAAGCAGATCGGGCAGCGCTTCAACATGCTGAAGGCGCGCATTGAGGAGCGGTTGGATGCGGCGGCAGGCGTGTCGCCGGCGAGCGCGCTCGATGCCGAGGCGATCGACATCACGCTGCCGGGGACGCGGCGGAAGCTGGGCGCGGAGCATCCGCTGATCCGCACGCAGCAGGAGATTGTCTCCATCTTCCAGCGCATGGGTTACTCGGTGGGCGTGGGGCCGGAGGTCGAGACCGACTACTACAATTTCGAGTCGCTGAATTTTCCGCCCGGGCATCCGGCGCGCGACACGCAGGACACGCTGGTGATCGCGGGGCAGGAGCGGAAGCCGCTGCGCGACCGACTGCTGATGCGGACGCACACCTCGCCGGTGCAGATCAGGACCATGGAGCAGCAGCCGCCGCCGGTGCGGATCGTGATTCCGGGCAAGGTACACCGCAACGACGCGGCCGACGCGACGCACTCGCCGATTTTCCATCAGGTGGAAGGGCTGTGCGTAGACACGAACATCACGTTCGCGGATCTGAAGGGGACGCTGGATTTTGCCATGAAGGAGCTGTTCGGGTCGAGCGTGCGGACGCGGTTCTTCCCGTCGTTCTTTCCGTTCACGGAGCCGAGCGCGGACGTGCAGATCAGCTGCCCGTTCTGCGGGCAGGCAGGGTGCCGGAAGTGCAAGCACTCGGGATGGATTGAGTTGCTGGGGTGCGGGATGGTGGATCCGGCGGTGTTTGGGTTTGTGCGGCAGAAGCAGCCGGGGTACGATCCGGCGAAGATCAGCGGGTTTGCGTTTGGGATGGGCGTGGACCGGATCGCGATGATGAAGTACGGGATCGGGGAGATTGGGCTCTTGTATTCGGGGGATCTGCGCTTCCTGGAGCAGTT
>JASIAO010000281.1 GCA_030041955.1 Acidobacteriaceae bacterium | reverse complement strand
GTGCTGAACGTCGCGGCGGAAATCGATGCGGACCTGATCGTTCTGGGCGTGAACACCGACGTCTCGTTCTGGCCGATTCGCGGCGATGACACGGTGTACGAGATCATCGCCGGCGCGAAATCCCCGGTGCTCAGCTTCCGCCGGAAGTTCGCGTAGCTGGCCCGGAATGCCCGCCGCCCGCAACGCGGGAAAAGATTGCGCCTATTTTCGGATGCCCACCACGCTCAGCATCCTCCCAGTGAATCCCTGCTCCGCGCGATACGAAAAATAGCGGTTGTGCTGGCAATTGGTGCAGTGGCCGATGACGCTGATTGCCTCCGCCCGCACACCGGCATCGAGAAGCTGCCGCCGGTTCGCCTCCATCAGATCGAGGTGCAGCGACGGCCCCAGGTTGCTGTGCCCCGGCGCCCGCGCGGTGAGGAACAGCAGCGGATACTTCAGGTGGATTGGATCGGAATCGGAAACCTCGTGAAAGATCTCCCGCGCGTAAGCGAACTGCGATTCGAACTCGCTCCGCACCTCTTCACCTACCACGTAGCAGCACCGTCCAATGCCCGGCCCGATGGCCGCCACCAGGTCCTGGGGCTTGCTCCCGAACTCCGCCCGCATACGGCCCACGCCGCTCTCCACAATGCGCTTCAGCGTGCCGCGCCATCCCGCATGAAACGCGGCCACAGCCTTCTTCTTCACGTCCGCCAGCAGCACCGGAATGCAGTCCGCCGTCTGGATCGCGAGCAGCAGCCCCGGCTCGTTGGTCATCAGCCCGTCGCCGCGCAGCGCGCGCGCGAGGCCGGGGCGCCGCACCCGCTGAATGACCGAGGAATGAATCTGTTTCAGCGTAACCAGCTTCGCGGACGGTTCGCCCAACGCCGCAAGCAATCTCCGCCGGTTTTCGAGAACATTTTCGCGCTCGTCCGACGCCCCAAATCCCAAATTCAGCTCGCCCGCCCGCTGCGCCGGAGCATACGCCCGGCTCACGCCTCCGGTGCGCGTGCTGAAGCCATGCACCAGCCATGGCCAACGATCCCACCCCTGCGCCTTCACGATCTCGATCTGCGATTTCACCACGCGCTGCTGCTTCTGCGGACGGATATCTTCCGGCCCGGGATGCTTCACCGGCCGGGGCAAGCCGGCTCCGCGGAGCAGACGGCGTCCCGGCGCCAGCCCACCCCGGGCCAGCAGGCGATCAACGTCCTGAATTGTGGAGACAGCGGTGCGGGGAGACGGCATCGTTTCTATTTTACGGAAGCCCTGGCGCAGCTGACTCACCGTCCATGCGACGGATCGGGCGATCGGCTGACGTCTAAGTCGACGTAACCCTGCCCGGAGTGGGCCATCCCCGGCGCATAACATTGTCCGTCAGAGGCATAAGTGCTCCGGCAGGCGCGAGTATCATCCGGCCGCCGCGGAGATTGTGCGAATTGCCACGCCAGCGCGCCGGCAAAGCCGCTCCTGGCGGGATCCAATCCTTCTTTCGGCAGCATACATCCCGGCGCCGGCGGACACTCGTCGTTCCACACCCAGAGTTTCGCCGCCGGAAAACGCGTCTGCACATCCTGCGCCGTCGACATCATCATTTTCCCGGCAGGAGCCGGAATCCCGGAACAATAAACACCCGCTCGATATGTGGACTCGTCAATCGCCCCAATCCACGCGCCGATATACGCCGCCTGCTCCGGCAGCAGCGCGCCACCTTCTTCCTGATCGAGAAAAATGATGGCGCCAGCGGGAAAGCCCTCCCTTTTTGCAGCGGCAATCGCGTTCGCAGCGTCCTGGCGGCCCAGAGCTGCGGCATCCTGGCCCCTCAGTGCAGCGTCCATCCGTCCGTTGAACAGAATCAGAAATCCAAACCCCGCAGCCCGCACCACCGCCCGCTTCCCTGCCCACGGATTGCTGCTCATGCTGGGCGGGTTATTCAGCCAATAGCCGGTGTAGGCGAAGTGCCCGTGTAACTCGGGCAGGAGAGCATCGCCAAGATAACTATCCTTGTCGAAGCCGTAGTAGGTCCGCGCGGACTGCGCAGCCGCCAGATTCGCCCCCAGCAGACACGCCATCGCCAGCATCGCCGCGATTCTCATATTGTGCTTCGATGCAGGAAGAACCAGATGGCCAGCCCGAAACCCAGCACCACAATGATCGGCCGCAGAATCCGGTCGCTGATCCGCCGAGCGTTGCGCGCGCCGGTATAGCCGCCTGCCGCGCAGGCAATCATCATCAGCCAGCAGAAGCGCCACTCCACCGCGCCTCCGATCACAAACGTGATGCAGGCGACGGCGTTTGCCACCGTGGTGATCACAACTTTCAGCGCGTTGATCTCGGCGATCTTCTCCACGCCGCACAGCGCCAGCGCGGTCATGGTCAGGAGCCCCGCGCCAGCGCCAAAATATCCGATGTAATAAGTGACCGCGAGCAGCGCCAGCAGCAGCGGCACCAGCGCGACATGATGCCGCCGCTCCGGATGTGCGTCGGAATCTTCCATCCGCTTCCGCACGCGCCGCGAGATGGGCCCGCTCAGGGCGAAACTGGTAGTGCCCAGAAGAAACAGATACGGCACGAGGCGCAGAAACGCATGCTGCGTCCCGTGCAGCAGCGTCAGTGAGCCCGCCAGCCCGCCAATGGCGGCCACCACCGCTGCCGGCACCACCACTCGCAGATTCTTCTTCAGGTCTTCGCGATAGCCAGCGATCGAAGTAACCTGCCCGGGCCACAGGGAGACAGTCCCTGTAGCGTTGGCCTCAATCGGGAGCAGTCCAGCCTTCAGCAGCGAAGGAAAGACGAGGAAGCTGCCGCCGCCGGCGATGGAGTTCACGATTCCGCCGAGGAAGGCAGCGAACGCGAGGAAGATGTAATAGAGGGCCGTGGAGTGCACTGTAGGGATTGTATCGAGCGGGCAGTGGCGGGCGGCCAGCGTTCAGAAGCTCTGAGGGAATTGCTTTCTGCCCCTAAATCATTGCCTTAACAAGTTTTCCGACAAATAATCGGACAGACTATCGGTCTGGAGGGTACATGAGATGGACCAGGACGTCCGCTTGTACGGGAAGCTGCAAACCAGCAAAAAACGAAATGGGCTGATCGGTGGGGCAAATATCGCATATGTCCACGGTGCAGGCGGCCCATTCGGGTCTCCGAGGACATTTTTCTTAATCACGCGGCGCACAGGGGCTAAAGCCCCGTCCAGTTTGGCGATCTATCGGCACGACTGAAGTCAAGATTATTCACTTGACAAAGGGTAACGGTTCTGGCATGATGTTCTCATGCTGAACGTTACTCCTTCCCTTTCTTCGGCTTTGGCGAATCTGAGGAGCGGAGCATCGTCCGCAAATCGCGCTTTATCGACGCAAGCAGTTTCCGGGTCGGCACGCGCTGTATTGGCGACTTCGGTTTGGAAGGTTTACCAGCCATGACACTCCCTGAGATTAACAAGCTCTATTCGACGGATGACCGCTGCCGTGAACTCCTTGAACGGCTGCGCTGGCCGGAAGGCGTGGCGTGCCCTCGCTGCAAGGATCGCCGCGTGTCGCGGATGAGGGACTACGCGAGGTTTGAGTGCGTCGGCTGCGAGTACCAGTTCACGGTGACGAGCGGCACGATCTTTCACGATTCGCACCTCCCGCTGCCAGTGTGGTTTCTGGCCGTGCTGCTTCTCTGCGAGGCGAAGAAGGGCATGAGCGCGATGCAGATCAAGCGGACCCTCGGAATCGCCTACAAGACGGCCTGGTACCTCTGCCACCGCATCCGTGCCGCAATGGCGACGGCGGAGAAGGGAATGCTGTACGGGACCGTGGAGATGGATGAGACATACCTGGGCGGCGTTCAGCGCGGCCACCAGCACAAGCCCGGGCATCCTGAGTGCAAAAAGGAAATCGTGATTGGACTCCGGCAGCGCGGCGGCGAGACTCGCTTCTTCCACGCTGAGGATGCCAAGAGCGGCACACTGGCGCAGTACATCCGCGAGAACGTGAGCGCGGATGTGGACGTGATCGTGACTGACGAGTTCAACGCCTATCCCGGCGCAATGAAGGCGACGGGCCACGCGGCAAAGCACAAGACGATCAAGCATAAGGCGAAGGTCTACGTTGATGGCGACATTCACACGAACACTGTTGAATCCGCGTTCTCGCTGCTCAAGCGCGGCGTGATCGGAACGTGGCATCGGATTTCTGCAAAGCATCTTGCCGCCTACCTTGAGGAGATGACCTTCCGGTTCAATCGTCGGGATCGTTCGGACCTGTTCGTGGACACGCTGCGCCACATGGTTACGACTAATCCTCTGACGTTCGAGAATCTGACGGCATAGGCAACCCAAATTCATCACACACAACTCTGCCATGTACGTTTAGCCGAACGTGGTCAGATATACTCCGCACATGTCGGTAATCCTGCAATTCCTGACGGCGGCTATTCTCCAAGACTCGTTGCGTACCCTCGATCAGTTCGATGAATCTCCGGTCATCCACCTCTAGGTCCGCCGCTGCGAGCAGCAGATGGCCTAAAGTCTCATCCGCGCCGTCCAAGAGCCTGTTCAGAGATTCGATTCTCACGCGATCAACGGCCCCGCTTACACCGTCATTGCGAAGTACCGCGATCTGACTGTCGCCACCGCATCCATCGACGTGCTCCTTTGCCTGGAACAGAATGTAGGCGCAGAGAATTGCGCATTGACGCAAACTCAAGTGGTTCGTATACATGCGGCTGCTTAGGAAATCAGCCATATAGTACCCTGCGCCTCCGGTCGCGTAGCGGTTCTGCTCCGTAACAATTGGGCCAGACGCGGAAAACAGTTTGCTTGCGCCAAACATCTTGACGCCGTAAATAACCTCGGCGGTCGGACAATATCCCGTTTGAAAGATTTCCCCAAATTTCTTGTACGTCAACTCAATGCTGCGCTCTATTAGGGTGCAGACCTCATCAATATTAGAGCCAGCTTGGGCATCCTCCCAGGCATTCTGCACCAGCTTGTCCACAAATGGTCCGTTGTCAGCCGCGCCACAAAAAGCAACAGCAAGATCGTCAGCCTTGAACGCTTTCGTTTTCCCGGCGTCATCTTTCGGCTCAAATATCAACTTCGGGATGTTCCTTTTGGAGAGTTCTGCTACTGTCTCCTGCGTATCTGCGCAAAGGACAACCCCTTCGTAGCATTTGAATCCGGCTACAATCGTCACGTGCCGCCTCTCTCTGGGCCGCACAGGGGTTTGCGGTTCCGGCGGCTTAATTCGGCATTGAATCATGTGGCACTCCCTTCGTCAAGTGAATAATGTTGACTGAAGTCGTGCTCTGATACAAAGCCCCACACCGCGTCGGCTCCGGGCCCAGGGGGAAGCATTCTGCCCTTAGCGGCAGGACTATTCGGCACGCACTTCGGGGGTGGCGGCGACGAGGTTGCGGGTGTAGTCCTCGCGTGGGGAGTCGCAGACCTGGTCGCGGCTGCCGAATTCCACCAGCTTGCCCCGCCGCAGCACCGCGATGTTCGTCGAGAGATAGCGCACCAGCGGCATCGAGTGCGAAATAAATAAATAGGTCAGCCCGAATTCGCGCTGAAGATCACGCAGCAGGTTCACAATCTGCGCGCCCACGCTCACATCTAGCGCGGAGACAGGCTCGTCGAGCACGAGCAGCTCCGGCCGCAACGCCAGCGCTCGCGCAATATTGATACGCTGCCTCTGCCCGCCGGAAAATTCGTGCGGGAAGCGCGACATCGCGGAGCCCTCCAGCCCCACCTGGCGCAGCAGTTCCTGGCAGCGTCGACGGCGCTGCGTGCGGCTCTGCCGTTCCGGTCCTCGTTCATGGATCACCAGCGGCTCCGTCACGATCTGCTCCACGCGCATCCGCGGATTCAGCGCGGCAAACGGATCCTGGAATACCGGCTGCATGCGGCGGCGCAGCGTCCGCAGCCTGTGCTGCGCAACGCCTGTCATCGGCTGGCCGTCGAAAGTTACGCTGCCCGCAGTCGGCTCAATCAGGCCAAGCACGATGCGCGCGATGGTGCTCTTGCCCGAGCCCGACTCGCCCACCAGGCCGAGCGTCTCGCCGCGCGCGATCGAGAACGACACGCCATCCACCACGCGCGTCGCGTGATCCCCGCGCCCGTAGCTCTTCGTCAGATCGCTGGCCTCGAGCAGCGCCATACCAGAAAACTAGCACCTTGCAGGCCGATTAAAATACAAGAGAGCGGACCTCCCTTTGCAGCATCTCCTTCAACACCTCAATCCGCAGCAGCGTGAGGCCGTCGAGGCCGTCGACGGCCCGGTGCTGATCCTCGCCGGCGCAGGCTCGGGCAAAACCC
>JASIAO010000280.1 GCA_030041955.1 Acidobacteriaceae bacterium | reverse complement strand
GAACAGGATCTGGAGCCGACGACCGGACTTGAACCGGTGACCTGCCGATTACGAATCGGCTGCTCTACCAACTGAGCTACGTCGGCCTTCGCTCTGATGATTTTATCGTTCCGCCTGGGGAGCGTAAAGCGCCGCGGGTCTATACTGCGGGCGATGCAGAACGATCCGAGGGCGGAGTGGGAACGGCTGATGCGCCTCTACGCGGAGATGGGCGACGAGGAACTGCTGGAGATTGCCGGTGACTTCGGGAATCTGACGGAGACAGCGCAGCAGGTGCTCCGCGACGAGCTGCGCAAGTGGCGATTGCCGCAGCCGGCGGCGAAGAAACAGGAAGCGGCGCAGGGCGGAACTGCGGTTTTCAGCAAGCGGGAAAAGAAAGCGGGCGTGACGGCTTGGGCTACGCAAGCTGCGGGCGACAACGCACGCGATCGCGATGATGAGGGGCCGCACGGATACACGTGGAAGACGACGCTGTGCGAATGCGAAAGCAAAGGACGCGCATGGCAGATTTCTGAAGTCCTGAAGCAGGCGGGCATCGAGAACTGGATCGAGGTGTCGAGTGTGCTGGTCGCAGAGGATCAGCTCGACGAGGCGCGTGCGATTGCGGAGCAGCCGATCCCGCAGGAAATCGTCGAGCAATCGGAGGCGCCGGTGGAAGATTTCGAACCGCCGAGGTGTCCGCAGTGCGGCGCGGAGGATCCGTTGCTGCTGGGAGTGGATCCCGCGAACACATGGCGATGCGAGAACTGCGGCGAAGCGTGGAGCGATCCGGTGGCGGATGCGATGACGCCGAAGAAGGCGTTCTGAGAGAGGCCGCAGAAACGAGAAAAGGCCGCCCGAGAACGGGCAGCCTTTCCTTCAGGGAGAATAGTTCCAACGGAGGCAAAGCCATCAGAACTTTCTGGCGAAATAGTATGGGCGTAGGGAGGGGGTGTCAAGGTAAAATCCTGGCAAGTTGCAGATTGTTGAATCTGTGACACTTAACTGAGGCGTGGCGGGTTGGACACACTGACCAGCGGCTTCGCTGAATTTTCGCCAAAGAGGCGGCGAATGTGGTAAATAAGCTCTGCGTTTTGTGACCGGTGGTCGCTAATTTCCCAGAAAACTAACTTCCCCAGGTCAGCGGCTAAGGTTCAGCGAGATGAACTCCTCTTCGGTGACGGCCGAGGCGGGCTTGCCCTGCATGCGGCGCACAAGCGCGCGGCCTCCGCCGAGTAGAAGTGCGACAAGCAGCGACGCGCCGATGAGGATCGCGGTGAGCGCGGCGATGCCGAGGAGTAACGCGGCGAGCTTCGCCGCTTCACTGACGTAGCCTTCAGGACGATTGATGGTGACCAGGTCGTTGAAGCGTATCGCGTCAAGGATCTTTTTCGCGTCCTGCGGAGCGAGAGATCCGCTGATCGCGGCAACGAGCGGACCGCTCTGCTTCGCCTGGAGCGAGGACGACCTGGCGATGGCCGCGAGATGCCTGGCGGCGATCTGCGGCGTGGGATAAAGAATCAGCGTGAGTGTGCCCTGTGCGCCGCGCGGGCCGTAGAGTGCGGTAACGACTTCGGCGTCCTGGCTGAAGTCGACGTCCTGGGCGGGAACGGCGCTGCCGCTCTGCGCGAAGGCAGCTGGGCCGATGGCGTAGCGGATGCTGGCGGCGTCGAGCTGGGCTTTGGGAAGATAATTCGGCAGCGAGGGAGCGACGGCATCGGCGCCGTAGATCTGTGGGGGCAGAGCGGCAAGCGCGGTGAGCGTGGACTTCGCGTTGGAAACCGGATGCGCAAAGGTCGCGTCGAGAACGGTGGCTCCGTTCCAGGCAAGAAAGTGATTGCCGGAGACGGCGCCTCCGCGGCCGATGGCTTCATCGCGCGAGCCGGGCTGGCGGAAAAAGGTGAAGGCTCCGTAGGCGCCGGTGGCGTCGTGGAATCGGAAGGCGTGGATGGTGAGGCGATTGGCACCGGAGGCGTAGATGGCGACTTCGAATTGCGCCAGCCCATCTTCAGCGAGAACAGCGGCGTCGGCAGGCGCAGGCTCAGCGCTCGCAGAGGAAATTTCCGTCCAGCCTGCGAAGGCGTGTGGCAGGATCGGCGCAGTCGGTCGCGCGGGCGCAGCAAAGGCAAACGCGGGGAGAAGCAGGGCGGCGTTGAGGAGGGTGCGAAACATCCGTCTTTAGTGTAGAGAGACACCGGGGAGGGAGGGAAGGTTTCGGGGAGAATCGTTTTGAGGGGCTGCGATGAGACGAAACTCGCGCCCGGACGCGAATCCCTTCACAAGCGGGAACAGAGATGAAAACTTCGCTTCCTTCTGCGGCTATTCGGAAGGTGCCGGGTGGATTCCGGCCTGGGCGACGCGGACGCCCTGGAGGCTCGAGACGTATTGCGCGACGCCGCGGTAGAGGGCTTCGGCGATGCGCTCGCGGTAGGCGGGGGTGCGCAGCTCGGCGGCGCTGTCGGGGTTGGTGAGGAAGGAGATTTCGGCAAGAATCGACGGCATGTTGGCGCCGATGAGGACCACGAAGGGAGCTTTCTTGACGCCGCGATCCTTGAGGCCGGGATTGCCCTGCTCGAGCCCGTCGTAGAGTGCCTGATCGACGTCGGCGGCGAAGGCGCGGGACTCGTTGATCTTGTCCTGGAGCGCGATCTTCTTCACGAGATCGGAGAGCTGGTGGATGGATTCGTCGGAGACGGCGTTCTCGCGCGCGGCGACTTCGAGGGCGTCGGCGGAGGTGGTGAAGTTGAGGTAGTAGACTTCGACGCCGCGGGTGTCGGGATCGGAGCTGGAGTTGGCGTGGATGGAGATGAAGAGATCGGCCTGCGCCTGGTTGGCGATCGCGGTGCGGGTTTCGAGGGGGATGAACGTGTCGTCGGTGCGGGTGAAGATGACATCGGAGCCGAGGCGCTGATGGAGCAGGCGTCCGAGGCGGAGGGCGACGTCGAGGACCACGTTTTTCTCTTCGATGCCGCCGGGGCCGAGGGTTCCGGAGTCGTGGCCGCCGTGACCGGGATCGATGACGATGCGATTGATCTTGAGGCCGAGGGCACGAACCATCGAGGTGGGCACGCCGTTTTCGGCGGGGAGGGTTTCGGCGGCGGGCACGCCGACGGAGCCGGCTCGAGCGGGCGGGACCTGATCTGCGGAAACCTGATCAGCGGGACGCGGCGCGGAAGCAGCGGCGGTGTGCGTGGAGGGGCGACGCCAGGTTTTGGGCTGCGCGGCAGGGGTGGTGCCGGCGACCGAGGCGACCACGGGCGCGGTGGTGGGATAGCGCGTGGCGCGCACCTGATCGGGCTGGCTGCTGATCGTATCGACTTCAGCGAGCGCGGAGGGGGAGTTGGCGTCTGCGACTGTGCTGGGATGGACCGAGCGCGGGGTGGCTTCTGAGATTTGCGGTGGTGCGGCGGGCCGACCGGTGCGCGTGACGCGAGGTTGAGTTTCTGCGCGCGGGGCAGAAGCGATTTCGGTTGCGGGCGGCGCGCCCTTGCGGCCATGGATATCGATGATGAGGCGCGGCGGGTTGGGCAGGAAGAACGCGGAGTAGTCACTGAGGCTGGTGACGTCGAGAACGATGCGGCTGACGCCTTCGGAATACTGGGCGGCGCGAATGCGGGTGAGGAAGCCTTCGTCGGTGACCTGATCGGAGCGGCCCATCAGCTCGGGAGAAAGGCGCGCTCCATAGAGATCGAAATAAATGCGATCGGGGTTGGGGACGCGGACGGCTTCGTAGCGGACCTCCTGCTGGAGATCGATGGCAACGCGGGTGTAAACCGGCGTGGACCAGTAACGGATGCCGGTGATGAGGGGCAGCGTGCCGCGGCGCGGCGGGGGCGGCGCGAGATCGAGGGCGGCGGGAGCCGGAGTGGGATTGGCGCGAGGAGCGGTGGGAGCGGCGAACGTGGGTGCCGGACGCCGCGATTCTCCGGCGCTGGGCGGGATGTTGGACTCCTCGATCTGCGCGGAAGTCGTGCGGGGCTGTGGGCGAGACGGAGTTTCGTCGGGGCGGCGCGGCGGAGACTGCTGCGTTCCGGTGGTGTAGATAGTGTCGCGGCGGGCGCGGTCGGGAATCTGGCTGCGGGCCTGGTCGCGGCTCGGAGTGCGAGCGTCGGCGCGACCTTCTTCGTGGCGTGAGGCGATTTGCTCGCGGCGCATGTCATGCAGCTCGGCGCGGGCTTCGCCAGCGAGGGGATTGTTCGGGTAGAGACGGAGGAATTTCTGGTAGTCGGCGCGCGCCTGGGCGAGATCGTCTAAGTCGTGCTGCGAGATTTCGCCTTCGGTGAGCAGGGCACTGAAGCGGAAGCGGCTGCCGGGGTACTGGGTGCGGAGGAATTCGTACTGGCCGATGGCGTCGTGGAGCGCCTTGTCGTCCTGAAAGACCCGGCCCTCTTCGGCGAGGAGATCGGCGACGGCGGCGATGGAGGCATCGGCCCTTGGCGAGGCAGGATCGCCGTGGTAGATGGCGCGGTAGGCGTCGAGCACGCGCTCGTACTGGAGGCGGGTGCGCTGCTGCTCGGGCCGGCCTTCGAGTGCTTCGCGGAGCCGCTCGGCGCGGGCGAAGGATGCGGGACGGGCGGCGCCGTATTGTGGAGCAGCGTGTAGGGCGAGTGGAGCGCCGAGGAAGATGGCGAGCGCGGCGACGATATTCCGCGAGCGCGATCGGGGCGGCAACAGGGACAACATCAGAAATCGGGCAGCGCGCTGCATAGTTTCGCCGGGGTACCCATCGAACGCGCGGGAGAGCCTGCCGCCACATCCAGATTATAGGTTGGCGGGAGCGCGGGTTCGCGTGCCTGCTGAAGAAGCGAACCCGGATGGTCACGTCCAGGTTGCGCGATCTTGCGCGGGGCGGGTCGATCTGAAACACTGGAACCGGTTTCATAACTGTCAAATTATGTGCAGGGCTGCGGATGAGACTCGCCACCCAAGCGGGGCTCAGGCCGTTCGCGCGAGCCGCGGACCTGTAGATGAGAACGGTTCTGGCCTTGTTTCCATGGTTTGCCACTTTCTGGTTAAAGGGCGTGTGCAGGGCGTTGGGTTCCGGTGGTTCGTCCAGCGCGAGGCCGCGGCCCTCGAGCTGAAGGGCTGGGTGCGCAACACCGAAGAGGGCCACGTGGAAGTAGTGGCCGCAGGCCAGCCGGAGGCGTTGAACGAGCTGAAGACGGAGCTGCGCAGGGGTCCGCGAGGCAGCCGCGTGGACGCCGTGCTGGAGCATGAGCTGGATCCGAAAGAAGGCGACGACCTCGGACCGTTTCAGATTGAAGGAGCCTGGTAGAGATGACCCCTTGCACGACCGATTGCGAGCCGCTGAAGGCGCTCGTCCGCACCGTTCCGGATTTTCCCAAGCCGGGCATTCTGTTTTATGACATCACGACGCTGCTGAAGGACCCGAAGGGGTTTGCGGCACTGATCGACGCGCTGGCGCAGTATTACATCGACAAGAAGATCGATCTGGTACTGGGGATCGAGGCGCGCGGGTTCATCTTCGGGCCGGCGCTGGCGTATCGGCTGAACGCGGGCTTTGTTCCGGTGCGAAAGCCGCGCAAGCTGCCGGCGCAGACGGCGAAAGTGACCTACGACCTGGAGTACGGGTCGGACACGCTGGAGATTCACGTGGACGCGATCGAACCGGGCCAGCGCGTGGTGCTGGTGGACGATCTACTGGCGACGGGCGGCACGATGGAAGCGACGATCCAGCTGGTGAAGCAACTGGGCGGCGAGATTGCGGGGCTGGGTTTCGTGATCGAGCTGGATTTCCTGAAAGGCCGCGAACGGTTCAAGGATTACGACGTGTTCAGCTTGCTGCACTATGACGAGTAAGGCAGGGTATAAGGTGTAGCTAAAGAGCCCGCCGTGAGGCGGCCCTTTTTGCCGGGAAGAGGGATGGTGCGCGACAGGAACTAAGTTGCTCCCGTAAAACAGGGAGCATGGCGGAGCTGCGGCGCAGGATGGAGCCATGGCGGCAGACGATCGTCATTCGTCAACTGGGGTTGCGGCTGGATTGCTGACCGCGGCAGATCACGGTCAGCAATCCGACGTGAGCGAGGGGTTCATGTGAGCCGGTTGCGGGGTGGTTCAAAAATTCCGCGTCACGACGATGCGACACCAAAACCATCCGCACTCCAGGCAGATGACCCATTGACGGATGTGGAAACATCCGAGAACGATATCCCCGACGGCGTTGGCATGGCCGGGGCAAACGAAGGCGAGCACCGGAGTATCGCCGCCGCGCGCCGCAAAATGCGGAGACGTGTGACCTTCCCAGATAAGCGGTTCGCCAAGGAACAACTGAGGCAGGTTGAGCCCGAACTCCCTGATCAAAGGAGTCAGGTCCTGACCTGCTTTGAGCTTTCCCGGCTCAAGCCGGTCCGCGAAGGCAAAGAGAAAGGTCTGCAGTTCGTGCATCTGTTCGAAAGCCTGGTCCAGCTGATTGTTTGCCGCCGCCATAGGCACCTCCCTTAGGTTTGACCTGCGTTGATCGAGCCAGGCGGGGTTGCCGAGACCTGCCGCCGCGCCGTTGCCCGAGGGGTGAGGAATGCTGAGCCGCCTGGTGCCGCCCAGAGTACGCAGGACGAGCCGGAGGGCTCAATAGCGGTGACCTGTCGGATTGCTTAATTCTTCTGTCGGCGCAAACCGTTGCAGACAGGGGGATTGCGAGAGCCGAAAAGGATCGCAATGCGGCACGTCCAAGATGGGCGAGGCGATTTCACGGGTGTGGCGCGCTGACAATCCCTGAGGACCGCGCCGGCTGAGGTCATCTCCTTCGGTCTGGACGGACTCGGAAGATGCAATAGAATGCAGCCAATGAGCCTGGGGTGCGGCGGTGGCAAGCGACGGATCCAGAATCCCGCAATCGCTCCGGTTCGGCAGGGACTTCGAACTGGATGCCGATCTGTACGAGCTGCGCCGGTCGGGGCGGGTGCTCAGGCTGGAGCGCATCCCCATGGCCATCCTTCTGCTACTGGTCCAGGAGCGGGGCCGGGTCGTTTCGCGGCAGGAGATCGCTGACCATGTGTGGGGCCAGGGCGTAACCCTGGACGTGGACAACAGCATCAATGGGGCGATTCGCAAGATTCGCCGGGTGCTGCGGGACGACGCGGAACAACCGCGGTATATCCAGACGCAGACTGGGCGGGGTTACCGCTTCATCGCTGCCGTTACGGCGGGCGGAGCGGGAGATGAGGATGCCGGGGCGAGTGTTCCCCGGATGAAGGCCGGCGAAGAGGCCGGGGCGCATCGACGCGCCTGGATGAGGCCGGCGACAGCGGCGGCACTGGCGCTGCTGGCCCTGGGCGGCGCGTGGATATGGAGACGGCAAACGGCGCGGCCTGCGAGTGCGGCCCTTGTGCGGCTCGCGGTACTGCCGTTTCGGAATCTGACGGGCGACCCGGACCAGGACTACTTCAGCGACGGATTCACCGAGGAACTGATCACGCAACTCGGGGGGATGGAACCGGAGCGGCTGGCCGTGATCGCGCCGACCTCGGTTATGGAGTACCGGGAAGGCACAGTTTCGCTGCCACAAATCGGCCGCGAGCTCGGGGTGACGTACGCGCTGGAGGGAGGGGTCCGGCGCGATGCGCAACATGTGCGGATCACGGCGCAGCTCATCGAGGTACGCGGACAAGTGCATTTGTGGGCGCGCGAATACGACCGGCCACCGGAAGACCTGCTGATGATCCAGAGTGAGATCGCGCAGGAGATCGCCGACGAGATCCGGATCGTTCTGGATCAACGGCGGCCGACCGCCTCGGAGCGCCAGCCGCCGATGACCGCGCGGGAGACGGAAGCGTGGGACCCTTATCTGAGAGGGCGTTATCTCTGGAGCAAACGGACTCCGGCGGGTTTCGAGGGGGCCGTGGAATGGTTCCAGCGGGCGGTCGCCGCCGATCCGAATTTCGCGCCGGCGTATGCGGGTCTGGCGGACAGCTGGAGCCTGATGAGCACCTACGGGTATGTTCCTGCGAGCGTTTACATGCCGCAGGCGCGCGCGGCCGCGCTCCGCGCGCTGCAACTCGACGGTTCTCTGGCCGAGGCGCACGCCTCGCTGGCGCTGATAGCGGAAACCTACGACTGGGACTGGCGCACTGCAGAGAGAGAGTTCCGGCGCGCGATCGAGCTGAACGGAAATTATGCGACGGCCCACCACTGGTTCGCTGAGTACCTCGCGTACGAGGGACGTTTCGACGAAGCGCTGCGGGAGAGTGAACGGGCGAGGCAACTGGACCCGCTGTCCCTGATCATCGTGGCCGACAACGGAGCGATCCTCTACTTTGCGCGGCGCTACGACCTGGCAATAGCGAAGTTCCAAAGCGTTCTCGACGCCGATCCGACGTTCGGGCGCGCCTATCTGATCATCGAAGCGTATGCGCAGCAGGGGCGGTATGGTGAAGCGCTTGCGTGCCTGCGGAACTGGCGCCGGCGCGGCGACGGCCCATGGATCTGGGCGATGGAAGCGTATGTTTACGGCCGCAGCGGGGACAGGGCGCGGGCCTTAAAAGCACTGCACCGGGTGGAAGACGCGGGCCGCGCATCCCGGGCAGATGCCGTTGCGCTGCTCAGCGTGGCGTATGCCGGCGCGGGCGAGAGGGACCAGTGGATCGCCACACTGCAGCAGGCCTGCCGCGAACGTTCGAGTCTGGCTACGACATTCAAGGTGGATCCGATCTTCGATCCTCTGCGAAGCGATCCACGTTTTCAGGAGATGGTTCGCGAGTCAGGCCTCGCCCAATGAAGCGGGCACATGGTGACGCATGGAGGGAAGCGGTCCATTGGCCGACATTTGTTTTCGCCGCGCGGGGTTGCCTGGGGCGATGCGCAAAACGGAGATGACCGGGTCTTGAAAGTTGCGGTTCCGGCGGAGCGTGGCGACGGAAGCGCGAACGATCGTTTACCCTGCAACGGGAGGCAAGAATGCAACGGCGGGAATTCTGCAAACTGGTGGCGGCGGCGGCGGCGGGAACCGCGATTCCGGCGAGCGGTTCAGAAATCGCGGGTCCTTCGACCACCATCGGTCAGGACGACAGGTCTTTGACAGGTCCTTCGGCTGCCTCCGCCCAAAATGACAGCTTCAATGAGCTAACGCAGGATTACGCGCAGTTTTGCGCGACACCCGAGAACGAGCGCGTCTTCTACGCGCTGGTGGATGGGAAGATCGTCAGCGAAAAGCTGGATGGTGCGACGTGGGAGCCGACGGGCTGGGGCGATCCGCCGGCGCTGCCGGTCGAGGGTGGATCGTGGGACGGCGTGCCGATGATCGCGCCGGTGACGGGCCTGGCCGGCGATGGGCCGTACCAGCCGACGTGGGAATCGCTGCTCGAGTACGACGCGCCGGAGTGGTATCGCGACGCAAAGTTCGGCATCTGGGCGCACTGGAGTCCGCAATGCGTGCCCGAAGACGGCGACTGGTACGCGCGGAACATGTACATCCAGGGCAACGCGCAGAACCAATATCAGCTGGACCATTACGGGCCGCCGTCAAGGTTCGGGTATAAGGACCTGTGTCCGCAGTGGACGCTGCTGAACTGGGAGCCGGATGCGCTGATCGAACGGTACAAGAAGGCGGGCGCGCGGTTCTTTATCGCGCTAGCGAACCATCACGACTCGTTCGACACGTGGGACTCGAAGCATCAGCCGTGGAACGCGGTGAATCTGGGGCCGCACCGCGATGTGGTGGGCACGTGGGCGGCGGCGGCGCGGAAGCAGGGGCTGCGGCTGGGCGTGACTGTGCACCAGGGGCGGAACTGGTGGTGGTTCCAGACAGCGCACGGCGCGGACAAGACGGGTCCGCTGGCCGGCGTCGCGTACGACGGGCGGATGACGGAGGCGCAGGGGCGAGAGCAGTGGTGGCAGGGGTACGATCCGCACCGGTTGTACAACGCGAAGCATCCACAGAACGCGCTGCCGGATGCGTCGTATGTGAAGAATTTCTACGACCGCACGCGAGACCTGGTGGATCAGCACGACCCGGACCTGCTGTATTTCGACAATCCGCTGTTTCCGCTGGGATGGGGCGGGATGAACATCGGCGCGTACTTCTACAACCACAATCTGCAGACGCACGGCGGGAAGATGGAGGCTGTGGTCACCATCAAGGAAGTGCCGGCGAAATGGACGAAGGCGGTGGTGGCGGATTACGAGCGCGGATTCGCGGAGGGCATCCTGCCCCACGCGTGGCAGTCGGAGACGTGCATCGGGGAGTGGCACTACAACCGCGCGCTGTATGAGAAGCCGGGCGAGTTCGGCGGATATATGGGGCCGCGGGACGTTATCCACTGGATGATCGACGTGGTGAGCAAGAACGGGACGTTCATTTTGAACATTCCGGGGCGGCCCGACGGGACGATCGACAGCAAGGAGATCGCGGTGCTGGACGGGATCACGGCGTGGATGCAGACCAACGGCGAGGCCATCTACGAGACGCGCCCGTGGAACGTGTACGGCGAGGGGCCGACGACGGTGAAGAGCGGGGAGTTCCAGGACGCGAGCATCGGGAAGCTGGACGAGAAGGATATCCGCTTCACGCGCAGCAAGGATGGCAAGACGGTGTACGCGCTGGCGCTGGGCTGGCCGGCGGGGGAATTTGTGATCCAGTCGCTGGGAACGGCGAGCGCGGCGAAGCCGGGGAAGGTGGAGCAGGTGCAGCTGCTGGGAACGGATGAGCGCGTGCGGTGGAAGCAGGCGGCGGAGGGATTGCGGGTGGAGCTGCCGCGGAATTACAAGCCGGCGGCGGATTATGCGGCGGCGGTGAAAATCAGCGGGTAGCGTTTAGCGGGTAGGTACGAGTCCCCAGTTTCCAGTCCCCAGTTGTCAGTTGCCAGTCCCCAGTTGTCAGTGGCTAGTGGCTAGTGGGTAAATATCCCCCGGCAAAGCCGGGGGCCTTACGGTGTGAGCCGCTCAAAGCGGCTGGGCGGGGTCGCTAACGCGGCCCCGATGATTTGCGCCACCTGAAGGTGGCCTTCAGCGCCACAGGTTCATCTGATCCAGTCGCTCATCCTCCTGCTCCTGGTTCCGTATGTAGTCGCG
>JASIAO010000279.1 GCA_030041955.1 Acidobacteriaceae bacterium | reverse complement strand
CAGACCTCGAAAATGTCCCCGTCGCTACGAAGAACGGCACGCCGGTTCTGGTGCGCGACCTGGGAACGGTTTCCTTCGGACCCGACGTGCGCCGCGGCGCGGCGGACTGGCAGGGCAGGGGCGAGACCGTGGGCGGCATCGTCGTCATGCGCTACGGGGGGAACGCGCTCAGCGTCATCAACGCCGTCAAGGCGAAGCTGCGCGAGATCGGTCCTTCGCTGCCGCCTGGCGTCGAAATCGTCACTGGCTATGACCGCTCGTGGCTGATCGATGAATCAATTCATACGCTTACGCGCGACCTGATTCTGGAAGCCATCATCGTCAGCTTCGTCAGCGTTGCGTTCCTCTTTCACTTCCGTTCTGCGCTGGTGCCCATCCTGACTCTGCCGGTTGCGGTGCTGGCGGCCTTCATCCCCATGTACTACCTCCAGGTCAGTTCCAACATCATGTCGCTCGGCGGCCTCGCGCTGGCCATCGGCGTGTTGATCGACGCAGCCATCGTGATGGTGGAAAACGGCTACCGCCATCTCGCCGAGCGCAACGGTTCGCTCGGGCCCGCTCCGGCCGAGCGACGCCGAATCCTGGTCGGCGCCGCCCAGCAGGTCGGGCCCGCACTCTTCTATTCGCTCATCATCATCGTCGTGTCATTCCTGCCCGTCTTCCTGCTCGAAGCCCAGGAGGGACGCATGTTCCGCCCCCTGGCCTGGACCAAAACCCTCGCGCTGGTCTTCTCCTCTCTGTTGTCTATCACGCTCGTGCCCGCACTCATGCCGTTCTGCCTTCGCGGCAAGCTCAAACCCGAGTCGCAGAATCCAGCCGCCCGTATCACCCAGGCGCTCTATCTGCCGGTGCTCCGCTGGTGCCTGCGTCACTGGAAGCTGGTGATCGCTCTAAATCTTGCTTTTCTCGCGGCGACCGTTCCTCTGTATTTCCGCCTTGGCAGCCAGTTCATGCCGGCTCTGTACGAAGGCTCGGCTCTCTACATGCCCAGCGCGCTGCCTGGCATCTCTGTTCCTCAAGCCGTGTCGTTGATGCAGGAGCAGGACCGAATCATCCGGTCCTTCCCTGAGGTCGCTACGGTCTTGGGCGCCGTTGGCCGCGCTGACTCGGCCACCGACAACGCGCCCCTCGACATGTTCGATACCACCATCATGCTCAGGCCGCGCTCCGAGTGGCGTCCTGGGATGACCTATGACAAGCTCATCAGCGCCATGGACCAGAAGCTGCAGTTTCCCGGCCTCACCAACACCTGGACCATGCCCGTGCAGAGCCGCCTCGATATGGAGCTGACGGGGATCCGGACTCCCGTCGGCATCAAGATTCAGGGGCCGGACCTCAGCTGCATCCAGGAGATCGGCTCCGAAATGCAGACCCTCCTCTCCGCCCTGCCGGAAACGACCTCCGTCTTCGCCGAGCGGGTCTCCCAGGGCTTTTACCTGAATATCGACGTGAATCGCCTGGAGGCCGCGCGCTATGGCCTCACCGTTGCCGACGTGCAGCGCGTCATCACTTCCGACGTAGGCGGAGCGGACATCGCCCAGAATGTCGAAGGCCGGGACCGTTTTCCGATCGCGGTCCGCTACCAGCGCGACTTCCGCGACAGCCCCGCCGCTATCTCCGAGGCGCTCATTCCCACGCCCTCGGGCGAGCAGCTCCCCATCGGTGAAGTCGCTCGCGTCTCCTTCTCCCGCGGGCCCGCGATGATCCGCGACGAAGACGGCGCGCTCACCGGCTACGTCTATCTCACTCTGAAGTCCAGCGACTATGGCAGCTTCGTTGATCGCGCAACGCATCTGCTGCGCGACAAACTCGTCCTGCCGCCCGGCTACACCTGGCACTGGGCGGGCGAATATGAATTCCAGGTACGCGCCCGGCAGCGGCTCGAGGCCATCCTCCCCATCGTCTTCTTTGTCATCTTCCTGCTGTTGTATCTGGTCTTTAAGTCCGCCGCCGAGGCGGCGGTGCTCATCTTTCCCACGCTGTACGCCATGTCCGGTGGCCTCCTGCTGCAATGGATTCTCGGTTACAACTTCAGCGTCGCCGTTTGGGTTGGTTACATCGCGCTCTTCGGCATCGCCGTCGAAACTGGCGTGGTCATGGTCATCTATCTGCACGAGGCGCTGGAGCATCGCCTCAACCGTGCTACTCCCCTCAATGGGGCCGACGTCGAAGAAGCAACTATCGAAGGCGCCGTGCAGCGGCTGCGCCCCAAACTGATGACCGTGACCGCTGTCATCCTCAGCCTTGCGCCGATCCTGTGGGAGACGGGCATCGGTTCCGACGTCATGAAGCCCATCGCCGCTCCCATCGTTGGCGGCATGATCACCTCCACAATTCACGTTCTCATCCTGGTCCCTGTTTTCTTCCTTCTGATGAAGCGCCGGCAATTGCGCCAGGGCAAACTCGCTCCCGCTCACGGCCCAGATCGCGACACTGTTGAACAGCCGGTGTGATCGGTCATGGTCATTGGATATATGGAAAGGCATCTAGTTTTGAGGAGGCGTTGAGCATGTTTGCTGCCTTAGGCCATGCACTCATGATGTCGTTTGCCATGTTTTGGCAGATTCTTTGGGCCCTCATCCTGGGTTTCTCGCTTTCTGCGGTAGTCCAGGCGGTCGTGTCCAAGGAAGAGATGAGCCGCCTGCTGCCCGATGATTCGCCACGAACCATCGCGGTCGCGAGCGGATTGGGCGCGGCGTCATCCTCGTGTTCCTACGCCGCGGTTGCGCTGACCCGTTCGATGTTCCGCAAAGGAGCGAACTTCACGGCGGTGATCGCCTTTCAGTTTGCTTCCACAAATCTGGTGGTGGAACTGGGCGTCCTGCTGGCTGTGTTGATGGGGTGGCAGTTCACGCTGGCGGAATTCACTGGCGGCCCGCTCATGATCATCATTTTGGTTTTGCTCATCAAGGTGTTCATCACGCCGGCGATCGTGGAGAAAGCCAGGCATCAGGCAGATAAGGGGCTGGAGGGCCGCATGGAGGGCCATGTCGGCATGGACATGTCGCTGCACGAAGGAACTATCTGGCAGCGGATAAGTTCGAATAAAGGGCGGACCGCCATCAGTCACTACTTCCTGATGGACTGGGCATCGACCTGGCTCGACATCGGAGGGGGACTACTGATCGCCGGAGCGCTGGCCGCCTGGATGCCCCAAAGTGTTTGGCAGGCGTTCTTTCTTCATGGGCACCCGGTGCTGGCGAAGTTCTGGGGACCGCTCGTCGGCCCTGCTGTCGCAATCCTTTCCTTCGTCTGCTCGGTCGGCAACGTCCCGCTGGCAGCCGTGCTTTGGAATGGGGGCATCAGTTTTGGAGGGGTTGTCGCTTTTCTCTTCGCGGATCTCATCATCCTCCCGATCCTCAACATTTATCGCAGGTACTACGGACTCAAGATAAGCCTGCTCCTACTGGCTCTCTTCTATGCCTCCATGTCCGTAGCTGCGCTTGTAGTGGAGTACGTTTTCGGAGCGCTCCGTCTCATCCCGGAGCAACGGCATGTGGAAATCGCCGAAGCTACCATCCGCTGGAATTACACAACGGTGCTCAACATAGCCTTCCTGGTGTTTGCGCTGCTGCTGGTCATTCGTTTTCTTCGTACCGGCGGTCCTGCCATGCTTCGGATGATGAACACCCGTTCAGACTGTCGCAACCACACGATGCATCACCACGGCCATACGATGTAGCAGAAAGGAATCCACTGCGCCGTATCAATAAAGCGAAGCCGGCCCGGCTTGGAGGCTTCCGGGCCGATGATGAGGTCTTTCGAAAGAAGAAAAACTGTATACCAGGCTTTTGTCGAAAAACAGGCGGGCTGCGTGGGAGCCTCAGGGGCTGTCGGTAACGTTTTTCGAAAGAAGAAAAGCTGCGTACCTGGCTTTTGTCGAAAAACTCGGGTGATCACGTCTCCCGTGCCCGATTCGCTGCACACCATCCTTATAAGAAGCGAAATCAGATCACCTTTATAGAAGGAGCAGGTCGATGTCCTCCATTGGCCCGTCGGCACATTGGTCTAAAGGGCCTTTGAACCTGCCGTAGATGCTCGTTTGCACGAATCGACAAACCATGTGATTTTCTTCGGCGACGGAATCCCGTCAAGGAGGCAAGTCCATGATCCAGTCGTTCATGCGAACAGTGCGCGCCTGCCGCAAGCAAGTGCAGACGTTCCTGCTCGCTTCCTGTATCGGAGCGGCCGTTCTGACGCCCTGCGCCAGCATGGCTCAAAACCTCGGCACCACGCCCGCGACGGGCCAGGCCGTGCAGGGTCAGACCGCGGCACAGCCGGAAGGCGCATTCCTCAACGCCGTCAACTGGCTGTGCAACGTAATCTGCCCGGTGGGCGCCGGCATCGCCGTCGTCGCCACCATCCTGCAGTGGCGGAGCGGGCGCAGCTGGCTCCCTTCCGCCATGACCGCAGGCGGTCTAATCTGCGTTTCCGGCATCCTGCGGCTCATCGAGTACTTCATCGCACAAGGACAGGCAATCGGGTAGGTAGTTTATGCAGGCGCCACTGGTTTTCAGAGCCATTCTCGGGCTTCTCATGGATCTCGCCATCCCGGCGTCGCTGGGCGCGTTCGTGATGGCGGGCATGAGGCTGCGCTCGGAAGGGGGAATGAACTTTGAGGCCAGTGGCGGCTTTCTGAAGTGGCTGCTGTGGGGATGTTTCTTGCTGAGCCTGCCTGGGGTAAGCCACTGGCTGGTTCAGGAGTCGGTTCCGGGGGCGCAACAACTTGCCATCGCCGGAGCGACCGGGGCGCAGTATACGGCCGGGATCGAGCGGGTCACAAACGACTTCGTCAGCGATGTCCTGATCGGACATATTGTCCCAGTCGTCGCGGCTTCGCTCGTCTTCAAGGCAGTTCTCGACATGAGCCAGGGCTATAACCCTCTGGCTTCGATCATTGCTGC
>JASIAO010000278.1 GCA_030041955.1 Acidobacteriaceae bacterium | reverse complement strand
CTGGAACCCGCTCTGCGGAATCGTCCCCACGCCGCGCCACTTCCGGTCGCTCACTTCGAACACCTTCGCGATCAGCTCCTGTGCCGGCCGGTTTCCGCCGCGTGCCAGCACCCGCGAATACTGGTTCTCCACTTCGCCGCGCCCCTGCTCCAGCTGCTCCACCACCATCAGCACGCCTTCCAGAATGTCCAGCGGTTCAAATCCCGTCACCACAATCGGCACATGGAACTTCGCCGCCAGCGGCTCGTACTCCGCGTATCCCACCACCGCGCACACATGCCCCGGCCCCAGAAATCCCTGCACCCGGTTCTCGGGCGAGCTCAGAATCGCCTCAATTGCCGGCGGCACCAGCACGTGCGACACCAGCAGCGACACATTCTTCAACCCCATCTGACGCGCCTGCCACGCCAGCATCGCGTTTGCCGGAGCCGTCGTCTCGAACCCGATCGCGAAAAACACCACCTGCTTCTCCGGATTCGCTTTTGCAATCTTCAGGCAATCCAGCGGCGAGTACACCACGCGCACATCGCCACCCGCCGACTTAATGCTGAACAGGTCCCCGTCCGATCCAGGTACGCGCAGCATGTCGCCGAACGAGCAGAAGATCGTGTCCGGCCGGCGCGCAATCGCGTGCGCCTTGTCGATCATCTCCAGCGGCGTCACGCACACCGGGCAGCCTGGCCCGTGCACCAGCTCCACGCCTTTCGGCAGCAGATGATCGACGCCGTTCTTCACTATCGAATGCGTCTGTCCGCCGCAGACTTCCATGATCGTCCACGGCTTCGTCTGCACGCGCCTGATCCGTTCCACCAGCCTCGCCGCAATGTCCCCATCGCGATATTCGTCCAGGTATTTCATTGGTCTCCCCCTGTCCGTTCGCCGATTTCGGGAATCTCCAGCTCCGCAAGCTGATCCAGCTCGGCCAGCGCCTCATAGGTCCGCCGCGCTTCTTCCTCATCCACGCGGCTGATGGCGAAGCCCACGTGCACCAGCACGTAATCGCCCAGCTGCGTCTCCGGCACGTAATCCAGGCACGCCTCGCGCGTCACGCCGCCAAACTGCACCCGCGCCATGCGCATCCCGTCCTGCGCACGGATCTCCACCACTTTCCCGGGAATCGCCAGACACATCGCTCCGCTCCTGATCGTCTCGGGCCGTCGCTGAGAATGCGCGGGCCGCTGGGGAACGACCTCATCATAGTCCCGCCGGAACACAAACAGTGTGTGACATCCATCACACTGCCCTTGGCACAGGCTGGCCCATTCAAGCCGTCGGTTGGCTTGGGCGGATGGGCCGAGGTTCCATTGATCACCGGACTGCGTTCCACCCCTTCGCCCGCTCCACCGCGTCCCGCCAGCGCGCGTATTTCTGCTCCATCACTGCGCGATCCGCCTTCGCCTCGAACACCGCGTCCTCGCGCGTCCGGGCAATATCCTCCACACTCGCCCAGAAACCCGTCGCCAGCCCCGCCAGATACGCCGCTCCCAGCGCTGTCGACTCCAGCACCGCCGGTCGCCGCACCGGAATCCCCAGCAGATCCGCCTGGAACTGCATCAGCAGATCGTTGGCAGCCGCGCCGCCGTCCACGCGCAGCTCCCGGCAGGGAATCCCTGTGTCCCGATCGATCGCCCGCAACACGTCTGCCACCTGGAACGCGATGCTCTCAATCGCCGCCCGCGCAATGTGCCCAATCTGCGTGTCGCGCCCGATCCCGATCATCATCCCCGCCGCATACGGATCCCAGTGGGGCGCGCCCAGCCCCGTAAACGCCGGCACCAGCACCACCCCGCCCGAATCCGCCACGCCCGCCGCCACTCCCTCCACCTCCGGCGACTGGGCAATAAAGCGCATGTTGTCGCGCAGCCACTGCACCACCGCGCCGCCGATAAAGATGCTGCCTTCCAGCGCATAGCGCGGCTTGCGCGCCGGGCTGCACGCCAGCGTCGTCACCAGCCGTTGCTCCGAGAGCCGGAACCCGTCCCCGATGTTCTCCAACAGAAAGCATCCCGTCCCGTACGTGCACTTCGCCTCGCCCGGCCGCACGCACAGTTGTCCAAACAGCGCCGCCTGCTGATCCCCCGCGATCCCCGCAATCTCCACGCCCGACGGCCCCAGCGGCGTCGTCACCCGGCCCACGCTCTCGCTCGACCAGCAGACTTCCGGGAGCACCTTCCGCGGAATCCCGAAGATCCGCAGCAGATCGTCGTCCCACCGGTCCTCCACGATGTTGTAGAGTAGCGTCCGCGAAGCGTTCGTCCGGTCGGTCACGTGCCGCGTGCCGCCCGTCAGGTTCCACACCAGCCACGTGTCCACCGTCCCGAACGCCAGGCAGCCACGTTCCGCCTGGTCCCGCACGCCCTCCACGTTGTCCAGGATCCACGCAATCTTCGTCGCCGAAAAATACGGATCGAGCAGCAGACCCGTCTTCCGCCGCACCGCATCTTCCACGCCCTCCTGGCGCAGCCGCTCGCACATCGGCGCCGTCCGCCGGTCCTGCCACACAATCGCGTTGTAGACAGGCTTGCCCGTGCGCCGGTCCCACAGGATGGTCGTCTCGCGCTGGTTCGCGATGCCCAGCCCGGCCACGTCCCACGGATTCGCGCCCGCC
>JASIAO010000277.1 GCA_030041955.1 Acidobacteriaceae bacterium | reverse complement strand
GCTGCATTGCAGGACGCCCAGGAAGCGACTCCAGGGACCGACGGCGTCACGATATTGCCAGGCCATCACGCGGGAGATCTGATGCAGGTGGGTGAGGTCGTGGACAGCCCAGGCCGACAGCAGCTCCGCAAGAATTACGACGCCAAGAGCCGGATGCCGTCCGCGCCGTTGCAGATCCTGTTCGCGTAAATGCAGGTCGCGGAGCGCGGCGAGGTTCTCCGCGCGCAAGACTGCGAACTCCTCCAGAAGCTGCGGGAGCGACTTGCCTTCGATTTCGTGCACGTGCCCCTGGCGATCGAAGGGCGGGAACGGCTGGGCTTCGCCGGACTGCAAAATGATCCTGGCGCGCGTCAGCCAGTCCACGCGCTCGCAGTGGATGAGATGGCCGAGGACTTCGAAGGCACTCCAGGTGCTTTCGCCTTCGTTGCGGAGCGTCCAGGCTTCGGGCAAATCGCGCAGCAGGGCATCAAGCACGGCGGGCGTTCGCGCCAGCAGGGCGAGGCTCCGGTCGAGATTCTGTTCGAGGGAATTCTCGGTCATGCCCGGTACTGATGACTGCTAACGCGCCGCCGCTGCTATTTATTGCGCTGCCTCCTGGAGTGTCTGAGCGGCGCGGTTGATAGCGTCGGTGAGGACGGTCATCTGCTGCTGGGCGCGAGCGGAGTCTTTCGCGTCGATGGCCTCGTTGACGCCGGGGATGACGACGGCCGCGTAGCCGGTGTATTCGCCGGGTGCGTAGATGGTGTGCTTGAACCAGGGACGTTCGGGCAAACCTTCCGGCGCCAGGAAATCACCTTCGACGGCGCGCAACTGATCGTTGAGCGTGGCGAGGGGCTGAGGCGATTGCTGGTCGGGGTGGTCCTGCTTCTCGCGGACGCGATCGGCGTACTCGGTGAATTTCTTCGCAGCTTCTTCCGCGGGGCCAAAATCGAGATCGGTAATGCCGGCGGCTTCGGCTTTCTTCTGCGCTTCGTCGAGATAGGCGGTCAGCTCGCGGCCGTAGGTGGAGTAATCGTAGGGCAGGACATCGGCGTCGGCCATGTGGAGGACTTCGAGGCCGAAGACCCGGGCCATCTCCTGCTCGTAGAGAAAGTGCGGATCGGCGTTCATGACGAACCAGGTGTAGTCGTCGAAGGTGGAATGGTAGACGCCGTAGGGACCCCCGGAGCCGATGTCGGTGGAGGGTACGCCGAGGTGCTGGATGAAGGGTGTGAAGTCGGAGCCGGAACCGAGATCGCCGATGCGGACGTCATGGCCGATGACAGCGGCTTCCGTCGGGGCATGCTCCTGGACGCCGAGCGCGTGGTTCGCCGCGGCTTCGGCCTGGGATTGCTTCCAGACTTCGTAGACGGTGCCGCCCTTCGGGCTGGGAACTGCCTGGGTGACCTGGCGAACGAATTCCTTGAGCGAGGGAACGGCTGAGGCTTCAAAGTTGGGGCCGGCGACACCGACGTCGGTGTTGAAGTAAGCGACGGCGTGTGCGAGCTGTTCGGGGTGGTCCTCGGCCCACTCGGTGGAACCGATGAGGCCTTCTTCTTCGCCATCCCAACTGCAGAAGACGATGGTGCGCTTGGGGCGCCAGCCCTGTTTGAGAAGCGCGCCGACGCCGTGGACGGCTTCGAGCATGGCAGCGGTGCCGCTGTTGGGATCGACCGCGCCGTAGACCCAGGCATCGCGATGATTGCCGGCGACGACCCAGTCATCGGGATAGTCGGAGCCGGGGATGCGGCCGATCACGTCCCAAAGCGGCTGATATTTGTAGTCCATTTTGAGGAGCAGGTGGACTTTGACGCCGGGGCCGATGTGGTAGGTGAAGGGCAATGCACCCTGCCAGGCGCGTGGGGCGTCGGGTCCGCGGAGGTGCGCAAGAATGGGCGAAGCGTCATGCCAGGAGAGCGGCTGGGAGGGAATTTTGGGCAGACTGGCGGCGTCTTCGGGCTTGATGCGCCGGGAGGCGGGCAGATCGGGGCGCGAGGCGATGCCGGGCGTGAGCGCGTCGCCGGGATATTTGAACATGAACTGCACGGAGCCGCGCTGGACGTGGGTCTCGGGACCCCAGGGACCGTGCGGGTAGGGATCGCCGCGGTAGTAGCCGTCGTCGGCGGGATCGGAGTAGATGAGGACGCCGAGGGCGCCGCGCTGCTGCGCGATGTAGACCTTGACGCCGCGGAAATTGCCGCCGTAACGGCAGAGGACGATTTTGCCTTTGACGTCGACGCCGAGCTCGGCGAGCTGATCGTAATCCTGAAGGCGGCAGTAGTTGGCGTAGACGACCTGAGCAGTGACGTCGCCGGAGGGCGACGAGCCGTTGAAGATGGGCGTGACGTCGGGATTGTCCTGGAATGGATCGCTGGAGACGTGCTCTTTGGTGGGGCCGGTCATGAGGAGCTTGCCGGCGGAGTCGTAGGCCTGGACGAGCGTTTTGGTGGGCGTGTTGAGCCACGCCATGTAGGGGACGATTTCGGTTTCGAGGCCTGCCTCACGGAATTTGGAGGCGACGTACTCGGCGTTCTTGTGATCGTAGGGCGAGCCGGCGAGGTGCGGCTCCGCGGTAAGGATCCTGAGCTCCTGGCCGGCGAGCGTGGGGTCGGGCACGGCGAGGAAGCTCTGATCGGTTTTGGCCTGCTCCGTGGAGAAATCCTGGTAACCGAAGACGGCGCCGGACTGCGTGGCGTTTTGCGCGACGAGAATGGCGAGGGCGGGAAGCAGTAGCGCGGAGATGAGAATGGGCAGACGCAAACGGATCAAGTGTGGGCTCCTGAGATGAGGATTTGTCCGCAAGTACGCCAGCATATCACTGCGATCGCGTTGAGTTGGAGCGGACAGCAATCTATGCGGCGGGCGGAGCGGGAGCGGGCTCAACTGGTTGCGCGCAATGCTGGCAGCGTTTGGCGCCGAGCGGAATATCGCCCAGACATTCGGGGCATGGACGGGAGGTAGGCGGCGCGGCCTTCGATGGGTTGACTTTCTTGAGAAGAGACTGAATGGGCAACACAATGAAGAAGTAAACGGTGCCGGAGATGAGCAGGAACGAAATGAGCGCGTTCAGGAAGTCACCATAGAGGATTTTGCCGCCATGTACGGTGAGGATGAGGTAGGAGAAATCCGGCTTGTGAACGGTGGCGGCGATGAGAGGGTTGATGATGTCCTTAACGAGCGAGTTGACGATGCCCGTGAAGGCGGCGCCGATGACGACGGCGACGGCGAGGTCGACAACGTTGCCGCGCAGAATGAAATTGCGGAAGCCTTTCAACATGTGAGTCCCTCGAGTCTGAAGTGTGGAATGGAATTATAGATGCGATTGACGGGAGGAATTGTTTAAAGCGAATTGCGGGGTAGTTGCAGGAGAAAAGGCCGTCCAGCGAGAGACGACAGATACAATCGGAGCCAACCTGCGGCGGAGGTTGCGTGCGCGAAGTGGACGCGGAGTTGAAGGGTGAAAAATCCGCAGCGGGAACAGGCTGGCGGGCACAGCTGGGGCTATGGTTTTTCCTGCTCATTGCGATGGCGGCGGTGGTGGCCATCCACCAGGCGGCGCAGGCGCATTACGATTTTGGAACGTTCTACTACGCAGCGCACATGGTCACGGGGGGCGCGCGCCACCAGCTGTACGATCTGAGCGCGCAGCGGGCATGGCAGGCGAGATACCACCGGCCGGCCACGCAGCTGTTCTACTATCCGCCGCTGGCCGTGGTTCCGTATCTGCTGGTGAGCTGGCTGCCGATGCTGCCGGCATACGTACTGTGGACGTTGCTGTCGCTGCTCCTGCTTGCCGTGTGCGTGCGGACGCTGGCGCGGCTGGCGGGCGTGAACTCCGGCAACTGGCCGCTGCTGCTGTCGCTGGCGTTCCTGCCCACGGCGGCGTGCCTGGCGCATGGGCAGGTGTCCATTCTGATCCTGGCGCTGTATGTCGCGGCGTATCTGCTGTGGCGCGACGGGCGGCGATTCCTGGGCGGCCTGGTGCTTTCGATCGCGACGCTGAAGCTTCAGCTGGTGGCGGGCTTCGTGGCGGTGCTGCTGGTGCGCCTGAAGTGGCGCGAGCTGGCCGG
>JASIAO010000276.1 GCA_030041955.1 Acidobacteriaceae bacterium | reverse complement strand
GTGGATCGGGAGGGGAACATGGTGTCGCTGATCCAGAGCAATTTCGAGGGGTTTGGGTCGCGGCTGTCGGCACCGGGGACGGGGTTTGCGCTGCAGGATCGGGGCGCGCTGTTCAACCTGGAAGCGGGGTCGCCGGACGTGCTGGCGGGGCACAAGCGGCCGCTGCACACGATCATTCCGGCGATGATGACGCACGGACAGACGCGGATCGCGTTTGGGATTATGGGCGGGTTCAACCAGGCGCAGGCGCATGCACAGTTTGTGTCGAACGTGGTGGATTTTGGGATGAACATCCAGGCAGCGCTGGAGGCGGCGCGGTTCACGAAGCAGACGTTTGCGGGGTGCGACGTGGAGATGGAGGACCGGATTGCGGCGGATGTGCGGGCGGCGCTGACGGCGCGGGGGCAGGAGATCAAGGTGGTCGGGGACTACTCGGCGGCGATGGGCGGCGGGCAGGCGACGGAGCGGAATTTTGCGACGGGGGTAAATTTTGGGGGGTCGGATCCCAGGAAGGATGGGGAGGCGGTGCCGGAGCCTTTGCCGAGGGAGTGAAGTTCGCCTGCGCATTTGCCGCGAATGTTCTAATGAATCCTTGTCGTGAGTCAGCAGCGATTCGATGTACTGATCCTCGGGGCGGGGGCGGCGGGCCTGATGGCCGCGATGGAAGCGGGGCGGCGTGGACGCCGGGTCGCGGTGCTGGAGCGCGCTGAGCAGCCGGGGAAAAAGATCCTGATCTCGGGCGGCGGGCGCTGCAACTTCACCAACCTGCACGCGCGGCCGGAGAACTTTCTGTCGGCCAATCCGCACTTTGCGAAATCGGCGCTGGCGCGCATGACGCCCGCGGATTTTATCGGGCTGGTGGAGCGGCACGGCATCGCGTATCACGAGAAGACGCTGGGACAGCTTTTCTGCGACGGGCCGGCGCAGCAGATTGTCGATCTGCTGATGAGGGAATGCGCGGAGGCCGGGGTGCGCGTGCTGGTGTCGACGAGCGTGGGCGAGGTGCGGCGGGACGATTCTTCGGGCTTCTTTACCGTGGTTGCGGGGAATGACGCCTGGACGGCGGCGGCGCTGGTGGTCGCGACGGGCGGGCTGTCCATTCCGAAGATGGGCGCGACGGGGTTCGGCTACGACCTTGCGCGGCAATTCGGGATTCCGATTGAGCCGTGCCGTCCGGCGCTGGTTCCGCTGACGCTCGCCGGGGAAGAGCTGAGAAATTTTGCGGAGCTGACGGGTGTTTCCGCGGCGGTGACGGCGGCGTGCGGCAAGCGGAGCTTCCGCGAGAAGATGCTGTTCACGCATCGCGGGCTGAGCGGGCCGGCGATTCTGCAAATCTCGTCGTACTGGAGCGAGCGGGAGAACATTCGCATCGATTGGGCGCCGGGGCAGACGTTGCTGGCTCCGCTGCGGGTGCAGAATGCGCGACGGGATTTCGCCGCGGGTAAGGCGGCGCTGCGCGCGCAACTGCCGGCGAGGCTGGCGGACCGGTTGCTGGAGATCGCGGCGCCGAAGAGCTGGACGAATGCCGCGCTCGACAAGTTGGAAGGGCGGCTGCACGCGTGGACGTTTACGCCGAATGGGACCGAGGGTTACGACAAGGCGGAGGTGACGGCGGGGGGAGTCAGCACGAGCGCGCTTTCGGCGCAGACCATGGAATGCCGCAGCGTGCGCGGGCTGTATTTCATTGGAGAAGTGGTGGACGTGACGGGCCACCTGGGAGGATTCAATTTCCAGTGGGCGTGGGCGTCGGGTGCAGCGGCGGGGCGTGGGGTTGGTTGTTAGTTGCTGGTTGCTGGTTGCTGGTTGGCAGTGATCAGTGATCGGTGATCGGTGATCAGTTGTGAGTGATCAGTAAGAACCCCGTCAGGAGTGTCTCGCCAGCCCACTCTGTCGTGTGGGACGGCGCTACACGCAACGATGGTGCGCTCGACGGCGCGGCGGCAGGCTGGGCTGTATGCTTGAGGGAGTCTTTCCGCCATGAAACTCCGCAATTTCTGCTCCGCCGCCGTTTTGTCTCTCTCGCTGGCTTCTGGTGTCGCACCCGCCCAAACGCTGCCGCTCGCCAATCAGCCGGGGCCGGCTGCGCCGGCCGATCTGGCTTCCCGGACCAAGGCGCTGAACGATCTCTTCGACGAGATCTGGCAGGACCGGCTGAGCCACTCGCCGGAATTTGCGTCGACGATCGGCGACAAGCGGTGGGACGACCAGCTGACCGACTACTCGGTGGCGGCGTACAACGACCAGATTGCGCGCGATGGCGAGTATCTGGCGCGGCTGGCGTCGATCGACACCACAGGGATGAGCGGCCAGGAGGTGCTGAGCAAGGACCTGATGGTGCGGCAACTGATCGATGCGCAGGAGGAATCGCAGTTCAAGCCGTGGGAGATGCCGGTGAACCAGTTCAACGGGCTGCAGATCTCGCTGCCGCAACTGGTGGCACGGCTGAGCTTCACGAACGGGAAGGATTACGACGACTACACGGCGCGGCTGAATAAGATTCCGACGGCGTTCCGGCAGATTACGGACAACATCATGCTGGGCATCGACGACCAGCGCGTGCCGCCGAAGTACATTTTGCAGAAGGTGCTGGACCAGGTGAATGCGTTGCTGGCGCAGAAGCCGGAAGACAGCCCGTTCGCACGGCCGCTCAATCAATTTCCGGCGTCGATTGCGGCTGCGGATCAGACGCGCATTCACGATGAGGTGCTGGCGGCGATCAGGACGCAGGTGTACCCGGCGTACCAGCGGTTCGCAAAGTTTCTGGCTGCGGTTTACATTCCGGCGGGGCGCACGGATCCGGGCATCTGGGCGCTGCCTGACGGAGATGCGTACTACGCCTTCCTGGTGAAGCAGAGCACGACGATGGATTTGAAGCCGACGGAGATCCACGAGATCGGCGTGGAGGAAGTAGCGGCGGATGAAGCGGCGGAGCTGACGATTGCGAAGAAGCTGGGTTATCCGACGGTGGCCGCGCTGCGTGCCGCGATCGATGCCAATCCGCGGCTGCACGCGACGAGCGCCGAGCAACTACTGAACCTCTACCGCGCCGATCTGGACAAGATGAGGCCGAAGCTGCCGGAGCTGTTTACGCGATTGCCGAAGGCGCCGCTGGTGGTGGAGGCTGTGCCGGCGTACATGGCGAAGGACCAGGCGCCGGCGTATTACGAGGCGGGCACGCCGGATGGATCGCGGCCGGGAACGGTCTTCGTGAACACTTATGATTTTCAGCATCGATCGCTGGCGGATGTCGAGTCGATCGCCTATCACGAAGGGCTGCCGGGGCATCATTTGCAGATCTCGATCGCGCAGGAGCTGACGGGTCTGCCGGCGTTCCGGAGGTATCTGCACTATACGGCGTACACCGAGGGGTGGGGGCTCTACGCAGAGCAACTGGGCAAGGACGCGGGCTTCTATCAGGATCCGTATTCGGACTTCGGGCGGCTGGAAGCGGACGAGTTTCGCGCGATTCGGCTGGTGGTCGATACGGGCGTGCACGCCGATCACTGGACCCGGCAACAGATGGTGGACTACTTCCACGCACACTCCGGACTGGACGACGCGACGATCAATGCTGAGGTGGACCGGTATATCGCATGGCCGGCGCAGGCACTTGGATACAAGATCGGCGAGCTGAAGATCCTGGAGCTGCGGAGGCGGGCGCAGGAAGAGCTGGGGTCGAAGTTCGATCTGCGCGGCTTCGACGACGAGGTGGTGGATTCGGGGGCATTGCCGATGGATGTACTGGACGCGCGGATCAATGCGTGGATTGGGAGCCAGCAGGGGGCGAAATAGAAGCAAACCTCTGACCGCAGCCGCCGATCCCGTATTCTGAAAGCACCATGCCGGATATCAGCGATCTCTCCAACCTCCGCGTAGCCGTTCTGGGCGCGGGCAAAATGGGCGGCATCCTGCTGCAGGCGTTTCTGAAGCAGCAGATCCTCTCGCCCGACCGCCTCGCAGCTACAGTCGCTCACGGCGAGCGCGCAGCGGCGCTTTCGGCGCAGTGGGGCATTGACGTCTCGACGGACAATGCCGGCGTCGCCGCGAGTGTCGACGTGATTCTGCTCGGGGTTAAGCCTTTTCAGGTTCCGGCGCTGGTGGAGGAGATTCGCCCCGCGCTGACTCCGGAGAAGCTGCTGATCTCGTTCGCGGCCTCGGTGCGGACGGAGGCGATTGAGCGCGCCGCCGTGGAGGAAGTGCCTGTGGTGCGGGCGATGCCGAACACGCCGTCGATGCTGGGGGCAGGGATTTCCGCGCTGTGCCGCGGCCGTTACGTGGAGCCGGAGCATCTGGCGCTGGCCGAAAATCTGTTCTCCGCGGTCGGCCGGACGGTGATTGTGGACGAGAAGCACATGGACGCGGTGACGGGCCTGAGCGCGAGCGGTCCGGCATTTATTTACATCATTTTGGAGTCGCTGGCCGAGGCCGGGGTGAAGGTTGGGCTGCCGCGCGACATCGCTACGCTGCTGGCGGCTCAGACCACATTCGGGGCGGCCAAGATGGTACTGGAGACCGGATACCACCCGGCCCTGCTGAAAGACGCGGTGACCACGCCGGCGGGCTGCACGATCGACGGAATTCTTGAGCTGGAAGAAGGCGGTTTGCGCGTAACTCTCATCAAAGCAGTTATGCGCGCCGCAGAGCGCGCCAGGGAGCTGGCGGCCGGTTAGCTTCGGCGACCCGGGCTCCGGCCCGGGAACTTCCCATGACGCCTTCGCGCTCCGCGGTTTCGCGTGCGCAACCCGACCCAGCGGCCAGTCATCAGCCGATTTCTGCCGAGACATTTTCCCCGATCTCTGCCGAGCCTTATCCACCGGTTTCTGCCAAGCCGCGCGGCAAGCTGCTGCAGTTCCCTGCTCCCGCGGTACCGGCAGCTCGGCCTCGCATTCCGGCGCTGCTGCTGAGCGAGTTCCTGCTGCTTTTCCTGGTCCTGCCGCTGGCTGTTTTTGCTGAGGGACCATACCGGCTCGATCCGCTGCACCCGCTGTGGCTGGCCGGGGGCATCTGCCTCGCGGTTCTCCTTCTCGATCCGAGTTTCGACCGGCGTCAGCTATGGAATGCTAAGGCGCTCGGGCGGCAGCTCCCGCAAATGCTGGGGCTCTTCGCGGCGGGAGCGGTTGCGATTACCGCATTGGTCCACCAGTACGCGCCCCAACTGCTCTTTTCGCTGCCGCGCAGCCATCCGCGGTTCTGGGCGCTGGTGATGGTGAGTTATCCGATTTTGTCAGTGATTCCGCAGACGCTCGTCTACCGGGTGTTTCTGTTCCATCGCTACCGGCCGCTGCTGCTGCTGGCTCCGCGCGCGCAATCGGCGGCACTCATCGTGCTGAGCGCCTCGGCGTTTGCCTTCTCGCACATTGTTTTTCACAACTGGATCGCGGTCGCGCTCACCGTTCCGGGTGGGATCCTGTTCGCCGTTCGGTACAACAACACGCGGTCGCTGTGCGCTTCGTTTGTGGAGCACTCGCTTTACGGATGCTTCCTCTTCACCATCGGGCTGGGCGTGTATTTCGGCCTGCGGTGAGCGGGTCAGAACCGGAAAAACATATTCACGTTCACGGTTCGGTTGGCGGAGCCATTGCCAAAGGTGCTGGCGAGCGCCGTGGACTGACCGAAGAGCGGGGAGCCGAGCACGCCGACCGGCGGCGCCAGATTGACGTGGTTGATGACGTTCTCCGATTCCAGTCCGAAGCCGATGGTGTATTTGCGGTCCGGTGGCGTCTTTTTCGCGCCGGTGGCGGCGGGCTTTTTGGCGCCGGGGGGAGCCGGCGGCTGAGGCAATACGGGGCCGAAGTTGAATCTCTTGCCTGCGGACAGGTTGAACACAAAGGTCGCCGGACCTTTGCCGAAGTTGATGGGAATGGTCTTCTGTCCAGGAATAGGGTCGGTGTCGAAGACGCCCCACTGGGTGCGGACCACGCTGGGCCGGGAGAAATCGGTGGCGAAGGTGGGCCGGTCGTTGAACTGGGTGTCACCGTTGAGGTCCTGACCGACGACAATGTTGAACGGCGCGCTGGAGGAATAAATCATGAAGGGGCTCAGGGAGATTCCCCGCCAGAAGGTGGACCAGGCGCCGAAGAAGATTCGGTTGCGAATGTCGTTCGAGGCGCGGCCCCAGTCCTGATGGAGGTCGTAGCCGTTGGAGGGAAAGCTGCCGATGCCGGCGGTATCCGCCAGAGCCTTGCTGAGCGAGTAATTTGCGAAGATGCCGAGATTTTTCCGGTGAATGTTCCCGTTGACAACCAGGCGGTTGCGGACCGAGTCGCCCTCCGATTCGTATTCGTAGATGTTCTGATCGGTGCCGAGGGGGCGCACGCCGCTGGTGGGGTCGGCGGGATTGTAAGTTCCCGGCAACGGGGCATTGATGTTGCGGGTGAGATAGAGGCGATCGCCACGCTGGAACTGATAGTTCACGGAAACCGAGCCGATTTTGCCGAGAGGAGTGTCGCCGCCGATGGAGGAGACCATGATGTAAGGCGCGTGCAGCGTGGGGCTGATGCGAAAGATGGTGGGCGAGACAGCCGAGGCGCCGGAGCATGCGTTGGGATCGCTGGTGCAGACGGCGGGATAAAACTGCGGGTCGTTGACAACGAGGGCCTGCTCGAGCACGCCGTTCTGGCGGGCTGCCTCAAGGACATTGGTGGAGGGAAAGCGCTGGTAGAAGAGGCCGAAGCCGGCGCGGAGCACGACGCGGGGCGGCTTGTTCTTGCCGCCGAGGATGGCCCATGAGGCGCCGAAGCGCGGGGCGTAGTCGGCATGGTCGGGGATGCGGGTCTGCGACTCAAAGCGCAGACCGTAGCTGAGGGTGACGTTGGGCCTGGCCTTGTAGTTGTCCTCGAGGTAGAGGCCGGCGTCGAAGACGGAGACGACGATGGAGGGCGTGCCGGTGGTCTGGCTGAAAAGGCTGGCACCTCCGCCGGCGGCGAAGATCTGCTGCGGGGTCCATCCCTGCGCGATGCCCTGCTGAGTGATCTGATATGCGGCGAGCGTGGCGAAGGTGTACTGGCCGTTGAAATTGGCCGTGGATACATTAGCGTCGCGAATATCGCGGAGGCGCGCGCCGAAGTCGATGGTGTGCCTGCCGCGCGAGGTCTGCACGTAATCCTGAAACTCGTAATGATCCTGGTTGTCGTTGTTGACGCCGATGTTGTTGCCGCCGCCGGTGAATCCGCCCTGAACGACGATGGTGGGGCCGAGCGTCTGCGGGGCCTGGCGGTTGCGGTCGCGGACGTACTGGAAGCGGATTTCGTTGAGGAGCTTCGCGCCCCAGGTCTGGCTGTCGCTGAGCTGCAGGACCTGCTCCGTGCTGTTGCTGTTGTAGGCCTGGGAGGCGAGCGCGAACTGGCCGACACCTGCGTTGGTCTGATCCTGTTTGAGCAGGTTATAGGTCGCGGTAAGGGTGTGGATTTTTCCGGCCTGGAGATCGTAGCGCGTCGAGAATTCGGTGAAGCTCGATGTGTTGGGGTAAGTGCCGGTGAAAGGAACCTGGTCGAGGGCCGAATTGAGCACGAAGGCGTTCACAATGGAATCGTCGGAAGCGCTCTGACGCCAGATGTCAGAGAAGATCGAGGAGTGCTTCGTCACGGGGCCGTTGAGGTCACCCTCGAAATAGAGCGAGTGATAGGGCGGCTGGACGGCGACAAAGGGGTTGTTGGTGTTGAAGGAGGAGTCGTTGCCCTGCGACCAGACGTCCCCGTGCCATTTGTCGGCGCCGGGCTTGGTGAAGATCTCGACGCGGCCCCAGCCGAGCTGATCGTACTGCGCGGAGAAGGGGTTCTGGTTGATGCGGATTTCGCGGATGGCGGATTTGGGCGGCAGGTGGCCGGCGGTGAATCCATCGACGTAGAACTGCGTGCCCGCGTCGGGATCGGAGCCGGCAATGGCCTGCAGCTCGCTTTGCATCTGAGTGGGATCGTCGGAGAGGGTATCGAGATCCGAACCCCTGAGGACGATCGCGTCGCCGTTCTTGTTGGGGCTGGAGTCGAGCTGATCGCTGTTGACCGTCACCTGCTGCTGCTGGACTTCGATGGAGAGTGTGACGGTGAGACGCTGCACGTGAGCCGCCGTTACGGTGACATGCTCGTGCCGCGCGGGACGAAAGCCGGAGGCGCGAACCTCGAGAACGTAGACGCCGGGAGCCAGGCCTTTGAGCAGGAAGTTGCCCTGACCGTCGGAGGTCGCGGTGGCCAGCGGCGCTCCGGGGCGCGTGGCGGTTACGGACGCGCCGGGAATGACGGCACCGGTGGGATCGACGACCGTACCGGCGATGCTTCCGGTTGGCGCGGATTGAGAGTGGAGGAAGAAGACAGGGAGAAGGACGAGAACCAGGATGAGAAGTACGCGGGTTGAACGGCGGCCAGCTGACACTGCGAGCATTTCTCCTCATGCGGAACTGGAGAATCAACGATGCAGGGAAAGACAGATAGATAGATCTACAGCCACCTTATCAGGCGGCGGCGCCGGCGATCTGAAGTCGCGTCAGATGGTAGACGGGCGAGGGCGGGATTTCGCTCCGTTAGGATTGGATAATTTTGGAGAGGTTCCTGGAGATATGGCTGAGTTTTCACTCAGGGCTAACATGGCGGGATAAGATCCGGCTGCAGCGCGCATCCAACTAAGCGCACGGCCGAAGCTTGCTATCCGACGGGCAGTGGAATGGTTTTTCGATCTTTGCCGTGTGAGAGAGCGACGGCGCAGGCGGGAACTGGTCTCATATCCAGGTCCGCAGCTCCCTCGACTTCATGAGACCCGCTTCGATAGCGGGTCTCAAGCGAGGCATTTGCGAGCGCGGCGGATCTATGAGACCAATTCGATGCTGGCGGCCTGCGCCGCTGGGATGGGCTTCGTTCTATTGAGGCTGCTGCGCGCCCTGCTTTGCGCCGTGAGCCGCGCCTTTCACGGTGCTCTTCGACTTGTTGTATGCCTTCTTTGTACCCTTTTTGGTCGCGTGATAGCCCTTCTTAGTTCCCTTTTTGACACCGCGGCCAGTGTCTTTCGCTGCGTCTCTGGTGTCGCGTCCGGCGGCTTTCATGTCCTGGCCAGCGGATTGCGCGAAAGCGTGGGTCGGGAGAGAAACGGGAGCCAGCATCAGCGCGGTCCCAAAGAGGACGGTGATCCATTGCCTTTTTATTGCCATAGGTAAGAGGATGTTCGGGCAAGGTCGGGAGTTGCCGGGCGCGGGAAAATTGGGGCAGCGGAATCAGGGCCAGCGCTGCGCGCCGTGCAATACGCGAACAATATCGATCGTGTCCTCGCCGACTACATAAATCACCACTCAGGGCAACGGAGACAGCGCCAACTCGCGCGTTCCCTGCCGACGGCCGGAGCGCCCGATCAGCGGAGATCGCAACAGGACTTCCGGCGCGTTGTGGATGGCTCGGATGAGACGCTCGGCGTGAAGAGGCGTTTCCTCGATGAGGTACTCGGCGATACGGTGCAGGTCATCCGCTGCGGACTCGGTCCAGCGCAGACGCATCAGGCAGTGCGAGGCTGCGCGAGATGGCGAGCCAGCCGCTGGCCGGTTTCTTCATGGCTGAGAATGCGGCCGTGCTCCAGGTCGGCAAGGCCCTGCTCGACCTGGTCGAGGAACCACTCATCGTGATCCACCATACGGGCAACGGCTTCTGCTACCAGGGATGCGCTATCGCGCCCCTGCTCGGCAGCCAGCCGCGCGAGTTTCGCCCCAAGATCGCCGGGGAGAATCACTTCCATGTCTCCAGCGTAGGAAGCGCGCCCACAGGTGTCAATGCAATTCTGTTCATGATCGGGCGATAGAATCGAGGTGCGGACTTTCTGCTGTGACCACCCCCGCCATTTCGACCCGCGCCCCGGCGGCAACGCGACCCAGCCGCGCGCTGCGAGGCTTCGCGTGGGGAGTGCTCGCGTACAACGTCGCGGTGATTGTGTGGGGATCGGCAGTGCGCGCGACGGGCTCCGGCGGCGGCTGCGGCGAGCACTGGCCGCTGTGCGACGGCACGCTGATTGTGCATCATCCTGCGATTGCGACGATGATCGAGCTGTCGCATCGGGTGACGAGCGGCATCGATTTGGTGTGCGTGCTGGCGTTGTTCTTCTGGACCTTTTGGGCTGTACCGCGGAAGCATCTGGCGCGGGCCTTTGCGATTGCGGTGCTGGTGCTGACGTTGAACGAGGCGCTGATCGGCGCGCTGCTCGTGGAGCTGGGGCTGGTTGCGAACAACGCTTCGCCGGAGCGCGCCGCGTATCTGGGATTGCACCTGACAAACACGCTACTGTTGCTGGGCGCACTGGCGCTGACGGCACACTTCCTGTCGCGGCGTGCGGGCTCGATGCACGGCAGTGTTGGAATGTATGCGCCTGGGCTGGCGATTACGGGTCTTGTGGCTACGCTGATTGTCGGCGTCACCGGATCGCTCGCGGCGCTGAGCGACACACTGTATCCGGCGCACAATCTTTTCCGCGCCATTGCGCAGGACTTCTCTTCGGGGAGTTCGTGGCTGTTGCGGATTCGCTGGCTGCATCCGGCTTTTGCGCTGATCGCGGGGGTGTTCATTGTCTGGCTGGCCGCGCGATCACTGCGGCGGCCTCGGGATCGCGCGCTTGGGTCCGGGCTGGTGGCGCTGCTGCTGATCCAATATTGGCTGGGAGTCGCGGACCTGGCCCTGCTGACGCCGCTGTGGCTGCAGATGATGCATCTGCTGATGGCGGATCTGGTGTGGATTGCGCTGGTGGTGCTGTGCGCGCGGAGTTGTTTGGAGGCGAAGGCGGCTGTCGGGGAACGAAAGTCATCCCTCAGCGGCTAAAGCCGTAGTTTTCGCACGCCATGAACGGCACGGCTGAAGCCGTGCCCTGATACAAAACCAGGAACCATTCGTCGACGATTTTCCGAGACAGAACCTTCAGGGCGGCGGATCGCCGCCGAGATAGAGGACGCTCAGCGAGTGCGCTCGCGCGAGCAGTTGCGTGATCGCGGGGGCGGGAAAGCGCTTCGCCCAGGGCCGCAGCCAGGCTACATCGGCCGCGGTGATTTGGGATGGCGGCGCGTCCTGCGGGAACCCGGACTGCTGAGCGAACCAGGAGTTGTCATCGAGGCCGGAGACGCAGCGATCGACCAGGCGATGCAGGGCGCCGTTGTTTTCGGAGTAAAGGTCCTGGCCGTTAGCCGAGGCGAATTCAGCCATGGTGACCAGAGGCGCGGCGGCGAAGAGATGGTAGTGGAGAGCGCGGCGGCCGCGGGCCATTTCCAACGGCAGCGTGCCGTCGGGCGCGATCTGGCGGACGCCGTCGCGATATGTGCCGATGGCCCAGTCATAAAGGCCCCGGTCGTTGGCGGCAATGCCGGCGGAGATGACGGCGAATCCAGCCCAGTAGAGATGATTGTTGCGGCCGTCTTTGGTGTGGTGGGCGCGACGCTGGTTGAAATAGCCCTGGGTGGAACGGGCGACGGTCGTGAGCCAGGCGGCGATGCGGCTGCGCTGGGCGGGGGTTCCGGCCTGGGAGCCGCGCACCTTGAGATACGTGACGGCGAGCGCGCCGAGGGTCCAGTTCTGGACGTAGTACGACTGGTTGGAGGCCATGTTGCCGGTCATGGCGGCTTGTTGGGCTTCCGCGTCGAGGATTTGCAGGACGCATTGCGCGGCGGCGCTGCTGCCGGTGGTGCGGTACGCGTCCGCCGCTTGCTCGGCGTCGCGGCTGACGCGGTCATAGGGGCTCGCGGCTTCGTCGTAGGCGCGGAGGCGCTGCGGATCCGGGATGGATTTGCGGCTATCGGAGTAATAGTCGTAAGCCACGATGTCGCGCGGAAGGAGAAGCGGCGGGGGGCAAACCCAGGGGACGGGGGTGGGGGTGACGGGGTGCAGATCCCACGGAGACTGGAGCGGCGCGGCGATGGCGAAGGCGGCGCTGACGGCCAGGAACAGCAGGGCGGCGAGTTGCGGGAGCTTTTTCGGGAGGGCGGCGCGCATCATCCTCACTGATCGAGCGGCGGCGAGGGGGGAGCGTAGTAGCCGGGGCGATAGCGCAGAGTGTCTTCGGAAGCTCTGGCTCCGGCGGCGGGAGTGAGCGTGACCTCGATGTGGCGGAAATCGGATTCGGAGCGGCGGCGCACGGGGTAATAGCCGATGAGGTATTGCGTGCGCAGATCCTCGGAAACCTGGGCGAAGGCCTCGGTGAGATTGCCGTACTGCGCGTAGTAGAATTTGCCGCCGGTTCCCTGAGAGAGGGTGATGAGCGCGTGCTCGCCGCCGGTGTCACGGCCGGCGTCGGCGATGACAGGCAGATCGATGATGCTGTAGATCATGACTTCGCCGCGGATGGCCTGCTCGAGAGCCTCGGGATAATCGACGCCGTGCACGGTGTTGCCGCCGTCGGAGATGACGACGAGGACCTTGCGGCCGGGGCGCGGAGCGAGGCGCTGCGCGGCGAGCCAGATGGCGTCGTAGAGGGCGGTCGCCGGGCCGGTGGAGAGATGGTTCAGGCCGGAGTCGATCTGGTGCACGTCATTAGTGAAGGGAACGACCTCATCGACGTCGGAGTTGAAGTCGATGAGGTCGAGGCGGTCGAGGGGGCGCAGGAGCGCGTGAATGAAGTCGCGGGCGGCGTGAGTTTCGATGTCGAGATCTTTGCGCACGCTGCCGCTGGTATCGATGGCGAGCACGATGGAGAGCGGCATGGAGGTGTCGCGCTCGAAGTAGGAGATTTTCTGCGGGACGCCGTCCTCGGCGAGCGCGAAGTCGTTCTGAGTGAGGCCGCCGATGGGCGCGCCTTCGGGATCAGTGACGTTGACGAAGACGTTCACGAGGCGGACGTTGACGTGGTAGCGCGGAGTGGCCTGCTGGGGCAGCGGTTGTTCCTGGGCCGGGAGACGAGAGGCGGGCGCGATGAGGGCTGCCAGGCCGAGAAGAATCCAGGAGCGTTTCATGGGCGTTCCGCGCCTGGCGCGCCAGCGGCGAGTTGGGGCGGGAACGGCTCGCCCTGCGCCCAGACGGCGCCGTCCTCGAAGAACTCTTTTTTCCAGATGGGAACGGTTTGTTTGAGGGTGTCGATGAGCCATCGGCAGGCGTCGAAGGCGGCGGCGCGATGCGCGGAGGCGACGGCGATGCAGACGCTGGTTTCGCCGATGTCGAGACGGCCGAGGCGATGGACCAGGGCGACGTCGCGGATAGGGAATTTCTGGAGGGCTTCGGCGGCAAGCTGGTTCATGCGGGCGAGGGCCATCTCCGGATAGGCCTCATAAAAGAGGTATAGAGTGCGGCGGCCGCGGGTCTGGTTGCGAACCGTGCCTTCAAAAACCACGAGGGCGCCGTCGTCCCCACTCCGCAGCAGAGCGGCGATGGCGGCGGAGTCGATGGGATCGCTGGTGAGGGCAACGTGGGATTCGGCCGCGCTGGAGCCTCCGCTGACGGGGGGCAGAAGCGCGATCTCATCGCCATCGGCGAGCGGATGGGTGGCGGGGACGTACTCGCGGTTGACGGCGACCGCGATGGAGGACCAGAGGGCAGCGTGGTCGGGATGGAGGGCGCGGCAGCGGTCGAGGAGGTCGCGGACGGTCGCTCCGGAGGGGAGATCGAGCGAGCCCGGCGTGCCGCCGGGAAGGTCGCGAAGCGTGCCGAAGGCGAGGAGTGTGACGCGCATGAAGAGATTATTATCCGGCAGAGCGCCGGGAGCGCAGCCTCATATATAGATGAGACCGGTTTCAGCCATTGGACGACAGAGGGGCGGGAAAGGTCGTTCGCGGGGCTGCGGGACAGGGCATGGGAGCCGGACACGAATGCGAGACAATGGAACTGAGATGGAATTCTGCGACTTGAAGGCGCAATACCGGCGGCTGAAACCTCGCATTGACGCGCGCATCCAGGGCGTGCTGGAGCATGGGCGCTTCATTCTGGGGCCGGAAGTGCGGGAACTGGAGGAACAACTTGCCGGCCGGGCAGGAGCGCGGCACTGTATTGGCTGCGCGAGCGGAACGGATGCGCTGCTGCTGGCGATGATGGCGCTGGGAGTGGGGCCCGGAGACGAGGTGGTCACGACGCCCTTCACCTTTTTTGCGACCGGCGAGATGATCACGCTGCTGGGCGCGCGGCCGGTCTTCGCCGATATCGAGCCGGTGACGTATAACCTGGACCCGGCGCAGCTGGAGGCGGCGATCACGCCGCGGACGAAGGCAATTCTGCCGGTGAGTCTGTACGGGCAGCCGGCGGAGATGGACGCAATCAACGCGATTGGCGAGCGCCATGGGCTGCCGGTGATCGAAGACGCGGCGCAGAGTTTCGGGGCGGAGTACAAGGGTCGGAGGTCGGGAAATCTGAGCGCGATTGGCTGCACGAGCTTTTTCCCCTCGAAGCCGCTGGGGTGCTACGGCGATGGCGGCGCGTGTTTCACCAACGAGGACGCGCTGGCGGAGGCGATGCTGGAGCTGCGCAACCATGGGCAGGCGGGACGGTATCTGCACACGCGGATCGGCATCAACGGGCGGCTGGACACGATGCAGGCTGCGGTGCTGCTGGCGAAGCTGGAGGTTTTCGACGAGGAGATGGCGGCGCGGCAGGCAACGGCGGAGCGGTATTCGGCGCTGCTGAGGGATGCGGTGCGGACACCGGAGGTTTTTGCGGATCGAACCTCGGCGTGGGCGCAATACACCATCGAGGCGGACGACCGGGATGCGGTTGCGAAGGCGCTCGAGGAGGCGGGGATTCCAACGGCGGTGCATTATCCGATGCCGCTGCACCTGCAGCCGGTTTACGCGGAGCGGGCGCGGGAGATGGGCTGGAAGCGCGGGAGCTTTCCCGTGGCGGAGCGCGCGGCAGAGCGGGTGCTGAGCCTGCCGATGCATCCTTATATGACGGCCGAGCAGGTGGAGCGCGTGGCAGAGGCGGTCAAGGCCGCGGTGCGACGGCCGGTGGGGACGCGGTGAACCTCTGCGGGTAACACAACCACGAAAGTTCAATTGACACGGAGGGCCCCGCCAGGGAGAATGACGACAATTGACGGATACCCCGAAGGGCCTGCGCGCATCCCAGAGGAGCAGCGGCCGGCGGGGTACACGCCGAGATGCCGCCAGTGATGCCCGAGCGAGGATCGAGCCCGTGCAAGGCCGCCGCAACCAGCGCGGATGGCCGGATATGGCGGCGCAGCGACCGCGGCCTGAGACGGAGCCGCGAATTTTCTCAACATTCAGGGTTCAAGACAGGAGGAAAGTCCTGGGGGCGGAGCCTTGCCGTCATTGGGAATGAGGAGGAGCCAGCCAAAACAAGAGCGCGATAAGAAAGCCACGGCATGAGTCCGGCGGCACATGGCCGGGCCCACAACCGCACAGCACACAGCAACCCACAGGAGGTATGAAATGCAGGAAGAGCTTCAGATGCTGGATGAGTGGATCCCGGAACAGATGGAACCAGGTACGCTCTTTGTGCTGGAGAATGCAGCGCCGATGGGAGACGCGCGGAATCCTTTTGTGGCGGTGCTGGCGTGCCCGCGGTGCGGGGCGCTGGGGCTGATAACGCGGGCGCAGTTCGTGGGGCTGGAGTCGATGATCTGCGGCGGCGACACCTGCTCGGCGGAATACTATTTGCGCGAGGACGAGATCGAATACCG
>JASIAO010000275.1 GCA_030041955.1 Acidobacteriaceae bacterium | reverse complement strand
GGAGCCGGGCGTGGTTCCTGGGAGGTTCTTCTCGAAGACGAAGGAGGTTTTGACCTGGCGGTAGCCCTCGCGCAGGTAGAAGCGGTGGGCGTCCTCGCGTTTGATCTGGGAGCGGACACGAACGGCGGGGATGGAGTGTTTGAGGGCCCATTGCTCGACGGCGCGGCAGAGCAGCCTGCCGACGCCGGAGCCGCGCGTGGTGTCGCGGACGACGAGACCACTGATGTTGACCACGTCAGGGGCTTGGAGGTGACGCTCGATGCAGGCGTCGATCCAGCCAACGACGTGGCCCTCGAGAATGGCGGCGAGGGCGACGCGCTCGGGATCGCCTCTGCGGGCCTCGATGCGCCGGCGGATATCGTGCGCCGACGTGGGGTAGCCGAGCTGATCGCTCAACTGTGCGATGGCCTCGGCGTCGTCGGGGGTGATGCCGCGGATAAGGAGGGTGGAGGATGCGGTGGTCGGGGCGGCCATGGGGAATTATGCGCCCAACGTAATGCGGCGGGGAAGGTGAATTGCGAAGAGGTTTGGATGAGATGCGCCAGGCTGCAGGGGAAACGGGCTGACAGTTCAGAGGATGGGAGTCGGGGCTTACGGCCGGGCTTTTACGTGGTCATGACTCCGGTAGCGGCGGTGGGTGCGACCGGGGCTTTGCGGCGGAGAATGGCAGCGGAGATGAAAGTCATGATGAGGCCGACGGGGAGGGGCTCCATGAAGGTGTAGGCCATGTTGACGATGGGGTTCTGGTAGAGCTGCTGAGAGCGCTCGATGACAGCGACGCGCGCGGCAGTGGTGGCGGGGTCAAGTCCGGAGGCCTGGACCTTGTGAATCTGCGCGGCGAAGTAGCTGTCCATGAAGTGGGGGATGAAGTTGAAGTAGAGGATCTCCCACGAGGCGACGTAGCAGACGGTGGTGATGAGGGCGATCAGGATGCCGCAGGCGAAGGCACGGCCGAAGGAGATCTGGCCGGCGAGGTTGTTGTCGCGGTAGCTGCGGATGCCGAAGTAGATGAGCAGGAACGAGGCCACCATGATGGTGTAGCCGAGAATCATGCTGTGGCCGGAGCCGATCCTGTGGGCGAGGAGAAGCGAGCTGTCCATCAGGACGGAGATCATGACGCCGGCGATGAGGCCGAAGGTGAGGACGGTTTTCTTCATGGCTGGCTCCTGGTGCGAGTGACGGTGAGGTCACGATGCAGGGGAACGGGGCCGGATGTCGTCATCCTTTCGTATGATTTTGCAGAAATGGAGGGGAAATCGTGCTTTCGAATGAGGACTGGCCGTCCAGGCGGACGCCCTACGGGCAAGCAAGTCCTCACGGCAGGAGTCCCAATTCTTTGCCGCGCTGGACGGCCTGGGTGCGGCGGGCGGCTCCCAACTTGTCGAAGGCGCGGGCACAGTGTGTCTTGACGGTGTTTTCTGAAACGAAAAGCTGCGTGGCGATCTCGCGGTTGCTGAGGCCGCGGGCGACCAGGGCGAGAATTTCGAGCTCGCGTGCGGTGATGCCGAGGTTCTGCTGTTGGGCCGTATTGGGAGCGAAGGGTTTGAGGGCGGGAGCCGGGGTGGGGACAAGCACTTCCCTCACTACGACGGTTTCGCGAATGGTTTCGCGACGGCGCGTGATGCGGAGGCCCAGCCAGATGCCGAAGGTCGCGAAGAGGATGGCGATGAGCACACCGTAGAGCTCAACGGAGTGCTCGATGACGACGAAGCGGTATTCGGTGTATTGGAGAATGGCGATGAGGAGGCCGCCGACGACACCGAAAATGAGGACGTGGCGCTTCATGTTGAGATTGTGAAGCAGTATATCCCCGGACTCCGCTCACGCCTCAAGGCTCAACAAACAAATACTCCAGGAAAAATGCCTGCTTCATGACAGCTTCCGGAGATTGCTCCAGGAGCCGAGGGGGATGCCGGAGGTGGGGATCAGGTCGAGCAGCGCAGCGTGCTCCTGCGCGCGAGAGATGCGGAGGCGGGTGCGGACGCGGTCGAGGGCAGCGTCGAGATGGCCAGGGTGGACGACGAGTTCCCAGGCGGTGCCGGGCTGATCGCGGGGGATGGCGGCGAGCAGGGCGCGGAGGGTCGCGGGTATGTCGCCAATGCCGGTGGCGAGGACGCCGATGGTGCCGCTGGTGGTGGAGAGGCCAGCGGCCGAGACGAGCCGGCGAAAGGCGGGGCGATGCACGTTGAGCGCGGTGACGGCGAGGCTGCGCAGAGGCGCGGAACCGGGTGTGGCGCGGCGAGCCCAGCGCGGCTCAAAGGGATTGCGGATGGCGGTGACCTGGCAGGCGCGGGCGGCGCGAAGCAGCGGGCGCAGGACACGGGGAAAGAGGTGGGTGTGCTTGTGGGTGTCGATGTGGGAGACGTTGAGCCCGGCGTTTTGCAGGCGGCGGATCTGCGCGGCGGCTTCGGCTTCGATTTCGGCGTCGCGGATGCGGCCGCCGTAGAGATCTGTGGCGAAGTGGCTGAGTTTCGATCGGAAGGAATGGCCGTCCGGGCAAAGGGAGGGTATTTGATCGGCAGGGAGAGCGGGGGTTCCGTCGATGAGGACGATGTGGCAGCCGACTTCGAGCGTGGGG
>JASIAO010000029.1 GCA_030041955.1 Acidobacteriaceae bacterium | reverse complement strand
TGGTGTTGGCCGAGCGGATCGCCGCCATGTTGCGGCTGCGGGTTTCGCGGGTGTGGACGTCGGTCATAGGACAGCTATAAAGCGGTTAGCTGAAATCCGGCTAGCTGAAGACCGGTTAGCTGAAACCTGGCCAGCTAGCGAATGGCTGCCGTCGCTGGGAGCAGGATACGCGGGTTGGCGCGGTGGGAATGCGTGGTTTGCGATGCGCCGGGAGCAAGCCAGGGCCGCATGGCGTGGGCGACTGCGGCAATCACCGGAACCGCTACGCTGTTGCCGAATTGCTTGTAGGCCTGCGTATCCGACACTGGAATTCGAAAACCGTCAGGAAATCCCATCAGGCGCGCGCACTCGCGCGGGGTGAGGCGGCGCGGCGTCTGCTTCGGGCCACGGCTGACAAGGATCTCAGAGCCGTCTTTGTAATAGCGAGCGGACAGCGTGCGGGCGACGCTGTCGCCGTCGACCAGGCCGAAGCCGAAGCCGTTGCCGGCGGCGCGATGCTTCGCCGCATAGGCCTGGAGGTAGCCCCAAAGGTGCTTCGTCAGCGTGTATTTCGGATTGACAGCGCCGCGCGGTGATAGTGTATAGGGCTCCTCGGGGACTTCATTGCCGTTTTCGGGGTGCAGGATAGCGCGAAGCTTCGGACGGGAAGGCGGCAAAAGCAGATCGTCGAGAGAGAAAGGGGTGGGTTCGCGGAAGCCCGCGATCAGGATGCGCTCCCGATGCTGCGGGACAAAATGCGCCGCATCGAGGACGCGCCACGAAATGTGGTAGCCCAGTTCGTCTTCGAGTGTCTGCCGGATGACGCGAAAGGTGCGGCCATGATCGTGCCCGACAAGGTTTTTCACGTTTTCGAGCAGGAATGCACGAGGCCGGCGCGCGGCGAGGATGCGTGCAACATCGAAAAAGAGGGTTCCCTGAGTGGCGCAGGCGAATCCGTGGGGACGGCCGAGAGCGTTCTTCTTGCTGACGCCGGCAATGGAAAACGGCTGGCAGGGAAAACCGGCAAGCAGAAGATCGTGATCGGGAATGGCGTCTTCCGATTGTTCGCGGATGTCGCCGGCAATGGGATGCGTTTCGCTGAAGTTGGCGGTGTAGGTGGTGCGGGCGAATGGATTCCACTCGCTGGTAAAGACGCAGCGCCCGCCCGTTGTCTCAAAACCCATCCTCATACCGCCGATGCCGGCGAAGAGGTCGATAAAAGTAAAAGGAGCCGCGGGCACGGTGCTATTTTGCGCTTTTTGGAGCAGATCGCCGCGCCTTTTTCGCGGCTTTCTTCGCAGGGGCCTTCACTGCCTTTTTTGCAGCGGCCTTTTTCGCCGGGGCCTTCTTCGCTGCGCGTCTGGCGGGAGCCTTTTTGCGCGCCGCCAGGGTCTTCTCGGTCAGCGCGGCGGTCAGCTCGGTGAGGGCGATGGGGCGAGCCGACTTGCGCAGGCGCTCCAGATCGTAGAAGCTGCGGCGATGATGCAGAAAGATGTGGGCGACGAAATCCACATAGTCGAGCAGGATCCACTCGCCAAGGCGGCGGCCTTCGACTGAATTGGGGTAGACGCCGAAGTTGCGCTTCAGCCGTAGCTCAATCTCGTCAGCGATGGCCTGGGACTGGCGTTCGTTAGCGGCGCTGGTGATGAGAAAGAAGTCAGTGAAGGCGGAATCCGACGGGTCCAGCTCCAGTACCCGCGTATCCTCCCCCTTTTTTTCGTCGCAGGCCGCGGCGGCGGCCAGTACCATTCTGCGCGTTTCCGTGGATGCCATGCGTCGGTGGGCGCTCTCCTTCCCGGATGGTACGGCAACTGGATGAGGATTACAGCAAAAACCAGGATACCTTTGCCCAATTTAGCTTCCGTCAAGGCCGCCGCTCCCTGTTGGTCGCGTCGGCCTGAGCGTTTGCCTTCGGGATAGCCTTACCCTGGTTTTTGCGGTTGCGATGGGAATTACGCGCCTTCCTGGTACAGGTTGTGATCGCGGATGTAGGCGGCGACAGCTGGATCGAGGATGGTTTGCGGGTCCGCGCCCTGTTGCAGAGCCGTGCGAATATTCGTGGCCGACGCGATCTCGTCCAGATCGGGCAGCAGATAGAGGCGTGATTCACGGTGCCCCGGCCCGTGCAGGCTGAGCGCGAGACACCTGGGCGGCGCGTCGCAGGCGCCCACGGAGATGCCGTTCGGCAGCGCGGCGGCCAGGCGCCCAAGATCGAAGCCGGGGCGCGAGGCGACGACGAAATCGCACGCAACCAGCACGTCGGCGGCGCGATACCACTTGCCGATGCTCAGGAACGAATCGGCGCCCATCAGGCAGAAGATCTGGTCGTCGTGCGCGAGCGAGGCGCGGAGCGCGCGCACGGTGTCGATGGTGTAGTTGGGGCGGCCATCGGAACGCGGCGCGTCGATCAGCGAGAGCTCGAGGCCGCGCTGGTCCGCGATCGCGAGTTTGGTCATCGCCACGCGGTCGGCAAAGCCGGCCTGCGGGTGGTCGCGCTTGAGCGGCTGCACGCCGACGGGCGCAAAGAGCACACGGTCGAGGCCCAGACGCTCCTGGCCCAGGCGCGCGAGAGCGACGTGGCCGCGGTGGGGCGGATCGAAGCTGCCGCCGTAGAAGCCGATCTTCAAAGCATGTTTCATGGGAGAATTTCCGGCTTCGGGAAACGGAGCGAGACGCGCTTGGGGAGCGCATCTCGTATTCTGCCTCGCCAATTCGTTCGCAGACATGAAACATGCTTCATTGCTTCTGAGCATAGCGCGGCGGGGAATTCCGGTAGTGTTTCAGTGTGAGGCATCGAGCATATATCGGGTTGGGCGCGAATTTGCCCTCAACGGCAGGATCTCCGGAAGAGACGCTGCGCGCCGCGATGGCGGAGCTTGCAGCAGCCGGGAATGTCGTCGCGCGATCATCGCTGTATCGCAGCGAGCCGGTGGACGTTGAGCATCAGCCGCCGTTTGTCAATGCCGTGGCGCAGCTCGAGACCGAGCTTGGACCGGAAGGCCTGCTCGAGTATCTGCTGGGCCTGGAGCGGCGGTACGGGCGCGATCGCCGGCGCGAGGCCCCCAAAGGGCCGCGCACGCTGGATCTGGACTTGCTGCTGTTCGACGATCTGGTGATGATGACGCCGCAGTTGACGCTGCCGCATCCAGAATTGGCATGGCGACGGTTTGTGCTGGAGCCGCTCACGGAGGTCGCGCCGGATCTGCGCCATCCGGTGCTGGGTCGAAGCGTGGCCGAGCTGCTGGCGGAGCTGCCGGAGGAGGGAGCGAATCGCCGCGACTCGGTGCGGAAACTGGTTGAGCCTGGCGAGAACTGCGCGCCGGCGGAGGAAGGCTGAAGCGCGCGCTCAGCAACCGCTGGCGATCAGCGCGCCCACGCCCGCGCCGATAGCGGCGAGCGACGGATCCTCGGGGATGATCTCGACGGTGTAGTTCTGCAGCGGGCTCATCTTGACCATCTCGTAGAGGTGCTGCTTCAGGCGCGGCAGTTCCAGACGCTGGATGTCGCGGCCGGTGAAGTAGAAGCGGCCTGCGCCTTCGAGGTGAATCTGCGATGCCGTGGCGGCGGCCAGCGCGCGATGCCACAGCTCGACGAACTCCGCGCAGCGGCGGTCGCCACGTCGCGCCGCGGCAAAAACCTCGTCCGGCTCCATATCGAGGAAGCGCAACCGCATGGCGCGATGGCCCATGATGCCCTCAAGGTGGCCGCGGCCGCCGCATCCGCAGAATTTCTCGCGTGGATCGAGGGACACGACCATGTGTCCGCCCTCCCACGGGCCTTCGGTCCAGGGGTAGCGTCCGTAGCCGATGCCATTGCCGATGGTCCAAACGCGAATGGAGCGGTCCATCTGGCCGCGCGACGCGGCGATGCCGGCAGCCACGGCGTCGGCATCATTGAAGACGGAGAGGCTGAGGGCAAGGCCACGTCTATCCAGGCCTGCGCGGAGGCTCTCGCAGACGCGCACGCCCTTGAGCTGCGGCAGGTTCGGCGAGTCGAGCATGACGCCCTGGTGCAGATAGCCGGGCATGGCCACTCCCGCGGCCTTCACGGGCGAATCGGAGGCCGCCGCGAGTGTCGCGATGGCGTCGCAAAGGATGTCGCAGAGCTTCTCAGAGGGAATCTCAATCAGGCCGTTCGTGGCATCGAGATGTTCAGGAAATTCTTTCAACCCGCCATGCACCCGATGTTCCTCGACCAGACCAGCGACGACCCGGGTCGTCATGACTACGCCAATCGCATTCGCCATACTGCCCTCCGCCGCAACCATCACCCCTCGAAACGCGCCAGCCGGTTGATGCCGTTGAAGGCAGCGGCCTTGTAACACTCGGCGAGAGTGGGATAGTTAAACACTGTATCGATGAAGTAGTCGACCGTGCCGTTGAGCGCCATCACCGCCTGGCCGATGTGCACCAGTTCCGCCGCGCCTTCGCCGATAATGTGAACGCCCAGCACCTGCTTCGTCTCGCGATGAAAGACGATCTTCAGCCGGCCGGTGGTGTCGCCGCGAATCTGACCGCGCGCGATCTCGCGATAATAGGCCACACCGACTTCGTAGGGCACGTCCTCTTCGGTCAGCTGCTCCTCGGTCTTCCCGATGAACGAGATTTCCGGAATGGTGTAGATCCCATAGGGATAGAAGCTCGGATTCGACTGCACATGCGTGTTGCCGAAGGCGCGCTCCACGGCGATGCGCCCCTGCTCCATGGAAACCGACGCCAGCGCGGGGAAGCCGATCACGTCCCCGACGGCAAAAATGTGCGGAACTTTGGTGCGGAAGTCCTGATCCACCGGGATGCGCCCACGCTTATCCGCTTCGATGCCGGCAGCAGCGAGATTCAGCTCGTCGATGTTGCCCTGGCGCCCCACCGCATACAGCAGCGCATCGCCGGAGACGCGCTTCCTGCTCTCGAGGTTAGCGACCACCGCGCCGTCGGGCAGTTCCTCTACGCTTTCCACTTCCTCGGCCAGGCGCATGGTCACGCGGCTGTCGCGCAGGTGATAGCTGAGAGCCTCGATGATCTCCTGGTCTGCGAATTCCAGCAGGCGCGGCCGTTTTTCGATCAGCGTCACACGCACGCCCAGCGCCGCAAACATGCAGGTGTACTCGACGCCGATGACGCCGCCGCCTACCACGATCAAGCTCTTCGGGAGATCGGGAAGGTCCAGCACCTGATCGCTGTTGATGATGGTTTTCCCGTTCACCGGCACTTTGGGCGACGATGCCGGCCGCGTGCCTACGGCAATAACGACGTTCTCCGCTTCATACGTGTTTGTGCCGCGCAGTCCTTCCACGTGGACGTGATGATCGTCCTCGAAGCGCGCCACGCCGTTGATCACTTCCACGCCATTGCGCGAAAGCTGCGCCTCGGTGACGTCGATCTCCGTCTTGATGACGTGCTGCACGCGGAAGGCAAGATCGGCCATCGTGATCTTTTCCTTCACGCGGTAATTCATGCCGTAGATGGAGCGGTAATTGTAGCCGGAAAGATGCAGCACGGCTTCGCGCATGGTCTTACTGGGAATCGTGCCGGTGTTGATGCACACGCCGCCCACGACGCTGCGCATCTCGACGAGCGCCACGCTTTTGCCCTTCTTGACGGCGGACACCGCCGCGCGTTGACCGGAAGGGCCCGAGCCGATGACCAGCAGATCGTATTTCGCCATGCGTCAGAGTGGGACCAGGAGAATGTCCAGGAGCGAGCCCGTGCTCATCTTAAATTGTATTGCCGCACGCCGTGTGAATTCACCCGTACACTCAATGTCAGATGCTGCTGTATGCCATTACGAGTCGAGCTTTGTTGCCGGGCGACGAAGCCGCGAAGCGCGAGCGCCTCGCGGAACTCGCCGCGGACTGGTCGCGCGGCGGTGTGGACTACATCCAGGTGCGCGAAAAAGATCTACCGCTGATCGAGCTGCAGGCGCTGGCGGCAAAGATTGTGGAGGCAGTGCGCGGCGCGAAGGGAAATGCGCGCGTCCTGGTGAATGGACCCGCGCAGGTGGCCATCGATGCCGGGGCTGACGGCGTGCATCTGCCCTCCGGGACGCTGAGCAAGACGCTCGGGGCGCCACCGGCAGCGGGTATGGGACAAAATGCCGTACAGGCCGCCGAACAGGTGTACGCCCGCGCAGGGCGCGAGGTGATCGTGAGCGCAGCCTGCCATTCCGCGGAGGACATTCGCCATGCGGCAGGCGCGGATTTGCTGCTTTTTTCGCCGGTATTCGAAAAAGTGACACCCGAACGCACCACGCGCGGCCAGGGACTCGCGGCGCTGACTCAGGCAGCCGAGCTGGCGAAGCCGGTTCCGGTGCTGGCTCTTGGCGGTGTCACGGAAAAGAATGCGGCCGCATGCGCGCAGGCCGGAGCAGCGGGCATAGCGGCGATTCGCCTCTTCCTGGGCGATGGATGGCGCGGTCTGGTGGCTGAGGGCCCGGACAGCACGCGACCATCCTCTTCCTGAATCATCGAATCCAGTCATGCCCGCGCCGCTCGAAACACGCCCCGCTGCCTCTGCCGATCGCCGCCGCGGCTTTGGCGTGGGCATGGGTTATGCCGCCTGTGCGGTGGCCGGAATCTTCTGGAGCACGGGATTCTTCTTCGGCAAGATCTGCTTCACGCGGCTCAGCGTGGGGCACTTCGTGCTGTACCGCTTTCTCTTCGGCTGTGCGGGGCTGCTGCCGCTGATGGAGCGCCCCCGGTTTTCGCGCCACGAGTGGAACCTGCTGCTGATCGGTTCGTTTCTCGGGATTCCCGCGCAATTCCTGGTGCAGTTCTATGGACTGGCGCTGACGACGGTGAGCCATGCGGCGCTCATGGTCGGCACGATGCCCGTGATTCTGGCCGTGGGCGCGACGATGTTTAATCACGAGCGACTGGACACGAAAGGATGGCTGGCCATCGTGGGCTCAACGGCGGGCATTGTGCTGATCGTGAGCAGCAGCGAGCGCGGGATCGGCAGCGGCAGCCTGCGCGGGGACCTCCTGGTGATTGCCGCGATGTTCATCGCGCTGGGCTGGATCCTGATCAATCAACGCCTCATGAGGCGAGGTCATTCACCCATGTCGGTCACCATATGGGGACTGCTGGTGGGCACCGCGATGCTGGTTGTGTGGGTGCTGCTGCGCGACGGACTGCCTCCGGTGCACGGCGTGGGGCTGACCATTTGGGGCGCCGTGGCCGCCAGCGGCCTGCTGTGCACGGCGGCCAGCACCGCGCTGTGGAACTGGGGAATCCATCACGCACCTGCTTCGCGAGCCGGAGTCTTTTTGAACATTGAGCCGGCGGTGGGAGCGATTCTCGGCGTGGAACTGCTGGGCGATCGGCTGGGCGCGGGCGCGTGGATCGGCGGCGCGCTGATTATCGTCGCGGCGGTGGTGCTGACGACCACCGGCAAGGTGGAGACGGAGATTCCGGTGGGCACCTAGTGCGGCTCATCTGCAGGGCGCGTCGCAACGCCTGCCTCAGCGGCCGCGCATGCCGCCGCTGAGCATGCTCATGGCGCGGCGCTGCAGCATACCGCCTTTGCCCATGCCCTTGAACATCTTGCGCATCTGGGCATACTGACGCAGCAGCTGGTTCACTTCCTGCACGGTGGTGCCGGAGCCGGCCGCGATGCGTTTGCGGCGGGAGCCGGAGATGATCTCGTGGTGATTGCGCTCTTTCGCCGTCATGGAGTTGATGATGGCCTCGACGCGCGTGAACTGTTTTTCGTCCACCTGGCCGGCCATTTGCTGCATGCCGGCAAACGGTCCGACCGAGGGCAGCATCTTCAGAATGCTTTCCATCGAGCCGAGCTTTTTGATCTGGCGGAGCTGATCGCGGAAATCCTCCAGCGAGAAGCCGTCGCCGGATAGCGCCTTGCGCGCAAACTCCTCGGACTTCTTCTTGTCGAGCTTCTCTTCGGCGCGCTCGATCAGCGACATGATGTCGCCCATGCCGAGGATGCGTCCGACGATCCGGTCGGGATGGAA
>JASIAO010000274.1 GCA_030041955.1 Acidobacteriaceae bacterium | reverse complement strand
AGCGAAACACCGAGGGAGGATCCCAATGACGACGATGCGTCGTTTTGCATGGGGCGCCGCAGTAGCAGCGGCGCTCTCCGTGACGCTTGCTGCGCAGCAGGCGCCAACCGGATTGCACACTTTCTCCTGCGTGAAAGTGCAGCCCGGCAAGACCGCGGAGTTTCACCAGGTGCTCAACGGCGATCTTGCGAAGTTGGAGCAGGCACGGGCGGACTCGGGCACCATCACCGCGTGGCTGGCGCTCGAAACCGAAATTCCATCGGGCCGCGAGGCGCCCTGCGACTATCTCATGGTGACGTTTTATCCGGGCTGGCCAACAGCGCCCATGAGCGATGAAGAAATGTCAGCTGCGCTGCAGAAGGCCGGCATAGCCAAAACGCCGCAAGAGTTCGGGAACACGCTGATGGACATGGGCTATTTGGAGACGAACGGGATGCTCGAGAACGTGGATCTGGTGGGAGGCGCGCACAAGGGTGACTATGTCGTCATCAATTCGTTCAGCGTGACTAACTACAGCGACTGGGTGGCCGCCGAAAAGAAGCTGTGGCAACCCCTTGCCGAATCTATGGTGAAGGACGGAACCCTGAGCGGTTGGGCAATCAACGTGCCGGCCTTTCCACGTGCCGCCAAAGACCAACTTGCCAGCACAGTTGACATATTCCCTTCCTATGACGCTTTTGTGCAGGCGTACCAGAACTACTCTTCTCACTGGAAGGAAGCGAATCCGAACGTGACGATGCAGGACGCCTTCGAGCAGTTCGGCAAGCTCGCCACCATGGAACACCAGGTGCTCTACAAGGTTGAGGTGATGGCGGTTTCGTCGAAGTAGTCTTGCGCTGAGCAGAGAGGCCGGCTTGCGGGACGGCCTCTTTTCATGCGCCAGACCGTTATGTGCCGGGCGTGGTGTGATGTTTGTGCAGGACGTGATAGGAAATGTCCGGCCATAGTTCGCGGAAGACATCGGTGAGCGCGTCGCGGCCGAGTGCGTAGCCGTACTTCGAACTGAATCCGCTCAGGCTCTGCGTCGAGCTCGGATAGTACGTCAGCGAGATGGCCTGGGAGATGCCGCGGCCGAGGATTTCCGCGCCGTTGAAGGTGTTTTTGCCGCTGTAGTTCGGCGTGATGAGGATGCGCGAGGCCGCATAAACAGCGCGTCCCATGATGTTGCCCGTGCCTTTGGCGTAGTAACGCTCGTCTTCGTGCAGGGCGGTTGGAAGTATCCAGACCACCCAATAGTTGCCATCGGCTTTGTCGGCCCAGCCGTGCCAATAGTAGTCGCCGAAGCCTCCGACGCCTTTGCCGAAGGTCGGGTGGGAGTCGTCTGCCTCTGCCAGGAGCGACGTAATGCCGACAAAGACAAAAGCCGAGTAATCGAAGCTGTCCTCCGTGGCGATTTTGAAGGCTTCCTTCTGGGTAGGAGGCGGGGGGTGGACGCCGGCGCTGACGGCGCGGTAATTGGGCATCACGCCCAGGATGCGCTTCGGCTGAGGGAGCGGCTTCGGCGCGGATTGAGCCGGAGCGGGCGCTTCAGGGAGCCTGGTCGTGGTCTGCGGATTCGCGGGTTGAGACGCTGGCTGCTGCGCGGCCGGTGTGGTCTGGGAGGAGTCGGCCGGTGCGGTGGTCTGCTGGGACAATGTGGGCGCGACGCATAAAGAAAGCGTCAGTCCTGCAAGCACGAAACAACGAAGCAATCTGCCTCCGAATCTTTCAGGTAAAAGGCCTGTGTATTGGACGTACCTTCGGGGCGCCAGGACTACGGTCCTGTGCGCCGCGGCTCCGGAGCCGCTCTAACCTTCCAGCGATTCCGGCTGAATGGCGATGTTCTTTTCGCCCGCCGCCTTCTTCTCCCAGTATTTCCGCACCCAGGCATCGAAGGTCTTGCCTGCGGCGTTGTCGCGGCCCGTGAAAGCAAGCGCGGCAATGTCGGCGTACGGAATGGCAAGCTTGGATCGCTCGCCGGTGGGGATAATGCGCACAGCGGAATCCTCGAGCGTGGCGCCCGTCCGCCGATCGAAGACATACCCGTGGATTACACGCCCGTCCTTCAAGGTTAGGGTTACGTCGCCGCGATAATCGAAGGCCTTCTCCAGCGCGTCGCGAATCTCCGCTGCGCCGGCCAGCGACGGAATCCAGCCCTCGAGCTGATCGCGCTCGCGGCCCTCCATCACCTCTTTTGCGTTCGGATCGAAGCTCGTGACATTCTTGCCCGCGTCCGGCTGCGTGGACAAAGGTTCCTGGCTCATACCCGAGTTCCCTCTTCCACCGTCACGTGCGTTTCAATCTGCACCAGCGGATTGAAGCTGTGCGCCGGCTTCACCGGCTCATTCAGCAGATCGAGCGCGCCCTTGTCCGGATACAGATTCGTCATCGCCTTCACGGTCTCCCACAGACCCTTCAGCGAGCCGAAGGTGTAGTTGACCGCGGTGCCTTCGTAGCCGGAATGCACCATGCAGTTCGCGCACTTCGGATTGCCGCTCTCCGTGCCGTAGTTGTCCCAGTCCGTCGAGTCCAGCAACTCCTGGTAGGTGTCCGCGTAGCCGTCCTGCAGCAGGTAGCACGGCTTCTGCCAGCCGAAGATGCTGTAGGCCGGCATCGCCCACGGCGTGCAGCGGAAATCCCGCTTGCCCATGATGAATTCCAGATAGAGCCCGTTGGCGTTGAACTTCCAGCTCTTTTTGCGGTTTGAGAGGATCGCGCGGAACAGCCGCTTCGAACGCGCGCGTCCCAGAAAATGCTTCTGGTCGGGAGCTTTTTCGTAGGTGTATCCGGGCGCAACCATCATGCTGTCCACGCCCACAGCCATCAGATCGTCGAAGTGCGCCCGCACCGAGTTCGGATCGGCTCCGTCGAAGAGCGTCGTGTTCGTGGTCACGCGGAAGCCTGCTGCGATCGCAGCCTTGATCCCCTCCATCGCGATGTCGTACCCGCCTTCGCGGCAGACGGAGAAGTCGTGGTGCTCGCGCTGCCCGTCCAGGTGCACCGAGAACGACAGATATTTGCTCGGCTTGAACAGATGAAGTTTTTCTTTAAGAAGCAGCGCGTTTGTGCACATATAAACGTACTTTTTGCGCGCCACCAGGCCTTCGACGATCTTGTCGATCTGCGGATGCAGCAGCGGCTCGCCACCCGGGATGGACACCATCGGCGTCCCCGCCTCTTCCACCGCGCGGAAGCATTCCTCCGGCGTAAGCTCCTGCTTCAGGATGTGCGGCGGGTATTGGATCTTCCCGCAACCGGCGCAGGCCAGGTTACAGCGGAAGAGCGGCTCCAGCATAGTGACCAGCGGAAACCGCTTGCGGCCTTTGATCTTCTGCTTCAGGACGTACGTGGCCACCGTCCAGGCCTGGGATATAGGGACTGCCATTCGGGTCTCGTCCTCCGTCTCAAAACTGCGAGTGATGCCGGATCACGCTCCGGCTTCGGCTTCCTTTTCCATCGCCCGCTTGTAGTTCGTCAGCGCCAGCAGCGGGAAGTAATCGCGATACAGCTGGTACGCCAGATAAAACACCCGCGGAAACCCGGTGCCGGTGTAGAGCGCCTGGCGAGTAATTCCCTCGCCTGTGCTCTCGTCCCAGTGTCCGTGCCCCTGAGCGTCTGCGATCTGGTGCTCCAGCAGCCAGCGCACCCCCTTGGCCACCGAATCGCTGCGGGTATCGCCGGCGGCGAGCAGCCCCAGAATCGCCCACGATGTCTGCGATGGCGTGCTCGGCCCGATCCCGCGCGTCGTTGGATCGTCGTAGCTGCCGCAGGTCTCGCCCCAGCCGCCGTCGGCATTCTGCACGCTGCGGATCCACTCCGCCGCCTGCTGGATCTGCGGCTCGTGGTTCCACACCCCGATCGCTTCCAGCCCGCGCAGCACCAGGAAGGTGCCGTACAGATAATTCACGCCCCAGCGACCGAACCAGCTACCATCGGCCTCCTGCTCGGCGTAGATAAATTTGATGGCTTTCTCCACGCGCCGGTCCTTGCGCGTGTAGCCGTAGGTCGCCAGCGTCTCCAGAATGCGCCCCGTAATATCGACCGTCGGCGGATCGAGCATCGCATTGTGGTCGGCAAACGGGATGTGCTGGAAGATCATCTTCGTGTTGTCTTTGTCGAAGCTGGCCCAGCCTCCGTTCCTGCACTGCATCGAAAAAATCCACTCGATGGCGCGCTGGCAAACGTCGTACTGATACCGTTCCCGAGGATTATCGACCTTATTCAGCGCAAGAAGAACTTGTCCGGAATCATCGACATCCGGGTAAAACTCGTTGTTAAACTCGAAGTACCATCCGCCCGGCTCCGCCCGACGGTTCTTCACCGCCCAGTCGCCCTTGTGCCGGACTTCCTTTGACAGCATCCAGTCTGCCGCCTTTAGCAACCGCGGATCGTTCCTCGGCACGCCTGCTTCGCCCAGCGCGTAGACGGCCTGTGCCGTGTCCCACACCGGAGACATGCACGGCTGCATGCGGAAAGTCGGCTCGGGATGGAATTCGTTACCGTTGGGGCAGTCGATACCCAGCTTTTCGAACTCGTCCATCGCCCGGATGAACTGCGGATCGTCCAGCGAGTACCCCAGGCAGCGCAGCGCGATGATCGAGTTCAGGATCGCCGGGTAGATCGCGCCCAGGCCGTCGGACATCTCCAGTCGCTCCAGCATCCACTTCTCCGCCTTCTTCAGCGCGATGGAGCGCAGCGGTCGGATGTGGATTCGCTCAAACCAATGGGTGATGCGATCGAGCATCAGGAAGAAATTCCGCCAGCCGAAAACCTTCTCGCGATCCCAGCGCAGGTGCAGGTTGGCCCTCTCGCGCCCACCTACAAAAAGCTCGCTGATTGTCTGCTCCGGCGCGATCTTCTTGTAGGGCTTCTTCGCGTACGCAATCGAAAGCGGTACCAGAATGGCCCGGGACCACGACGAAATCTCGTAGATGTTGAACCAGAACCAGTTCGGAAACAGGACGATTTCCGGTGGAATTGCCGGCACCGCGTCGTACTCGTACTGCCCCAGCGAGCAGAGATAGATTTTCGTGAACGTGTTGCAGGCGGTCACGCCGCCATGTGCCAGGATCCACTCCCGGCTCTGCGTCATCAGCGGATCGTCCGGTGACCACCCCATCAGCTTCAGCGCGAAATAGCACTTCACCGCCAAACTGATGTTCCCCGGCCCGCCCGGATACAGCGACCAGCTTCCGTCGTCGTTGCGATAGCGCAGGATCTCCGCCAGCGCGCGCCGCATCTTCCCCTCGTCGCCGGTGCCCAGCAGCACATGCAGGAAGATGTAGTCCGCCTCCAGCATCGCGTCGGCTTCCAGCTCACCGCTCCAGTAACCCTCCGGGTGCTGCCTGGCCAGCAGCCACTCCCGCGACCGCGCGATGGCTTCGCCGACCGCTTCCAGCGGCGCATCCACGCGCCCAAAGCGCAGATTGCCTGCAGGCACGGGTGTGCTCGCGATGGACTGGGGCCGGCCGTCTTCTGCCGCTGTACTCATTCCGATCAAAAACTGCTCCTACCTTGTGCGATGCCCGTTTGCGAGTCGCCGGTTTGCGAACTCTGTTTGCGAGCTAGACAGTCGCCGAAGTGCTTCCCGGCGCGGACTGGATGGCCTGTACGATCTCCGGTGGCAGCCCGAAACGCACGTTTTCAGGCATCACCTCGACCTCATCCACGGTTCCGAAGCCGTTGTTTTTCAGGTAGCCGATCACGCCTTCCACCAGGATCTCCGGAGCCGACGCGCCCGCGGTAACGGCCACGTTGGAAACGTCCTTCAGCCATTCCGGATGGATGGCCTCCGCATTATCGATCAGATACCCGCGGGTTCCCAGGTTGCGCGAAACCTCCACCAGGCGGTTGGAGTTCGAGCTGTT
>JASIAO010000273.1 GCA_030041955.1 Acidobacteriaceae bacterium | reverse complement strand
CTCGCCGTCGTTGAGCCGGGCATCGTGCTCGACCGCGTGCGCGAGGCCGCCGAGCAGCACCACCTCACCTTCGCGCCCGATCCCGCCACCCACTCCCGCTGCACCATCGGCGGCATGATTGGCAACAACTCCTGCGGCACCCACTCCGTCATGGGCGGCCTCACTGCCAACAACATCCGCTCCCTCGACGTCCTCCTCGCCGACGGCACCCGCATGACCGTCGGCGCCACCACCGACGAGGAGTTCGAAGGCATCGTCGCCCAGGGCGGACGCCGCGGCCAAATCTACGCCGCTATGCGCCGCCTGCGCGATCGCTACGCGGACGAAATCCGCCGCAAGTTCCCTGACATTCCCCGCCGCGTCTCCGGCTACAACCTCAACGAGCTGCTCCCCGAGCGCGGATTCCACGTCGCCCGCGCGCTCGTCGGCAGCGAAGGCACACTCGTCACCGTCGTCGGCGCCACGCTCGAGCTGATGCACTCGCCGCCCTGCCGCCGTCTCGCCGTCCTCGGCTTCCCCGACCCCTTTCTCGCCGCCGATGCCGTTCCCGAAGTCGTTCGTCACCACCCCATCGGCCTCGAAGGCATCGACGCCATGCTGGTCGACTTCATGCGCCGCAAGCATCTCGTCGACGACGACCTGCACCTGCTCCCTCCCGGCGGCGGATTTCTCCTCGCCGAGTTCGGCGCCGAGAGTAACGAAGAAGCCGAAGCCCAGGCCCGCGCGCTGCTCGCCGTCGCAGCCCAACTACCCGGCGCGCCCACCGGCCTCCTCTGCGCGCCCGCGGAAGCCGCGCGCATCTGGCACATCCGCGAATCCGCCCTCGGCGCCACCGTCTTTGTTCCCGGCGAGCCCCACGGCTGGGAAGGCTGGGAAGACGCGGCCGTTCCGCCCGAGCGCCTCGGCTCCTACCTGCGCAACCTCTTCGCCCTCATGCGCGACTACGGCTATCGCAGCCCCATGTACGGCCACTTCGGCCAGGGCTGCGTCCACCTGCGCATCAATTTCGATCTCGAGAGCGCCGAGGGCATCCGCAACTTCCGCTCTTTCCTCGATCACGCCACGGATATCGTCATCGACCACGGCGGCTCCATCTCCGGCGAACACGGCGACGGCCAGGCACGTGGCGCGCTGCTGCCCAAAATGTTCGGGCCCGAGCTGATGCAGGCCTTCCGCGAATTTAAATCGCTCTGGGATCCCGACAACCGCATGAACCCCGGCAAGATGATCGACCCGGTCGCGGTCTACCAGCCCGAAGAAAGCCTCCGCCTCGGCGCCGGCTACCACTCAAAAAGCCCTGAAACCTTCTTTCAATTCCCCCAGGACCGCGGCTCCTTCGGCGAAGCCACGCTGCGCTGCGTCGGCGTCGGCGCTTGCCGCAAATCCGGCCCGGGCACCATGTGCCCCAGCTACATGGCCACGCAGGAAGAACAGCACTCCACGCGCGGCCGCGCCCACCTTCTCTGGGAGCTGCTCGAAGGCAAAGTCCTCCCCACCGGCTGGCACAACCAGAGTGTCCACGACGCCCTCGACCTCTGCCTATCCTGCAAAGCCTGCAAAACCGAGTGCCCCGTCAACGTGGACATGGCCACCTACAAGGCCGAATTCCTCGCCCACTACCACGGCGACCGCCTCCGCCCGCTGCGCCACTACGCCTTCGGCTTCATGGATCGCCTGGCCCACGCCGCCTCGCTCATCCCCGGCCTCACGCCGCGCCTCGCGAATTTGCCGCTGGCCACACCCGGCCTCTCGCACCTCGTCAAATCGATCCTCGGCGTCGCGCCACAGCGCACCCTGCCGCAGTTCGCGGTACGCAGCTTCCAATATGCATGGAAGAAGGGTGGGGGAAAAGCTTGTCATCCTGAGCGAAGCGTTCGCCGCGGCGAACGCGGAGTCGAAGAGCCTGGCCTGAGCCTGCCGAAGGCACCTGCGGTTGCATTGAATCCAAATCAGGTCGTGCTCTGGCCCGACACCTGGAATAACTACTACCACCCGCAATCCCTTCACGCCGCCGCCCGTGTCCTTACTTCCGCCGGATTCACCCCCGACGTCCCCCGCCACCACCTCTGCTGCGGCCGCCCGCTCTACGATTTCGGATTCCTGAAGCAGGCCCGGGCCTATCTGGAAACCATCCTGCGCACCCTCGCCCCGCAGATCGACGCCGGCCTTCCCTTCGTCTTCCTCGAGCCCAGTTGCGCCAGTGTCTTTCGCGACGAGCTGGTGAACTTCTTTCCGACCGATCCGCGTGCGCTCCGTCTCCGCGACCAAACCCTGCTCCTCAGCGAATTCCTCGTGCGCCACGCTCCCGACTACCAGCCCCCGCAGCTCGCCGGCACGAACATCGTCCTCCACGGCCACTGCCATCACAAAGCCATGATGAAGATGACCGACGAGCTCGCGCTGCTGCGCCGGACCGGCGCCAACGTCGAGCTCCTCGACTCCGGCTGCTGCGGCATGGCCGGCCCCTTCGGCTTCGAACGCGAAAAATTCGAGGTCTCGCAGACCCTCGCCGAGCGCGTTCTGCTCCCCGCCGTCCGCGCCGCCGCGCCTGAAACGCTCCTGGTCGCCGACGGCTTCAGTTGCCGCGAGCAGATCGCCCAGAACTCCGAGCGGAGAGCGGTGCATTTCGCGGAGGTGCTGGCGGGCAATTCCTGAAAACCCGGCGTAACATTCCCCTTGAAGCACTCAACGCTTAGCATTCGATCATCTGCACCGAATCGAGCGCTTCATCTCCTGGATTCGGGGCGTTGCGCAGGGGCAAGAAAAATGGGCGATAAAGACAAGGAACTCCTGGCTGGATTTCATCAAACGATTTCTGAGCAGCTCAACTCGAGGCTCTCTGAAAGTCCAAAATTTTTTGCCTTACTTGTCGTGGTAGCCACCGGGTACGGATATGTACTGTCGCAACCTAGCCTCAAGAAGCTGTTTTTGCCCGCAACCCTACTAGCATTTGCGGCGACCCTGTGGGCCAGCTGGTACCTCGCGGCACTCGGATATGCCTTTAGGTTCCTGCAAAATTCCCAACACTGCATAGAGCACGAATTGGGTTGGGCAAAGTTCACTCCCAGCTCACTCGGCGCCGCCGGCCAGCCACCACAGCGAGCGAAATCGATTAGCGACGTGTTCTGGCTTCTGCCAGGCATCTATCATGCCCACGCTGCCGGCCTTTGCGCTCTTCTCGCCATCATCTGCGTCGCTGGATGTAGAAGCGCTTGGGACTGCTGGCCGCACTGCTGCATAATTGCCGCCGGAGTTGTCGCATTTCTGGGGGGGATTGTGTTGATCCTCGCGGCGAACGTTCATTATGTCCATAAATATGGGGATCATCGTTGGCAGAACCCAGCTGCATTCGACCCCAAGCAGGACGCCCAAAGCACTGACGACCCACCAATGCGGACTTAAGGCACTGTCGGCCGATCCTCCATTTGACATCCTCTACATCCTCCCCTAATCTGAATTCCAGATGCAGGTTCGCACCCATCATCGCCATCACCATCATCATCACGTGACGAGCGTGCCGGCGAACTTCCGCATCCCAGGCTAAAACAGCCAAACCTCAGGATTCAGAAGCCCGCCGGCTCGACAGAGCGCCCGGCGGGTTTTTTCATTTTCAGTTCAAATGAAGGACAGATCATGACCGAACCGACTATCGACTTCGCCAAAATGGACGGCCTCGCCCCCGGCATCGTGCAGGACGCGCGCTCCGGCCAGGTCCTCATGCTCGGCTTCCTCAACGAGGAGAGCTGGCGCAAAACAAAAGAAACCGGCTTTGTTACATTCTGGAGCCGCA
>JASIAO010000272.1 GCA_030041955.1 Acidobacteriaceae bacterium | reverse complement strand
AGGATCATCGTCTCCAACATGATGTCGCTCGACGGTTTCTTCGAGGGGCCGCAGCGTGAACTGGACTGGCATGTGGTGGAGGAGGAGTTTTTTGCCTACGCCGCGGAGATGCTGCGCTCCGTGGATACCATCCTGTTCGGTCGTGTCACGTACGAAATGATGGCGGCGTACTGGACCACAGCGCCGTCCGACCCCATCGCCGACAAGATGAACGGCCTGCAGAAAATCGTCTTTTCGAAGACGCTGCCCTCCGCGGCCTGGAATAATTCCGCTATCCTCCGCGGCGACCCGGTGGAAGAAGCTCGAAAGCTGAAGCAGCTTTCCGGCGGCAACATGGTCGTGCTCGGCAGCGCGAAGCTGGCGTCGTCTCTGTTGCAGTCCGGCCTCGTCGATGAATATCGCGCGATCGTGAACCCAGTGATTCTGGGCAGCGGCAACCCAATGTTTCAGAATTTCCAGCACCGCGTGAAATTGAAGCTCGCCGATCTGAAGCGTTTTCATTCAGGAGTCGTCATGCTCGCTTATCATCCGCTGTGACCCGAGATCCCGGGAGAAGGCCATGGAAATCGCCTTCGCCACCAACACCGGCGCCTGCCCGGGGCAGGCATTCTCTTGAACCCCAGTGAAGGAGACAAATCGATGTCCGACGCATACGCAGGAACGCTGATCCCTCATCTCTGCTGCCGCGACGCAGCCAACGCAGTCGAGTTCTACCAGAAAGCCTTTGGAGCCGAGCCCATCGGCGTCTTCCGCATGCCCGACGGCGCGGTTTTCCATGCCGCGATGAAAGTGCGCGAATCCACCTTCTACATCGCGCCCGAATGTCCCATACCCGGCGGCGACAGCCCGCTGAAGCTCGGCGGCTCGCCCGTCACCCTGCACCTGCAGGTTCCGGACTGCGACGCGGTCTTTGACCGAGCCATCGCCGCCGGATGCCAGTCCGTCATGCCTTTGCAGGAGATGTTCTGGGGCGATCGCTACGGCATGGTCGTCGATCCCTTCGGGCATCGCTGGTCGGTTGCGACGACCGTGCGCAAAGTCAGCCAGGAAGAGTTGCAGCAGGCCGCCGCGGCGATGGCCCCTGCATAATTCACCGGCACGACCGAAACCGCAGACTAAAACAACGGGCTTGCCCGGAAGGAGACCCCATGAAAATCCAGCCCTACCTCAACTTCAACGGCCAGTGCGACGAAGCCTTCCGCCTCTACGAGCAGGCTCTCGGCGGCAAAATCGTCTACCGGCACACTTACGGCAACAGCCCCATGGCCAGCCAGGTCGGACCCGACTGGACCGACAAGGTCATGCATATTTCCATGGACCTTGGCGGCCAAATGCTGCTCGGCTGCGATGCTCCGGCGCCGCACTACCAGCACCCCCAGGGCCTGCGCGTCAATCTCGACTTCCAGGATGTCGCCGAAGCCGAGCGCGTCTACACAGCGCTCTCCGAAAACGGCCAAATCGCCATGCCCCTCCAGGAAACCTTCTGGGCGCAGCGCTTCGCCATGTTCACGGACCGTTTCGGCACTCCGTGGATGATCAACGTGTCCAAACCGATGTAAGCTGTCCGCCTCCCCGTCTCACGAAAGGAGCTATGCATGAGCAAGGTACGCGTGTTAGTCGGAACCCGCAAAGGCGCCTTCGTCCTCACCGCCGACGGCAAACGGCGCAACTGGGACGTAGCCGGCCCGTTTTTCGCTGGCTGGGAGGTCTACCACATGAAGGGCTCGCCGGTGAACCCCGACCGCATCTACGTTTCGCAGACCAGCGGCTGGTTCGGCCAGATCATTCAGCGCTCCGACGACGGCGGCAAAACCTGGAACGCGCCCGGCGGCGGCCAACAAAAGTCGCCGCAGGGCTGGCCGATGGGCGAAAGCAACCGCTTCGTCTACGACACGTCGGCGGAGACCGGCAAGCCTCTCACCACGCATCAGTGGTACGACGGCACGCAACACCCGTGGGAGTTCAAGCGCGTCTGGCACCTCGAGCCCTCGCTCACCGACTCCGAGGCTGTCTACGCAGGTGTTGAGGATGCCGCGCTCTTCCACTCCAAAGACGGAGCCCACTCCTGGCAGGAACTTCCCGGGCTTCGCGGCCACGGCACCGGTCCCGACTGGCAGCCGGGCGCGGGTGGCATGTGCCTCCACACCATCGTCCTCGATCCCGACGATCCCGGCCGCATCTACATCGCCATCTCCGCGGCCGGAGCCTTCCGCACCGACAACGGCGGCGCGTCGTGGAAGCCCATCAACAAGGGCCTCATCTCGCCCTTCATGCCCAAACCCGACGCGGAAGTCGGCCACTGCGTCCACCACATCGCCATGAGCCCCCGCCGTCCTGGCATGCTCTTCATGCAGAAGCACTGGGACGTGATGCGCAGCGACGACGCCGGGGACTCCTGGCGCGAAGTCAGCGGCAATCTCCCCACCGACTTCGGCTTCGTCATCGACGTCCACGCCCATGAGCCGGAAACCATCTATGTCGCGCCCATCAAGAGCGACTCCGAGCACTTCCCCCTCGACGGCAAGCTGCAGGTCTGGCGCAGCCGCTCCGGCGGCAACGAGTGGGAAGCTCTCACCGACGGCCTTCCCCAGGCCAACTGCTACGTCAATGTCCTGCGCGACGCTATGTGCGTCGATCGCCTCGAGGACTGCGGCATTTACTTCGGTACTACCGGAGGGCAGGTCTACGTCTCGCCCGACTCCGGCGATCACTGGACACCCATCGTCAGGGATCTCCCCGCCGTTCTCTCCGTCGAGGTACAGACCCTCCCATGACCCTGCGCTCCATCCGTGTCGAGATCCCGCATCACCTGCGCATGCTTGCCCAGGTCAGCGGCGAGCTCCGTCTCGGCATTGACGATCCCGTCACGCTTCGCCGCGTCCTCGACGCGCTGGAGACCCGTTATCCTGTTCTGCGCGGCACCATCCGCGATCAGGACACTCAGCAACGCCGCGCCTTCCTGCGCTTTTTCGCCTGCCAGGAAGACCTCTCGCACGATTCACCCGATAGCCCCCTGCCCGACGCGGTCGCCGAGGGCAGGGAACCGCTGCTCATCGTCGGCGCCATCGCCGGCGGCGGCTGGCCGCCGGGGCAACGCCCTTCGGG
>JASIAO010000271.1 GCA_030041955.1 Acidobacteriaceae bacterium | reverse complement strand
CTGGGAACACTCGAGGCTCCCCTCGGATCGCTAACCATCTAATCAATGCGACAACAGAGTTGTCAAGTGCGAAGCCCCACTTGAGCCGGAAGACAAACCTTTGTTTGCATCAAAATCGCCAGACGAAGGATTCCCCCGCACGCCGTCGGCATAAGGAATGATGGCCAACGCCGATCGCCGCGATTTTCTCAGGCTATCCGGCTCCCGCCGCCGCCACCCAGAGCTTCAGGGTCGCCGCGGGCTGGATGCTTTGGATGCGCCCAACCCCTCTCGCGTGCACGCGTGGCGCACGGTGGGCCAGCAGCAGAATCGGCAGCTTTCACGCGCCGCATCTCTAAGTGTTAACGGGCATCGCTCCGGCAGGGCTGCTCTTATCGAGACAGGTGACGCGGGCTGCTTCCCTGCCGCTTCTTCCCCGGCGTTATCGGCCGGCGCGCCCTCGTCGACTCGCGAACGATCAGCTTCGGTTCAACGGCCACCTCGGCAGGCATTTGTGTGTGCGAGCGCAGATGGTCCAGCAGCAGATGGGCTGCCAGCCTACCCATTTCGTGCAGCGGCTGCCGGATCGTGGTCAGGCTCGGTGTCTGGAATGCTGCCTGCGGAATATCGTCGAAGCCCACCACGGAGATATCGTCCGGCACGCGCAGTTGCGCATCGTGCAATGCGCGAATGGCGCCCAGCGCCGCCATATCGTTGAAGCAGACCAGGGCCGTAAAGCGGCGGTGATGCGCCAGCAGTTGCTGCACCACCGGATAGCCCAGCTCCGGTGACGTCTGATCGCGTGTGAGCTGGATCGTCAGCTCCGGCCGCACGGCCAGGCCCAACTCCCGCGCCACCTGGACGAGGCCATTCCAGCGTGCATCGGAATCCGAACTGAATGGCTGCCCATGCATGAAGGCGATGTCGCGGTGTCCCAGATCGTACAGATGCCGCAGCGCCAGTTCCGCCGCGCGATTGTGATCCAGTGCCACATTAGTGATGCCGTTGATCCTTTGGTGTCCGGCCACGGCCACCACAGGGACGGCCAGCCGGTGGTCGACATGCGTATCGACCGCAATGATCCCTTCGGTCCCGCGGCTCACCAGCATTCGCGGATACTGCTCGATCAGGTCGGGCCGGTGCCGGTGGTGGGCGATGAAATAGAAATAATTCTGATCCAGCAGATAATCGCCGATTCCGCTCATCACCTCCGTGTGATAACCGTCGGCCAGCACCGGCACCAGAATCCCAATCGTCATCGAGCGCTGGTTGCGCAGGGACCGCGCCAGAAAGCTGGGCTGATAATCGAACTTCCTGGCCGCAGCACGAATGCGTTCCCGCGTTTTTTCCGGGATCGACCGCCCCGGCACATCGTTCAGCACCACCGAAACGGTGGCGGGGTCGAGCTTCAGATGTGCTGCCAGCGCTTTGAGGGTTACTCTTTCGCCTTTTCCGGCGCTGCTCCCAATCCTGCCCATCTCAGCAGCATACCTTCTGCTCAGGGTTGGGCGGAACCGGCTTCGGGTTGGGTGATAATTCCGTCTCCTTGCATGCGCCGGCCTCCAGCCTCAGCCGCGACCCTTTGGTATTCTTCTCCGAGAAATCGAGGAACCGGATGGCTCAGAAGAATGGCGGCATCGGCAACGTGACGCCGAATGCGGAACTCGTCGAGATGGCCATGGCCTATTCCCGCAGTCGTGTGTTGTGTGCCGCCGCCCGCCTTGGGGTCGCCGACGCGCTGGGAGACGAGGTGCGCACCGTTGCTTTCCTCGCCGAACGCTGCAAGGCCCATCCCGATGCTCTCTACCGCCTGCTGCGCGCCCTCGCCGGCGTAGGCGTCACGCAGGAAACAGCGCCCGAACATTTTCGACTCACTCCGTTTGGCAAACCGCTGCGAAAGGATGACCCTAAATCAGTTTGGGCCGCCGTCATCTTTTGGGCGGATCTGCTTGCCGATGAGTGGTCCCTGCTCACAGATTGCGTTCGAGCCGGCAAGCCGGCCAACCAGGTACGCGATCCAAACGTGCCCTCACGCTGGTCGCAGGTGCCTGAGGCCGGCTCGATTTTTCGCGCCGTGATGGGTACCGCTCCCGCGGAACATTACGCTCCCATCGCGCGCGCATGGGATTTTTCCGGCGCGAAGGTGGTTGCCGACCTCGGCGGCGGAGGCGGATCGCTCCTGCTGGCCGTGCTCGAACTCAACCCGCATCTTCGAGGCATGCTGGTCGATCTCGAGCCCAGCATCGACGCGGCAAAGCCGCGCTTCGCGGACGAGCCGATTTCCTCCCGCTGTGAGCTGATTGCGGCTGACCTGATGCAGTCCGTGCCAGCCGGCGCCGACGTGTACATGCTCAAGCATGTTCTGCACGGGCGCCGGGACCCGGATGCAATGACCATTCTCGGAAACTGCCGCGCGGTGATTCCACCGAACGGCATTCTGCTGATCATCGAATTCGTGCTGCCCCCGATCGTTTCTCAGGCAGATCCGCAACTGGAAGGCCACCTCATGAGCGATCTCAACAT
>JASIAO010000270.1 GCA_030041955.1 Acidobacteriaceae bacterium | reverse complement strand
ACCCACAACGCCAGCCAGTAGGCCGCCGTAACCCCGCCAAGGAACAGACATGGCCATCCCCGCCGGCATAGACGGTAACGCCCCGGTGATCGCCCGCCACCAGATCGACATCAACGCGCCGCTGGAGACCGTCTGGCGGCTGCAGACCGACGTCAACAACTGGCTCGCCTGGCAGACCGACATCACCGCGGCGCGCCTGGACGGGCCGTTCGAGCCGGGTAACTCCTTCACCTGGACCAGCTACGGCTTCACCGTCACCTCAACCATTTACGCCGTCGCCGAGCGCGCCCGCACCCTGTGGGGCGGCGCCGCCCACGGCATCATGGGCACTCACGAATGGGTCTACACCTAGCAACTCGCGGGCGTCCATGTGGCCACCCACGAATCCTTCAGCGGCCAGCCGGTACAAGCCGACGTCACCGGGATGCAATCGGCCCTGGACAAGTCACTGACCGACTGGCTAGGGCACCTCAAGGCCGCCGCCGAAGACCCCGTGTGACTCATTGTTTCCCGGCCCGGCGCCGTCGGGCCGGACGGCTGTCACACGACATCCACCAAACCGACTGACGCAGGAGGCGGGCAAATGCTGCAGGCTTACACCGTGCCGTTGTCCCCGCGGGGATCGCGAACCTGGCGACGAAGCCGCCCTGGCACTATGCCGGGGTGGTCGGCGCGGAGTACTGGACCGACCCGCCGCCGCGGTGGCCGCCTTGCACGATGGGCTCGCGCCCGACCCGCAGTCCCCCGGCGTCGGGCGCCTTGGCGGCTCGCGCGTCCATGGTCTCCTACCGTGCCCGCCCGCATGCTCGCCAGGAGGGTCGCACCGCGCGATTAGCGGTCATATACAGCGCAACCGGCACTGTTATCGACCCGTGCAACCTATAGGTACCCGCGACCACGGCGTCTAGCGGTCCAGGCGGCGGAAGGAGACCCAGTACGTGTCTTGCGACCTGGCCGACCGTGCGCCGGCTGGCCCGAGGCACACTCTGGACAGCCGGAGAGACAGGCCAACGGGAGCAAGATGGCTTTCGACGACGTGATCGAGAAGATCGGGATGACCATCGATGCCGCGGGGGTGGTAGTCATCGTGGTCGGCGCAGCGATCGCATTCGTCGCTAGCGCCGCCCGGTTCTTCCGGCATAACAGTGATGTCTACGGGCGTTTCCGCCAGCGGCTGGGCCAAAGCGTCCTGCTTGGTCTGGAGCTGCTTGTGGCCGGCGACATCGTTCGTACTGTCGCCGCCTCGCCCAGTCTGACCAGTGTGGCGATACTGGCAGTGATTGTCCTCATCCGCACGTTCCTGAGCTTCTCGCTAGAGGTCGAGATAACCGGACGATGGCCATGGCAAAAACGTGAGACTACCGCCCTTTAGATCCACAACGAACCGGCTTGCCCGGACAGGCGCGTGCCTGCTCAGGGCGAGGCGCCGGCGCCCCAATAACCGGCCCAAACGAAACGCAGACTCTGCGGGCAGCGGTGCCCAGATGTCGCCAAGAGGCACGATGCGCGAATTGCCGACCGCTCACATATTAACTATTCGGGACAGAAGAAATAATGACCCAACTACACTTGGCCGACGCTCATATCGGCGGCTACTTGCGCGGTTGCCTTCACGTGTCGATGCCATTTGGTGATCAACGCCTCAGCTTTCGTGCCATGGGTCGATCACGTCGATTCCGGTTTCACGGAAGTCTTTGGCGTTGCGTGTCGCCAGCGCCGCACCGCGGGTCCGGCAGATGGCGGCTATCTGCGCGTCGAATCCGGGGTGTCGATCGTCCGGACATTAGCGTTGCTAATCAGATTCCGGGGAGCCAAACGAGGAGCCAACGGCCACAGGCATCGGGCCGCGCTAGGCCGCGTCCAGCCATTCTCGCTGCAGCCGAACGGCACGTCAGGCCATCCGGGGCGACGTCAGGCCGTGCTTCGGGAATGCCTCCTAAGCAGTAGGTCGCGCGTTCGAGTCGCGGTCGGGGCGCAGGTAGATGAACTTTTTTCACTATCAATGTCGAGTCTCTGCGCCTTATTACGATCTACTGCCCGCGGCCAATCACTCGTTTCTGGACATTTCGCCATGCCGGGCGACGTCCGCCGACGACCTGCCACGGGCGAAATGAACGAAAGATCACGTCTGCTGCGAACAGGCGTTCTGTCCTGGCGTCCTAAGGGGAGCCAAATGCAGAGCCAAGCGATCCTGGGGCGGACCGGAACGAGCCATCTCGTCGCCGCCGGGAGAGCCGCCATCCTGCGGCAGTTCCGGTCACCGTCAGCGGTCACCGAGGGATATTCCACCGGATCCGTGACCCGATTGGTGGTCCCTTGGCCATTGGGGTGGTACAGGTCACGATAACAGAACGTGACGAACAACCTCTATCAGTCGGCTACAACCTGCGCATAACCTGCCGATTCCGTACATGTAGACGATTTACTCTTCGCCTGGCAGGAAGGCGCTCATATCGTCCGGTTCAGTCTTGCCTGTGGCTGCTTCGGCCGGCTCTCCGGCAC
>JASIAO010000269.1 GCA_030041955.1 Acidobacteriaceae bacterium | reverse complement strand
CGGGCAGCGGCAGGGCGTGACCTCTTTGGCTCGTATATGCAGATGTGCACCTACAGCACAGCCGCGGAGCGGGCAAAGGTACTCGACTGCAGCGAAGCGGAGGTGACCAATGAGATCGTCTGGCAACGGCACCAGGCGGTGTTCGATTCCTTGCCTGCAGGAATCTCTTTCCTGCGCAGGGTAATGGCGCTGGACTTGGCGGTGTACCTGCCGGGTCTTGGCCTTGCCTACAACGACCGCGCATCGATGGAGCATGGAGTCGAAGTCCGCGTGCCATGGCTGGACCTTGACCTGGTGCGCTGGTCGCTAACCCTGCCTGATTCCCTGCTCATCCGCAGGTACCGCACCAAGTGGCTACCCAAGGAGCTGGCGGCCCGCGTAATCGCGCCGCAGCTGGCTGAGCGGGCGAAGCGCGGATTTGCCGCTCCGGCTAGCCGGGTGGCGCCCGGACAGCGGCCTGGCAGCCTCGGCTTCCGCCAGGGCCGCTACTTTGCTTTGGCCAAGTCCCTCTTGGAGCAGCACGACGTGCTATCCCTCAGCCAATGACTCCGGGATGACCCGAATCACCTGTGCATACCGAACCGAAGGTGAATTACCAAGTTTGAGTTGACTGCAACATCCCGGGATAGGCACCGTCTGGAACGGTCCCGAATCGCACGGGATTGGGTGCTTTTCGCCAGCGAGCACGCGTGCCCGGGGCTGTCAATGCCTTGCCGTCTGCAATGGGCGAGTTGTTATTACTCAAAGTAGCCGAGTAGTATCTAAAGGTGACGACAGCTGACTTGGATGGCCTTCGAGGCCGTCTGTACGAGGCGTACGCCTCACAGCACGCCGGCCGTGGCGGAGGTGAGGCCACGGGTCTGGTTTTCCGGCGTGACATCCGTCCCCTGCTGCCGCCGCCCGAGGCCGGACCAGTCGTCGATCTTGGCTGCGGGCGCGGTGAGCTCGTCCGCTTGCTGCAGGCGGAAGGCTTTGACGCGGAGGGCATTGACATCAGCCCGGAGCAGGTGGCACTTGCCCACGCAGCAGGCGTAACCCGGGTTCGCGAGGGGGACTTCCGTACCGTCCTCGCCGCGCATCCAGCGCACTACGTGGCGATCACCGCTACCGACCTGCTCGAGCACCTGACCAAGCCCGAGGTTCTCGGGACGTTCGACGACGTGGCCGCGGCGCTGGCGCCCGGCGGCGTCTTCGTGGGCAGGGTCCCCAACGCTGTCAGCCCGCTCGGTGGGCACATCCAGGCCGGCGACTTCACGCACCAGACGTCGTTCACCGCGCGTAGCATCCGCCAACTCGCCGCAGCAGCCGGCTTCGAGTCGGCCATCGTGCACTCTTCCCCGCCGGTAGCGCACGGCCTGGCCAGTGGCGCGCGCGTCATCGTCTGGCAGGTTGTGAGTGCCTGCTACCGGATCGCTCTGGCGGCAGAAACAGGCATGCTGCGCGGCCACATCGTCACCCAGAACCTGACGTTCGTAGCCCGCAAGGGAGGCGGGACTGACAGGCCGACCGGGCGATAGCGACTACCTGGTGGCCTGACACGACGCCGGGAGCCGCTGAGTTGCATCCATATCTGACGGAAGGGTGAATCAGCCAGTGCCACGCGCTCTGATTACCGGTATAACTGGACAGGATGGACTCTACCTAGGGGAGTTTCTTGCCGCCAAGGGATATGAAGTATTCGGGATGGTCCGGGGACAGTCCAATCCGAAAATCCCGATAGTCGAGGGCTGCATTCCATCCATTCAGTTGCTCGAGGGGGACCTGCGTGACCTCTCCAGCCTGATTGGAGTGCTCGAGATGGCGCAGCCGGACGAGATATATAATCTCGGTGCCATCAGCTTCGTCGGCCTTTCTTTCAAGCAGCCCGAGCTCACAGGTGACATCACTGGAATGGGTGTCCTGCGTATGCTTGAGGCCATTCGCATTTACAAGCAAGGGTCAATGGACGGCATCCGGTTCTACCAGGCGTCCAGCTCTGAGATGTTCGGCGCGACGCACGAGTCGCCGCAGCGGGAGACCACGCAGTTTCATCCGCGCTCACCGTATGGCGCGGCGAAGGTATTCGGTCATTACGTAACGCAGAATTACCGTGAATCTTACAATGCGTGGGCGTGTTCCGGCATTCTCTTCAACCATGAGTCACCGCGCCGGGGATTTGAGTTCCTCACGCGCAAGGTGACGCGCGCCGTCGCGCGGATAGCGCTAGGACGTCAGGATGTCCTCGCGGTGGGCAACATGGATGTGTCCCGAGACTGGGGCTTTGCCGGTGACTACGTTGAGGCGATGTGGCTCATGCTCCAGCAGGAGGAACCCGAGGACTACGTCATCGCGACCGGAAAGACCCATTCTGTTAGCGACCTTCTTCAGATCGCCTTTAACCATGTCGGAATAGACGATTGGCAGCCCTATGTCATGCAGGACGAGCGTTTCTTCCGGCCTGCCGACGTCGCTGTCCTGGTCGGCGACGCTACCAAAGCCCGGGCCAAGCTCGGCTGGCATCCGACAGTTGACTTCAAGCAACTGATCGAAATGATGGTGACTGCGGACCTGGAGAACGAAAGGCGGAATCCCGGTCCGGCAGAAAGCCGCCATCAACCCCGGCCTTCGCATGGCTTGGTCGCCGTGCCGGAGCAGCCCGCGCCGCCAGCTCTGCCGCGCCGTGTCTCTTCGTCCGGGTCTGGGTACTGACCGGCCCCGGAACCCCGCGTAGCGGCCAGCCGAGAGTGCGAGTTCCATCACAGAAAGTATCCGAGTAATATCGGTCTGTGACTGACGTTAGCGTGGCCGACCTGCGGAGCCGTCTCTACGGGGCGTACACCGCGCCGCGCGCCGGCCGCGGCGGAGGCGAGGGCGGGGAGCTCGTGAGTCCCATGTACAGCAACCCGGCATGACCGGCCGGGTGCTTTTGCTAAGCCCGTCCCGTGGCCTTGGCGGCGGGATTGAGCGTTACGTGGCGACACTGGAATGGGCTTTCGCCGCCGAGGGCGTCGAGTGCAGGCGCCTGGACCTGAGCGGGTCCGGCGCCCGCGCCCATGCCCGGTTGCTGGCCCGGGGCCGAGCCATCTTGCGAGCAGACCCAGGACCCACCCGCGTAGTCGCGGCGCACCGGGCGCTGCTGCCGGTGGCGGCGCTGCTGGCCCGGCACTCTGCCGTGTCCGGAGTGTCGGTTGTTTGTTACGGCAGCGATGTGTGGGGTTCGCGGTGGCCGCTCCGAAGGAGCCTTGAGCGCCGTCTGATGCGAGGCCCTGGCGTCCGGGTAGTGGCGTGCAGCAATTTCACCGCGGGCGCGCTTCTGCGGGACTGCCACGCGACAGTCCTGCTGCCGGCCTTGTCACGGGAATGGCTTGACACCCTCGCCGCTGCGGCCGCGGGCAGACCAGGCCGCGGTCCGGGAATCAGGCTGGCGACCGCCTTCCGGCTGTCGGACTGGCGCACGAAGGGCCTCCCTCAGCTGGTGGAAGCGGTCACGGCTCTCGGGCGCCCGGATGTCCACCTCACCATCTGTGGCAGCGGGAACCCGTCACCCGACCTGCTGCGCCTAGTTTCCGAGCACTCCTGGTGCGTGCTGCGGCCAGGACTGTCCGACGACAACCTCGCTCGCGAGCTGGCCGCGGCAGACTTGTTCGTACTGGCCACGCAGACCAGGGGCGGCCGCAGCTCCGTCGGCGAGGGTTTCGGCCTCGTCTTGCTTGAGGCGCAGGCAGCGGGTACTCCGGTGATCGCGCCCGCTTACGGCGGCTCGCACGAAGCCTACGTCGAGGGAGTTACCGGGGTAGCCCCCTCGGACGAGTCAGCAGAAGCGCTAACCACGATCCTGCATGACCTGCTCAAGGATCCGGTCAGGCTGAGCTGGATGGGCGAGCACGCCGCCCAGTGGGTCCAGCAGGCATTCGCGCCGGAAGATTATGCGCCGCTCACCGCCAGGCGATTGCTGTGACCCTACAGGTCACAGCTGCTGCCGGAAGTCGCCGGCGAGAGCTCGCCTCGGCGCTGCGGCGCGGCGTCGCGCGCCAGGTGGTCGGCACCGCTGGTTACAACATCGCCTCGACCGCGGCGGCCGGCCTGGGCGGGATCATCATCGCACGTGCCCTGGGACCAGAAATGGAGGGGGAATACGCTGCGGTCACGGCTTGGTTCGGGGTAGCCCTCATGGTCGGCGGCATGGGCCAGCCCGCAGCGTTGTGCTTCTACGTTGCGCACGATCCCGGCAACGCCCGCGGCTATGTCGCGACGTCGCGGGCGGTAATGCTGGTGACCGGAACGGCCGCGCTGATTACGGGCGTCCTCTTGGCTCCTGTCCTCGCCCGCGGAAACCCTGGGCTGACGGTGGACTACCGTATCGTCTTCGCCACCTCGATCGTGGCCTTCGTCGGGGCAAGCTATACGTTTTCGCTTCAGGCCAGGAACCTGCGCCGGTGGAACTCCGTGCGAGTGAGCCAGCCGGTCCTCAGCCTGGCGTCCATTGTCGTGTTGTGGCGGCTACGCCTGCTCACGCTCACGGCCGTGCTGGTCGTCCTGGCCCTCACCATGCTCGCACAGCTCGGCTTGGCCTACTACCGGTGCCGGTCGGCCGACCTGGCGCCTGGCCGGGCGCAGGCCCGGCTGGTCAGGCCGCTGGCCTTGTACGGTACGGCCCAGATCGCCGCGCTCACTCCGGCTGTCGTCAATACACAGCTCGATCAGCTTGTCCTTTCACAGGCCGTGCCCGCGGTAGCCCTCGGCCGGTACGCGATCGCCGTCTCGTGCAGCCTGCTCCCGATCCCGCTGGTGTCGGCGATCGGGAACGTCGCCTTCCCGCGATTGGCGTCGAGACGCCGAGTGGATGGTATGGCGCGCCGGATGCAGTGGCTGGGCATCCTTGGCAGCGCTTGCGTCTCAACGGCTCTGCTCGTGCCGCTTGACTTGGTCGCGCCCTGGCTTATCCCGCACGTCTTTGGGCGCGGGTTCGCGGGCGCGGTGCCGTTGCTATGGATCTTGACCCCCGCTGGTGTGTTCCTAGCCTGCAACCAGGTCACAGGCGACGTCCTGCGGGGCAGAAAGCGGCCGCTCGTCGTTGCCCGCGCCGAGGGGCTGGCGGCCGTATTCACGGTGATCCTCCTGGTGGTATTCGTGCCGATCGCTGGTGTCTACGCTGCGGCAGTTGCTTCTGCCGTGGCATATGGTGTCGCGCTCGTCATGATGCTCCAGTCCTTGCGAAGACTGCCCTCAGACAGCTCCGGACCCAAGCACCGCAAAGCGCCCGGCCGGTGAGGACCCATACGAGGGAGCGCAAGGGTGCCAGGAAACGCAGGGATGGCTCCGATGAGCTTTGAGAAGGTGAAGTGACCGACATCGACGCATGCGCGCGACCTGGCTCGGTGCCCGCGCCGCGCTGGATCATCGCGGCGGCGATGCTGCTCACCGCCGCTATTGCGGTGTCGGATCAGGCTCTGGCCTCGAGGGGAGAGCCAACGCATGCTGTGGTATGGGGAAGCCTCGGCTTCGCTGCCTACGCGGCAAGCTTGCTCTGCCTGGTCGGCGGCGGTCAGGGAAAGGCTCTCGGACTGGGTCGCTGGTGGTTCGGCTCCTGGATCCTGCTCTGGTACGGCATCGCTTTCGGCCTGGCCACGCTGACCTGGGTCCAGCCACAGACGGGAACGGCAGCAGAGATATCACTGCCCAGCGTGCTCCAGGCGCTGTGGCTGGTCGCGGTGGGTATGACGTTGTGGGCAATCGGCTATTTCGTAGGACCGGGCCAACCGGCTCGGCGCTTCGGAAACAGGGTGATGGCGACGCTGAG
>JASIAO010000268.1 GCA_030041955.1 Acidobacteriaceae bacterium | reverse complement strand
GTCGAACTGATAGTTCGTCAGCACCAGAACCCGGCTCTCGTGGTGAGCGCTGCGCAGTGCGTGGATCACCTCGACGCCGCTCATGTCCGGCATGCGCAGATCCAGCAGCACCACGTCGGGATTCAGCCGCTCCGCAAGCTCCAGGCCTTCTCGTCCGGAGCTGGCCATCCCCACGACACTGATGCCCGATTCACCATCGAGCATGCTGTGCAAACCCCGTCGCACAACCGGATGGTCATCCACGACCAATATCCGGATGCATTCTCTCTCGGCCGTTATCGCCATCGTGCAGCCATCTTCGCGCTCACAACGCGGAAAAGTATAGCAGCAGCTTTCCTGCCCGTTTCGGACATGGTGCGAATGCACTACTCCGCGCGTGGTGCATGTGAATCATTGACGCGCGTTTTTCCTGCCGCATACAGTTTTCTGCACGGTCTTTTCCGCAGTCCATGAAGCCGCTGCCTGGGCCAACCCGACACGTCCGGCATCGCAGCGTTGCCGCTGGCGCGCCATTCCTGTGGCGGATCGGCTGTTGCTGCGCCCTGATCCTGCTGGCCGTGACCGCGCATGGCTCGGCCGCGCTCCTGTACGCGCAGACGGCCGCAGCGCCGGCGCAGGACATCCCGGGCCTGGCTCAGCAGGCTGACGCCGATCTTCACGGCAACCGGCCGGCCGACGCCGCTGCAATCTACCGCAGGATTCTGGCTGACGCTCCGGACAACATCGCCGCCCGTTCTAACCTCGGCCTGGCCTACTATCTCCAGCGGCGTTACTCCGAGGCGTCCGAAGAGTTCCGTACCGTACTGCAGCGCAGTCCCGAGCTCTGGAACATCGTGGCTCTCTGCGGTCTCGCCGAAGCGCAGTCCGGCAAGGATGCGGAAGCGATCGGCCACCTCACTACCGGATTCGACCGGGTGAGCGAGCCGTCACTGCGCATGGCCGCCGGTACGCAGCTCTACAGCCTGCTGATGGCCGCCGGCGATCTGGAGCGCGCCGCCCAGGTGGTCGCGAGGCTGCAGCAGATCGACCCGACAAATGTCGACGTGCTCTACGCCGCTCATCAGGTCTATTCGCTGCTTGCCGATCGCGCGTTTCAGTCGCTGGCACACGTCGCGCCGGATTCGGCTCGCATGTTCGAGTTGCAGGGAGACGAGCTCGCGCAGGTGGGCGATATGCCCGCCGCCATTCTTGCCTACCGGCATGCGATCGTCCTCAATCCGCATCTCTCCGGCGTTCATTTTGCGCTGGGCGAAGCGCTGAGCGCTTCTCGCTCCCTCACCGATCAGGCGCAGGCTGAAGGCGAGTACCGCGAGGCTCTCGCCGACGACCCACGGGACGAGCGCGCCGACTGCCGGCTGGGCACGATCGCCATGAAGCATGCGCAGCCGGGCGCCGCCGTACGCTATTTCGAGGACGCCCTCCGCCTGCGGCCCGACGATCCCGAAGCCAATAAGGGGCTCGGCATCGCGCTCACGGTCTCCGGATCGGTCCAGGAGGCGGTCATCTATCTGAATCGCGCCATTCAGGCCGATCCCTTCGATGAATCCGCTTATTATCACCTGAGCCTTGCGGAAAGGCGCGCGGGCGATGTGCAGGCGGCCAAACAGGCGATGGACGAATTCGTGCGCATCAAGACGAGGAGAGACCACCTCGCGCGCGACTATCAGAACCTGATGAATGCTGCCGCACCCTCGACGCGGAAAGGCGCTCCGGCTCACACTGCCGGCGCGTCCGCCGCGCCCCCGAGTGGACCGTAGCACTCAGCCCCGTGTCTAATTTCCGAAAAGTCTGCATAAAACGCGACGCGAAGCCGAACCTACTGGAGGAGAATCTCCCAACGACAAACGAGCCCGGAGTTGTCTCGCCCACCTCAAATCCACGCCTATGCGAAGCGGCCCGTGTCTCCGGCAGATCGTCGCGAACGAGGACTTCCCGGACCGTCGGCGTATCCAGCCAGAGGAGCATGGAAAGCAGAGGCACCTCTTCGGAAGCTTCGACGATCTGGCTTTGCACGGGAACATCGATCGACGACAGGAGAAAGGATCCGCCGTCGCAGAGGTTACTCTTCTCCTCCGAGATCGATGCGCTTGCGGCCCTGGACAAAGACAGTAGGGCTCGGCTCATAGGTCGCCCGATAGCAGGCGGTCTTCCTCATCTCGAAACCGTTCCACGTGACCTCCCATTTTCCGCTTGCTGTCCTCAACTCGGCACCGGGCGTAGCCAGAACCAACGTCTCCTGAACGCCACGTAGCGCGCTCGCGGCGATGACCACCATGCTCCCGTCGTGCCAGCGGCTGCCGAATCGATGCGGCCGATGACTATGCTTCGCGTACAAACAAGGAGCCGATCGGCCGAGAGGGCCGTTCCCATACATTTTCCGAGCAGGAGCCGATTCCACTCTCCCCGCCGTTCCGGTCCCGGGCTTTGGTAGCAGCCGTTCTCAAAATTGCGGGCACCTGTTGTCTGGGTATGCGACGCGAGGTTGATCCTCACCACGCCGGAAATGTGCCACAGTCGCCGCTCGCGCGAGCGGCTGCTGTGGTTGCCGCAATCGTCGGCGTGCGCGGAGAGCCTACGAGCAACTCGGGGCGCGTGACGGCAAGGAGAGACTTCGCAAACGATGTCGCGAACGAAGCCCCCGCGATCAAGTGCTCAGCAGCCTCGATCTGCCTCACGGATTTCATTTTCGCAAGATTCCAAACACTTCGAGGGCAACCTGCTTGTTCATTACTTCCTCATCAACCAATTCAAATACTCAGGCAATGACTCCATCTCATCGACATGGTCGGGGCCAGAATTGCCGGCGAATCCGATCATGAGGAGCCGGCCCGCTTGTGTTTCGCTCAGCATCTGGGTTCCCATCGGTCCCCACTTCAGAACGGCGTGAGTTTTCAGCTCCCACTGCCGCAGCAGGTAATCCGACGTCTCCGTCGTGCTCGCGAATGTGCCGGGAAATATCTCGGAATGGGTGATGATCAGGCGCTTTTTCCCGGCTATGGCATCGCGTCCGAATTTCACCCATGGTTGCAGGGGCTCAGGTTGGATTTGGGACTCCAGCGGGCCCGGTTTCCCGTTCACATAGCCTGTGTGGACGCCATCGATGCAAAGCACGCGGCTGACGCGACGGTAGGAATCCGGATCGCTCAGAATCGCACCCTCCGCCCCGCAACCCGCACTCCAGCCGCCCAGATCGATTTCGCTGAACTTCACACCGCTCCTGCTCTCGGCCTCGGCAATCAACTTCGAAAACGCAGCTGGGTCTGTAAATAACCTCGCGTAGCGGCTCGATCCTTCCCCCGCGTACACAGTAAGGACAGCCATCCTGGACTCACGCGCCGCAGCCGCTTCCGGCAGCCATGCATTGTTGCTGTGAAAGAAAATGAACAGGCGCAGACTCCTGGCATTTTCGTCGTTTTGCGGGATGAATAAGGTACCCAGCGTGAGTTCTTCGCGGTGGCCGGGTGGCGTTTCTTTGGCCAATCTGGGATGGGCGCGTGTGTGCTCGACCATCGGCGAGGGATTTTGATAGGTGTGCGGTCCCGGCAGGCCATGTTCCAATTGCGGTGTTTGCGCGGCTGGAGAAGAAGCAACCAATATAACGAGAAGACCAGGCCAACCCAGTTTCATCTGCTCACCTCATCCCCTTTAGCGTGCCAGATAACTTATTAAAGGGCCCCAGACACCAGTCGGACTGGATGCCAGACCATCGCCTAAGGAGAGGTGTCACCGGGGCATTCACCGGCGCGCAAGGTTTCAGGGTGCGCCGCCATCCATGCTGACAATAGACGATTGGTCGGACTTTTCAGCGCGGCCAGGAATTCCCTGCGAGCCACATTGAGCCATTCCTGTTGTGCAGCGTGCGAATTCACATTCGACATAACTCCGGCGTTGGGATAGCGCTCCGCAAATTGGCGCGGCAAAGTTCGCCAGAATCGCAATAACCCCGACGGGATGGACGTCACGTCGCCGTTGGGTAGATGAGCCAGTGCCTCCTGACGGGTGATCGGTATCTGATAGGTTGTTGCGTTCGGCTCGTGTTCGATTTCGACCGTCATACCGTTACGGAAGAAATAGTTCTTCCAGGGCGAAAAGTTCATGTTTTCCATCATGTCTCCGCTGATCGGAAACATCAGACCGGAGTTCTCCTCGCCGCACTTCAACACAGTGGCGAAGCAGGCGCTTACGCCTGCCATTTGCTGATGACAGCTGGTCTCGATCCACTGTGCAATGACACTCGGTTGGACGTCGAGTAAGTACACAACGCCGGTGCGCCGGTCACCGGGTGGACCTTCTGTGTAGATACAATGGCGTACCAGGTTCCCCGGCCATCCGAGCATGTCGGAGCCAAGGAGTGGGCATCCGTTCGAAGCGTCCGAAATGGCATACGCGGCCCTCTGCGCCTGACGAACCTCGGCGATGTGCCGGCGCCTTACCGACGAACTTATTAACTGCGGGGTCAGCAGAGATGTAACGGTTTGCCCGAACGCAGGAACGAACCCGTCTGACATGCAGAGCAGAACCACAGCAAAAGATCGGGTTGCGCGGGCAAACCGTTTTAGATTATTCAACGAAAGTCGGCACATCTTCCTTGTGTCCGCCGCTATCCAGGCTGCAGGCAGAACGGTCCAATTTCCCCCCTGCCACCAGCATCCCTGCTTCCAGCCAATTTGTTAAGACCCGCTCTGATACCTACGGGCCCTTCCATCCGCTAAATGTGCCGATTACCGATCCGGATAAATCAGAGCGGCCCGGCGTTTCTCCATGAAGGCTTCCAGCGTCGGCCGCCATCCTTCCGAGATATACTCCGGGTCCTCTCCGGCAGTAATCTGAGCCAGCACCTGCTGGTTGGCCAGCAGAAAGTTCATCTTCTGTAACTGATACTGATCGGGATAGAAGCGGTGCAGCGCCGCGGCGATTTCGACGCCCAGTTCCGGCGAATTGAGCTCATTGCGCGCCGTCACCAGAATTCGCACCGCGCTGCATTGTTGGCCGGCATACGGATACGGCTTATCCGGCGTGAACTCCACCGGATAGAAGCGCACGCCCGGAATATCGCGGCGGTTCAGGTACATGGCGAGAGCCCGGCCATGAATCCACGGCGCGCCAAACTCCTCAAAGGGCGTATCCGTTCCGCGTCCCACAGAGATGTTCGTGCCCTCAATCAGCCCCAGTGCCGGATACAGCGTCTCCTCCTCCACATCGTGCAGGTTGGGCGAGGGATCGACCCAGGAAAGTCCGGTGGAGTCGTACCAGTCGCCGCGCTGCCAGCCCTTCATGGCAACGACCGTGAGCGGCGCGTGCAGATTCAGCTGCTGGTTGTCATAGCGGGCCAGCTCGCCCAGCGTCATGCCGTTGCGCACCGGGATAGGCATGGAATTGACGTAGCTCTCCGGACCATCGGAGACCGGTCCCTGCACAAACGCGCCATTGATGGGATCGGGGCGGTCGAGCACCACGATATCGGTCCCGGTTTTCGCCGCCGCTTCCAGAAAGTAGCGAATCAGCGTTTCATAGGTGTACTCGCGAACTCCGACGTCCTGCAGGTCGATGACGACCGCGTCCAGATTGCGCAAAGTTGCGAGCGATGGATGGCGCGACGCGGCTGTCGTGCCGTACAGGCTGATGACCGGCAATTCGGTGGCTGCATCCGTCGAATTGGGAATGCCGGGCCGGTCATAGGCGCCGCTGACGCCGCTCTCGGGACCAAAGAGCGTGGTCAGCTTCAGCCCCGGCACTGCGGCAGCCGCGTCGTGATAGAGCACGTCGATCGTGCTCCGTCCCTGCGAGTCGACGCCCGTCAGGTTGGTGAGCAGACCCAGCCGCAGATGCCCTCCATGCTCCAGCGCCAGCGCCGCCAGCTCCGCAAAGTGGTCGCTCTCCAGCACGTCGATACCGGTCTGTACGTTGGCATTGCGCGCGGCCCAGCGCCGCATCCCGCTCAGTGGCTCGTTGTAGCCCGTAATGTGCGCAGCCAGCGTGTCGCCATTCGCGTGGATGCCGAGCGCCACTGCGACTACATTCGCAATTTCGCCGCGCAGCTCGGTGATGCCTGTTGGGCCGTTCGGATGGACCGCGTTCGCCAGGATGATAACGTAGCTGTCGCTGCTCGGATCAATCCACACGGAGGTGCCCGTGAACCCGGTGTGTCCGAACGATCCCACCGGAAACAGCGTTCCGCGGTTGCTGGAGTAGTGCGAGTCGATATCCCATCCGAAACCGCGCAGCGCTGTTCCAGTCGCAGGCTGTTCCGGCGCCACCATCTTTTCCAGCACGCGGCGTGAAAGCGGAAACTTACTTGGCTGGCCATTCAGACGATCCAGCAGATTCTGTGCATAGACGGAGAGATCGTCGGCGTCCATGAAGAGCCCCGCATGACCAGCCACGCCGCCCATGCGCCGCGAAGTCGGGTCGTGCACCACGCCGCGCAGCATCACGTCGCCGGCGAAGGTGTGCGAGCCAGGAATGCCGGACGCCGCTTCTCCATGCTCCCATTGCGTTGGAGCGATGCGCTGAATCCAGGACTTCGGGGGCAAAAAGCGCGTGTATTTCAGTCCCATGGGCTGGAAGATGTACTTCAGCACATAGTCATTCAGCGGCATGCCGGAAATCTTCTCTACCAGCGCGCCGAGCACGATAAAGTTGACGTCGCTGTACTGGAAGCGGACGCCCGGCGGACGGAGCGGTACGCTATCGAACGCGAGCTGGTAGCCAGCCTGCTTGCCATACCAGGGCTCGATGAGTGGCAGGTCAGGGATCAGGCCGGAGTAATGCGTCAGCAGATCGCGAATCGTGATGTCGCCCTTGCCGTTGGCCGCGAATGCCGGCAGATACTGCGCCACCGGTGCATCCACATTGATCTTGCCTTCCTGATACAGCTGCATCACGGCCGGAGCCGTTGCTATCACTTTGGTGAGCGAGGCCATATCGAAAATCGTGTCGACCGTCATCTTCTCGCGATCCGGCACCAGCGAACGCATGCCAAAGGCCTGCCGGAACACCACTTTGCCGTCGTGGCCCACGATCACCGCGGCGCCCGGCCACTTATGGTTCGCGATGCCCTGGTTCACAATCGGAGCGATCGCCGAGAAGTTGTATTGCGCACAGGCTTGCCCGGCAAACAGCATCGTGCACAACAGAAGAGGCCCAACGTTAAGAAAACGGCGCATCCTGAGGGCTCCTTTCGATTGGTACCACGGCGGGCAAACTGTGAGCCTGGTTCGCCATCGTCCGGTAACAGCCGTCGATCACGCCCGACTTCAAGGTGTATGCCTCATAATTGACCACGAAGAACGCAGCAGGATCCGCTTGCGAGCCGGCGCGTCGCTGGCCGGCAGTCCCGCCGTGCGCCGGGACCGTCAGTCAACGCGCGACCACCACTAGGGATACAGCGGTGCTGCAAAGTGGAGACAAACTTGACCTGGCTTCGGCAGGGTTACCCAGGCCATCCCGCCTTCGAACGTGTACGGCAGCATCAGCACGGAGAAGACGGCGACGGATGCGGAGCCCGATGTTCTGTCCTGCGTAAAAGTTGGCAATCATAGCTTGCAACAACTCATAAGGCGAGTCGTGCCGCAATGGCTGCGACTTCCCGAAATGGGGCAATTCATGCCCTCGGGCGTAAGGATCTAAAAACTCAGATTCAGCGCGAATTGAAGAATACGGGGCTCCACAGTGTCCCCTAGTATGTCTCCGAAGGTGCTGTCGGTTTGACCCGTGTCCGGGTTAGCAAAGCTCACATTGTTGAAAAGGTTGAATGCCTCCGCGCGGAACAGGATGTTTGCTCCTTCATCGTGGAGTTTCAATCCAAAGGTCTTGGCGAGAGAGGCATCGACATCTTTCTGGTCCGGGCCATTCAGAATGCCAGGACTTGAATTGCCGAATCCTGTGGCTAAACCGTCGGCCCCGACCACAGGGTAGCTGCTCGTGAAGCAGCTTGTATTGATGTAGTCATTGAGCTTGCTCACGACGGAACCCGAAGTGACATATTGGCCCGGATGGCATGTCCCACTGAGCTCAGCGAAGTCACCAGCGTCGCCGAGCACATTGTTGCCGTTGGTTCCGCTAACGGTGAGCGGGTCCCCATTCTGAATAGTGATCACTCCGGCGAGGGTCCAGCCGTTGACTGTGCCCCTGAGCAGCGAGTTGCCTGCCCTGAGAGTGGGGAGGGCATAGGCTCCGCTAAACACGAATCGTTGTGGCCGGATGAAGGTGGAGGGGCCGTAATTGCGAGCCAGATCAAACTGGTTGCCCAGCATCGAACCGGCGGTTGTGTCGCCGACTATTTCCTGACCGGTTTGCAGGGCCCTGGCCCATGTATAGGAAGCAAGATACTGAAGTCCATTGTTGAAGCGCTTTTTAAGGCTGGTTTCGAAAGCGTTGTACCAGCTTTGAGCGAAGGAGCCAATTTGATCGAAGCACGTTGGACACCAGCCCTCTATCGGAACGCGATCATCTATATTCGCGACAGTATTGGTCGTCTGGCCACGAATGGGATTTGTCGCACTTGCATATTCCGCCTGGCTCGGAGTTTGGGAGCTGATCAGATGTTCTCCGCGGCTGCCAATATAGCCCACCTCCCAAATCATATCCTTTGCAATCCTTGTCTGCACGTTCAAGCTGTAATGCTGGACCACCGGCGGCCGTATGTTCTGAGCGAATGCGGTAACGCTGCTCACAGTGCTTGGAGAGTAGGGGACAAATGTTGGGAAGGATGTCGGCGCTGGCTCGAAAGGATTGGCAAATGTCAAATTAGGCACTTGAGCCTCCAAGCGCAGATCCGCCCAGGGCTGTTCGAAGATCAGCTGTACTGTCGGCTGGCCGCTGATGGTCGAGTGAAACATGCCGTAGCCTCCCCGCAAAACCACACGATCGCTGCCCGGCACGAGCCACGAGAAGCCAAGCCGCGGATTGAGGGTGTTTTGCCCATCGCCGGTGTAGGCAAGGTCGGTGGGTTCGCGCGTGACTCCCGCCGGAGTGGCATACGGGTAGTTATGACCCACTTCAAAGCCCTGTAGCGTGCCCGAAGCCGGCGGATTGGGGTTCAATGCCGCAAAGTTGGTATTGGCGTTT
>JASIAO010000267.1 GCA_030041955.1 Acidobacteriaceae bacterium | reverse complement strand
GTCCGGAGTCGACGTGGCGGTCATCGCCATCTACTTCGCCATCGTCATCTACATCGGCTTCTACCTGAAAGGCACTTCGAATACCAGCGAAGAGTTTTTCATGGCCGGCCGGGAAATGACGGCCTGGATCGCGGGCCTGAGCTTTGTCTCCGCTAACCTGGGCTCACTGGAACTGATGGGCTGGGCCGGCTCGGCATACCAGTATGGAATCCTGGCCACCGACTGGTACTGGATCGGCGCTATTCCGGCCATGCTTTTGCTCGGCATCATCATGATGCCGTTCTATTACATCTCGAAGACACACTCGGTCCCAGGTTATCTGAACCTGCGCTACGGCGAAGGGACGCGCGCGCTTTCAGCGGTTTGCTTCGCTTTCATGACGGTGCTGATGAGCGGCATCAACATGTATTCGATGGCCATCGTGATGAAGGTGGTGCTGGGCTGGGACCTGAACTTCAGCATCTGGGTGTCGTCGATCACGGTCGCGATTTATGTGGCGCTGGGTGGGCTGCGATCGGCAATCTTCAACGAGGTTCTGCAGTTCCTGCTGATCTGGCTGGGCGCGCTGCTGATCCCGATTCTGGGGCTGGTGGAGTGCGGCGGGTGGACGAACCTGAAGCACCAGATCGCGGCGCGGCTGGGCACCAACGACTACACGCATCTGTGGTCGACGACGGCGCACTTCCGCGACAACCCGATGGGGATTCACTGGACGGGGATCGTCTTCGGGCTGGGCATCGTGATCAGCTTCGGGTACTGGACGACGGATTTCCTGGTGGTGCAGCGGGTTCTCTCGGCGCACAGCCTGCGCGCGGCGCGGATGTCGCCGATTATCGGGGCGGCGTTCAAGATGTGCGTGCCGTTCATCGTGATCCTGCCCGGGCTGCTGGCGCTCTCCGTGCTGCCCGTGCATCTGGTGCCGGCCAACGTGGCGGCGGCGACGGGGCAGCACAGCTATAACGAAGTGCTGCCGCTGATGCTGGTGCGCTACTGCGGTCCGGGATTGCTGGGTCTGGGCGTGACCGCGCTGATTGCCGGCTTCATGTCGGGGATGGCGGGGAACGTGAGCGCCTTCGCGACGGTGTGGACTTACGACATCTACGGGGCGTTCCTGAACAAGAAGGCCAGCGACAGCCACTACGTGGCGATGGGCCGCTGGTGCACGTTCATCGGCGTGCTGATCTCGGTGGGCACGGCGTATATCGTGCAGCACGCGGCCAGCATTATGGATTACGTGCAGGCGCTGTTCAGCTTCTTCATCGCGCCGCTGTTTGGGACGGTGATCCTGGGCATGCTGTGGAAGCGTGCGACGAAGGCGGGCGGATTCTGGGGGCTGCTGGCGGGGACCTGTACCGCGATCGGGTTGTGGGGATGGGTGCATGAGGACCCGAGCGCACTGCGGTACGTCGCGCTGTCGCCGGATGCGAAGGTGATGGCGGAGGACATGTATCGCGCGCTGTGGTCGTGGCTGGTGTGCGTGATCGTGACGGTGGTGGTGAGCCTGCTGACGCAGCCCCGGCCGGAAGCGGAGCTGGAAGGCCTGGTGTATGGGGCTACGAAGATTCCGGAAGAGCACGACGATCATTGGTACCAGAAGCCGATTGTGTGGGCGAGCGTGATTGCGGTGGTGTTCGTAGCTCTCAACATCGTGTTCTGGTAAAGGCGGAGAGACGAAATGCGCGGACCACTTTCGATTTGGTTTTTTTCGGGAATCCTGCTGCTGGCGTATGGGGTGCTGATTGCGGCGACGGGGCTGTGGGAGCTGGCGCATCGGCCGGCGCACCTGACGGTGCTGTGGCAACTGCATGCGCCGATCTGGTGGGGCGGCATGATGACGGCGGCTGGACTGATATATACGATACGGTTTCGTCCGCGGTGACGAGGCGAGAAACAAACCATAACGAGCAGACAGGATGGGGACGATGAAGAAGCAACTTACGTTCGGAGTTATTGTCGGGAACCGAGGGTTTTTCCCGGACCATCTGGCGAAAGAAGGCCGCGAAGAGATGCTGGGGGTGCTGGAGAAGGCCGGCATCCGGGCCATTACGCTGACGCCGGAGCAATCGAAATTCGGCTCGGTGGAGACCCACGACGACGCGATCCGGTGCGGCGATCTGTTCCGGGCGCACCGCGACGAGATCGACGGAATCATCGTGACGCTGCCGAATTTCGGCGATGAGCGCGGTATCGCAGATTCGATTCGTTACTCGAAACTGGACGTGCCGGTGCTGGTGCAGGCGACGCCGGACCGCCGCGACGATATGAAGATCAGCGACCGGCGGGACAGCTTCTGCGGGAAGATGTCGGCGTGCAACAACCTGATGCAGTACGGGATTCCCTACTCGATTACGGCGAAGCACACGGTGCAGCCGAGCTCGGCGGAATTTGCGAAGGATCTGGAGTGGTTTTCGAAGGTGTGCCGGGTGACGAATGGGCTGAGGAAGCTGCGCATCGGGGCCATCGGGGCGCGGCCGCAGGCCTTTAATACCGTGCGCTACAGCGAGAAGCTGCTGGAGCGGTACGGAATCTCCGTGGTGACGCTGGACCTGTCGGACATCTTCGGCGCAATTGCGCGGATGAAGGACGAAGAAGGCGACGTGCAGGGGAAGCTGAAGGCGATCCAGGCGTACGTGCCGACGAATCAGATTCCGGCGCCGGCGCTGATGAAGATGGCCAAGCTGGGCGTGGCGATCGAGCGCTTTATGAAGGACACTCACTGCACGGTGAGCGCGGTGCAGTGCTGGACGTCGCTCGAGGAGAACTTCGGCGTGGTGCCGTGCACGGTAATGAGCATGATGAGCGAGAGCCTGCTGCCGGCCGCGTGCGAAACCGACGTGATGGGCACGGTCTCCATGCACGCGCTGGCGCTGGCGAGCCAGACGCCGTCGGCACTGCTCGACTGGAACAACAACTACGGCGACGACGAGAACAAGTGCGTCTGCTTCCACTGTTCGAATTTGCCGAAGCACTTTTTCGCCGACGTGGTGATGGACTTCCAGGCGATCATTGCCGGGACAGTCGGCAAGGAGAACACCTTCGGCACGTGTGTGGGACGCGTGAAACCAGGCGCGATGAGCTTCGTGCGCTTCTCAACCGACGACTACAAGGGCAAGATCCGCGGGTACGTCGGGGAGGGCGAGTTCACGAACGATCCGCTGGAGACTTTCGGCGGCGCGGGTGTGGCGAAGATTCCCGATCTGCAAAAGCTGCTGCACCGGATCTGCGAGGAAGGCTTCGAGCACCACGTGGCGGCGAACTTCTCACAGGTGGCCAGCCCGGTGCACGAGGCGGCGACGCGGTATCTGGGTTGGGAGATGTATTGGCACGAACGATAGCGTTCAGCGTACAGCGTACAGGGAGCGGCCAGCGCTGCTCCCTTTTAGCGTGCAGCGTGCAGGGGGACGATGGTACCCCCATCACAAGTGTGGCGAAAATGTGGCAATTGAAAGGGCGGGAGTTGCGCGGGGCGACGCGCAGCGGCAACGCTGCGCCTGCGGCGCGTTGCGCAGGGCAAGCTCAAAGGTGTGTCCTGGAGCCTTGTCCAACGACGCCTAAAAGGAGAACTTCATCGCGGCCTGCAGGATGCGCGGCGGC
>JASIAO010000266.1 GCA_030041955.1 Acidobacteriaceae bacterium | reverse complement strand
CAGCACATCATGAAGGGCGCGGCCGTCCGCGTCGACACTGTCCCCGAATACCTCGGCGTCGGCTACATCATCGGCGCCCGCGTCGCCGGAACCATGTTCGCCGGAGGCGTCTTCTCGTGGCTGGTGCTCATGCCCGCCATCTATTTCTTCGGCTCGCACCTCACTGGGCCCCTCTATCCTGCCGTCAAACCCGTTGCGCAGATGTCCCCCGGCGATATGTGGTCCGCCTACATCCGCCCCATGGGCGCCGGCGCCGTCGCCGCCTCTGGGCTCATCACTCTTTGCCGGACCATCCCCACCATCGTCGGCGCGCTCAAAGCCGGCCTCGGCAACATGCGCAAAAAGGCCGGCGCCCCCGCCAACCGCGATGTCCGCACCCAGCGTGATATCCCCATGTCCGTCGTAGTCGGCGGCAGCTTCGCGCTCGTCGTCCTCATGTGGATCTTCCTCACCTTCAAGCCCGTTCCCGGCGCGCAGACCGGCATGCTCGCCAACCTGGCCGCGTCCCTGCTGATCGTCATCTTTGGCTTTCTCTTCGTCACCGTCTCCTCGCGCATCGTCGGCCTCATCGGAAGCTCGGCCAACCCCATCAGCGGCATGACCATTGCCACCCTTATGGCTACTGCAGCAGTCTTTCTCGTGAAAGGCTGGACCGCGCCCGCCTATGGCGCGCTCGCCATCACCGTCGGCGGCGTCGTCTGCATCGCCTCCGCCAACGCGGGCGACACCTCCCAGGATCTCAAAACCGGCTTCCTCGTCGGCGGCACTCCCTGGAAACAGCAGGTCGCCCTCATGATCGGCGTCTGCGTCTCCACCTTCGCCGTCGGCATCACCCTCAACGCCATGAACCGCGGCTTCGAGGAGTTCCATTCCATGTCCAAAACGTGGAACCTCTCCGCTCCCCACGACGGCGTCCAGGTCCAGGGCCCCTTCACGCGCAAGGAAATCCGCGTGATCCTGCCCAACAAGACCACCGAGGTCGAGGCCGGCAGCCAATACATTCTGCTCAACGCCCTTGGCTCGCACGAGCTCGCCGACGGCAAGTACCTCTACGATCCCAAAACCGGCGCCATCGACGTGCAGTGGATTCAGGGCATCGGCAGCGAGAAGGCCGCTGCGCCCCAGGCCCGCCTCATGGCCACCGTCATCAACGGTATTCTGCGCCAGCAACTGCCCTGGGGACTCGTCCTGCTCGGCGTCTTTCTCGTCATCGCCATCGAGCTCATGGGTATTCGCTCCCTCACCTTCGCCGTCGGATCCTATCTTTCCATCGCCACCACCCTGGCCATCTTTGCCGGAGGCATGGTTCGCTGGATGGTCGACCGCGCCGTCGCCAAATCCGGCGAAGGTGCCGAATCCGAAAGCGAGATCAGCCCCGGCTCGCTCTATGCCAGCGGATTGATCGCCGCCGGCGGCATCGTCGGCCTCATGGGCGTCGGCATGAAGCTCTGGGAGTCGATGGCCGGCCGCGCCACCAACCCCCTCCAGATGCCCCAGACCTTCCTCGACAACCAGTGGGTCTCGGTCATCATGTTTGCCCTGCTCGCCTGGTCGCTCTATTACTTCGCCCGCAAACCCCTCGGGAAGAAATAGCCGCCCGGCATTATGCTGGCGCTGTGAGCCGCCGAAAGAAATTCCGCGGAATCCTGGAGCCCGACGGCACCAGCCTCAACTGGACCATCGTGCGCGTGCCCTTCGACCCCACGCGAACCTGGCCCGCCCTCCAGCGCCTGCGCGTCCGCGGCGCCATCAACGGCTTCGCCTTTCGCACCTCGCTCTTCAGCAACAAGCGCCTCGGCTTTCTGCTCCTCGTCAACAAAACCATGCAGCGCGGCGCCCACGTGAAAATTGGCAGCGACGCCGAAATTGTCCTCGAACCGGACACCGAAGAGCGCGCCGTCTCCACACCCCCGGAACTGGCCTGCCTCCTGCGCCAGAGTAAAAGCCTGCAAAAGTGGCACGATCGGCTCAGCCCATCAATCCGCAAGTACATCGCGGTCGCTGTCGCGCAGCCGAAAAGCCCCGCATCACGCCTCAAAGCCGCCGAGCAGATGACCGAGCGCATGCTGCTCGCCATGGAGGGTGAGCGCCGCCCGCCCCCCATCCTCGAAGCCGCTTTCCAGCGCTATCCCAAAGCACGGCAGGGGTGGCTGGCCATGACGCCCATCCAGCGCCGCAGCCACCTGCTCGGCATCTTCTATTACAGAAGTCCGGAATCGCGGCAGAAACGCGCGCAGCAAGCTATCGACCACGCCCTTCGCATCGTTTCGAATCGGAACCAGGAACCGCAAAATCGCCTCTGAGAGCTATCGCGCCCCGCAATCGCACCGATAAAACACCTGTCTGGTAAGGGATCTCGGCACAGAGCCGTCTCAACGCCGTACACCGTGTGCCGGAGTGAAAGTACCAAACTGCTAACACCGTCCATTACCCCGGGGGCGGAAGGCAGAACCTGTTAGCCACTGGCAGGGCTTGCCAGGTGTAGGTTAGGAGAATAAGCAGGGAGAAAAGGGAGGCGGGTACGTCGGTAACTAAGTTGTTGTATACTTTCTAAATAACCGCGCCAGCCTAAAGTACAGGATTGTAGCGACTATACTCCAAATTGTCACCGAAGTACACAACTTTTTCAGAGATTTTTTTAGGAGCCAAAAGCCATGAAACTCGTCGTTCGCGCCTTCGTCCTCGGTCTGTTCGCTGCCGGTGCATCCGCTGCCGTCGTCTCCGCCCACTCCTCCAGCAGCACCATGGTTGCCAGCCACCAGGCTGTTGTCGTTGCAGCAGCGCCGATGCCGGGCTGCGGACCCAGCGGGAATTGCCAGGGATCCGGGAGCGGAAGCGGCAGTGGGAGCGGCAGCAGCAGCAGCGTCAGCTTCTAAGGCCCAACGGTAACCAACTACGGTCACCACCCTACCACAAAAGTTGCAGGAAGCAAACTCACGCCACCAAAAATTTTCTTGTGGCGCGGGGGACCCTTGCGATATCCTCAATGCTTCTGAGGTGAGCAATGGCCCATCTGGAAGATCTGCTGTTCGGAGCCGAACCGCTCTTTGTGCTTCTGGCAGCTATTGCGTTTTTCAAGTCGGGGTCTGCCCGTCGCTTGCCCGCGCTGGCTACGTACTTCGTGGTTCGCGCCTCCTCGCTCGTGTTCCTTGAGGCCGTCTATTACATCGGCGGTCCGATACAGGGCCACACGTTTCGGTATACAGCCTACTTTTACGGCTATTGGATTTCCTACGTCGCCGCCGCTGTGGCGATCTTCTTCGTCGTGCAGGAAGTGTTCAGGCAGGTGCTGGAGCCCGTCCCGGGCCTCCGCCGTCTTGGCCTCCTCGCCTTTCGCTGGATCAGCATCATTTCGGCGGTCATCGCGCTGGGCGCGATCGGTCTGCCCGCATCGGTTGCGGCAACCAATGGCGACCGCATCGGTCCCATCGCGTTGCAGATGGTGCGCTACGTCAGCGTGATGGAGATTTGCCTCCTCGCCTTCCTCGCGCTGTCCATTCATGCTTTTGGCCGTTCCTTCCGCAGCCGCCTCTTCGGCATCGGTCTCGGATTTGGCATGCAGGCTGCCCTGGAACTCGTAGCTTCGGCTCTCCAGGCCGGCAGCGGTCTCCACTCGGCCATGAACCTGGTCCTGCAGGTCACCACTACCGTGGCCCTGCTGACCTGGTTCGCCTACTTCGTCCTCCCCGAGCCCCAGGAGGAGCGGAGCATCATCGTCCTGCCCCCGCAGTCCGCGCTGGCCCGCTGGAACGCGCTCGCCAATGGCCTCGGCCAGGCGCCCCAGGTTGCCACCGCGCAACCTGCCAGCGGCTTCTTCCTTCAGGACATCGAAGGCGTTGTCGAGCGCGTGCTCGCCAAGAACCCGGCGGTCTCCGCACGCTGATCTGCCGGTTCCCTCAGCTAAGAAAAGCCCCGGACTTCCGGGGCTTTTCCGTTGCTCGTCTGACCCGGTATCGTTCTCGCATCCCATCAAGCCCGCTCTTGAACGGCATGCATGCGTTCGATCTCGCTTCTATCCGATACCAATAGAAAAGGCCGGACTCGGAAGCCCGGCCTCTTCTGATCGCTGACAACTGTCTCTCAGGCAGGCTCCACGGCCACAAATCGCCCCGTCCGCCCGCGATCGATAAACTTCACGCGGCCATCGATCTTTGCAAATAAGGTATCGTCGCTGCCCCGGCCCACGTTCAGCCCAGGCTTCAGCTTCGTTCCACGCTGCCGAACGATAATCGATCCGCCGGTGACCACCTGGCCGGCGAAGATCTTCACGCCCAGCCGCTGCGCGTTGGAGTCGCGCCCGTTTTTCGAACTTCCTAAACCTTTTTTATGTGCCATTGTCCTGTTCCTGAAGCTGTCGGATCTTCTCCGCCTTACGCGGTGTAGCTGTTCCCGTCCACCTGGATCTCGCTGATGCGCACCGCCGTGAAGTTCTGCCGGTGCCCCTGCAGCTTCTTGTACTGCTTCTTCCGCTTGAAGTGGAAGACCAGCACCTTGTCGCCGCGGCCCTCGCTCACCACCGTGCCCAGCACTTTGGCGCTCTGCGGCTTGCTGATCGAGCCGGACTCCCCTGAAAACGCCAGCACTTCGCCGAACTCCACGGCGCCGTCGTCGCCTGCCTTCAGGCTCTCCACCTTCACGACGTCCCCGGGAGCGACCCGGTATTGTTTGCCACCAGTGCGTATAACCGCGTACATAATCCCTCCGGCGCCCGCAAAACACGACCGGAATCCCCGGCGGGCGCAGCGTAAAATTTGAGCTGGGCGGATACCATCATTCCCGCGGCGGCATGAGCCACACACGGAGCCCCGGAGACACACGGGACAGGCAGAACTCGCCAAACCCACTTAGTTTATCGGGAAATCCAGCCCCCGGTCAACGTCTGCGCGTGGAACCGCCCCATCGCGTGGCATCGCCGCAATGCCCGTTTAGCCTCAAAAGCTCGCGCCCCCCGCATTCGGCTTGTTGCTCAGCACCTCTTTACCTCCGCTGCGCCCAATCACGTACACCGTTCCCGGCAGCGTGGGAGCCGTTGCCGGCGTGGTCCACAACCACACCCGCCGCGATCCGCCCCAGAGGTTGTCGAGTTCCGCCGGACCGATGAAAAGGGAAGCGGTGCCCGGTTGGCCCCCGCCCTCCAGGTTCGACGCGCCCGTCATCGGACCCCTGGGATTCAGCAGCAGCGCCTGCCGCTCCAGATAAAACACAAACGACGAAGCGCTCTCGATCGATCCGTTCACCACCACCGTATCCGCCGGCTGCACTTCCGGCTTGATGGCCTCCGCCAGAATCTCCGACGAGAGCACCGGCGAAAACGTGTTCAGCGCCAGGTGCGCCGCAATCAGGATCGCCACGATCATCCCGGCCAGAAAGCAGTTCGCCATGCGCGCGTTGTCGCGCAGCCGGAATCCGAGCCCGGCCGAGACGCCCACCAGCAGCGCAGCCAGCGCGATGCCCAGCGGCACCTTGAACGCTCCCATCGCCCCGTGCGTCAGATCGAGGAAGTTGCCGAAGAAGACAGCGTGATGCACTGAGCTGCTCAGCAGCGTGGCGATTTCCACCCCCGGCCCGGGCGTGGGCGAAGTGAA
>JASIAO010000265.1 GCA_030041955.1 Acidobacteriaceae bacterium | reverse complement strand
ACACCAGGAAGCGAACCGCCGGAGGCGGAACTAACAACTAAGAACTAACAACTAACAACTGGAATCATGCCCGTCTTCGCCCTGCTCAGCACGCTCGTTTGCCTCGCCGCGGCTTTCACCCTCATCAGCCGCCAGGTGCTGCGCCTGCCCGTCACTGTCGGCGTCATGCTGCTCTCGCTCCTCACCTCCACGCTGCTAGCCATCGCCGGCCGCCACATTCCCGGCGTGCACGCGTACGTCTCCGGCATCATCAATCACATCGATTTCTCCGCCGTCGTCCTCCACGGCATGCTGGCCTTTCTCCTCTTTGCCGGCGCCCTCAAGCTCAACCTCTCCGACCTCTCCCGCCAGAAGGCCACCGTCGCCTCGCTCTCCACCTTCGGCACTCTGCTCTCTACCGTCTTCGTCGCCGCGCTCCTGCACGTGATCCTCTCCATCACCGGCCTCAAAATCGGATTCATCGGCTGCCTGCTCTTCGGCGCGCTCATCTCGCCCACCGATCCCATCGCTGTCCTTGAAATGCTCCGCCGCGTCGGCGCCCCGCCCTCGCTCGAAGCCCAGCTCACCGGCGAATCCCTCTTCAATGACGGAGTCGGCGCCGTCGTTTTCCTCACCCTGCTGGCCGCCTTTCATTCCGGAACCACGCCCAGCGTTGCCAGCTTCACCTGGCTGCTCCTCATCAAGGCCGGCGGCGGCATCGGCCTCGGCCTGCTTCTCGGCTACGCCATGTATCACCTGCTCAAGCCCGTCGACAGCTACCGCGCGGAGGTCCTGCTCACCCTCGCCCTCGCCATGGGCGGCTACGCCCTCGCGGACGTCCTCGGTCTCTCCGCTCCCCTCGAAGCCGTCGCCGCCGGCATCGTCGCCGGTGGCCGCGCCCGCGCCGTCGCCATGTCACCCGTCACCCGCGAGCACGTCGACAGCTTCTGGGACCTCATCGACGCCATCATGAACGTCATCCTCTTCCTGCTCCTCGGCCTCGAGCTGCTCGCCATGCCCTGGAACCCGTACTACGTCTACGCCGCACTCCTCGCCATCCCCGTCGTCCTCGCCGCCCGATGGCTCAGCGTCGTCGCCTCGCTGCTCCTCGTCCGCTTCATCCACAAACCCTCCCGCGGAGCCGTCACCGTCCTCACCTGGGGCGGATTGCGCGGCGGGCTCGCCGTCGCCCTGGCGCTCTCGCTCTCACCCGGCCCCGCGCACGACCGCCTCATCGCCATCACCTATGTCGTTGTCATCTTCTCCATCGTGGTCCAGGGCCTCACCATGGACACCCTCCTGCGCAAGATGCGTTTCGCCTCGCCCGCCCGCGCCGTCCTCCAGTGCCAGGAGCATTGAAGCGAAATGCCCGCCCACTTCCGCATTACCGGTTGATACGGCCGAAACCCGATAGCGGAGATCCTTGCGCGGTCCCGCGCAGACGTTGATGAGCGGCTCGGCGACTTCCTGCTCGTTGACCGCCGGCCCAGGGGAACGTTCCTTCCAAACACTCGTCGGGTCCGGCCAATGAACGGCCATCGTTGGTCGCTTTGGGTTCAAGGCCGACGGAATCGACGGCCACCAGCCCGCTGTGCTCAGGGGCTTGCCGTTGACAATCTATCCATAGGCTATCTATGGTAAGCGTTATGGCGAAGACGGAGCTGATGCCGGGAACTCTGGACATGCTGATCCTCACGACGCTGACGCGTGCCCCTTTGCACGGCTACGCCATCGCACAGTCGATCAAGCGGATCTCTGATGATGTGCTGACGGTTGAGGAGGGTTCGCTCTATCCGGCGCTGCAGCGCCTGCTGCTGCAGGGCTGGGTGAGAGCGGAGTGGAGAAGGACGGAAACGAACCGGCGGGCTCGCTTCTACACCCTTACGGCGGCGGGAAGAAAGCAACTGGGGCTTGAGGTGTCGCAGTTCCGGCAAATGGTGGAGGCGATCGGCCGCGTGCTGGAGGACGCCGGAGAGGTGGTATGAGCATGCCAGGGAAACTGCTGAAGAAGATGGCGGCGCTGATGCGGCGCACACGGTTCAACGGGGAACTGGACGAGGAGATGGCGTTCCATCGGGAGCAGATTGAAGAGCAGTTCCGCAAACGGGGGATGTCTGCGGAGGAGGCGCACTACGCGGCCATGCGCCAGTTTGGCAATACAACACGAATGAAAGAGCGCAGCCACGAGGTGATGCGCCTGCGCCTGGAAACGGTGCTGCAGGATGTGCGCTTCGCACTTCGGCAGATGAAGCGGAATCCGGGATTCGCGATGACCGCGGTGCTGGTGCTGGCCCTGGGGATCGGGGCCAGCACGGCGATCTTCGGGTTTGTGGATGCGGCGCTGATTCGGCCGCTGCCGTATGCGCAACCGAACCAGCTGGTGGTGCTCTATGAGACCACGTCGATGGGCAATCGCTACCACCTTTCCTATCTGGATTACCTCGACTGGAAGCGAGACAACACAGTCTTCCAGTCGATCGATGTTTATTCAACGGACGGCTTCACGCTGAAGACGCGGGATGGCCTGCAGGCAGTGACCGGCTCCCACGTCACCGCCGGCTTTTTCCGCGACCTTGGGGTGGTCCCGGCCATCGGACGCGATTTTCGTCCCGGCGACGATCAGCCTTCCGCCCCGCGCGTCACTCTGCTCAGCTATTCGACCTGGCAAACGCGCTATGGCGGACGGAACGACGTGCTGGGACAGACTGTTGTCCTGGATGGCAATCCGAACCAGATCGTCGGTGTGCTCCCGAAGACCTTTCATTTTGCCCCGGCGGAGCCCTCGGAGTTCTGGACGACGGAGCGCGCCTCTGACGAGTGCGAGAAGATTCGAGGCTGCAAGGACCTCATCGGTGTCGCCCGATTGAAGCCGGGAGTCTCCTTCCAGGCCGCCTTTGCCGACATCCGGACAATCGCCGAGCGCCTGGAGCGGCAATATCCGATGGACAACCTGAACCGGGACGCGTACATGATGACGCTAACCGATGTCATCGTCGGCGATACCCGGCCCATTCTGCTGGCGCTCCTGGGCGGCGCGGCGCTGCTCCTGCTGATCGCGACGGTGAACGTGGCCAGCCTGCTGCTGGTGCGGTCGGAGAGCCGCAGGCGCGAGATGGCGGTCCGCGGAGCGCTGGGGGCGTCTCCCGCGCGCCTCGTGCGCCAGTTCGTGACCGAGGGCCTGACGCTGGTTGCGGTTGCGAGCGTGCTGGGTGTGGCCGCAGCTTGCGGAGCTATGCAACTGCCCGAGCGGCTGATCCCAAAAGACATGATGGCGACGATGCCATATCTGCAAGGTCTCGGGTTGAACCTGCATCTCGTCCTCTTCGCCTGTGGGATCTTCCTGGCGACCGGGGCGATTTTCTCGCTGACTCCGGCGCTGCGGCATTTCCCCGGCGATTTGCGCGAAGGACTGGCAAGCGGCGGGCGCAGCTATGCGGGCGTTGCGTGGCGGCGCCTGGGCGCGAACCTTGTCGTCGTGGAACTGACCCTCGCCGTAGTGCTGCTGGTGAGCGCGGGCCTGCTGGGCAAGAGTTTTTATCGGTTGCTGCATGCCGATACAGGGCTCCAACCCGATCATCTGGCTACGTTGCGGGTGAGTGCGAGCGGTGCGGCGTATGCAAAAGACGCACAAGTGATTGCGCTGGAACGGGAGATGCAGGAGAAACTGTCGGAACTGCCCGGCGTGAAATCGGTGGCCTTTACCGATACGCTGCCGCTGGGCGTCGCGGACAACGCGGGGAACTACTGGATCGTTGGCCGTCCCTATCATGGTGAACAGAATGAGATTCTCGACCGCAACGTGAGCTATGGCTACTTTTCAACGATCGAGGCGCAATTGCTGCGGGGCCGCTACTTCCGCGAGGACGAAGATGAATCGAAGCCGCTGGTGGCGGTCATCAACGAGCGGATGGCGCAGCGGTATTTCCCCGGCCAGGACCCTCTGGGCCAGCAGATCTACGCGCAGGGAGATGAGAAACATCGCATCGAAATCGTCGGAGTGGTGAACGACATTCAGGAAGGGCAATTGGATGCGGCACCCGGACCGGCGGTCTATTTGCCATTCAGGCAGAACCCCCCGAACGACTTCGCGGTGGTAGTGCGCACCGGGCAGGACCCCGATGCCATGCTGCCGATGATGACCGCGGCGGTGCACGGGATCGATCCGGGGCTGGCGACGTACGATCCGGGCACGATGCAGGAACGGATCCATGATTCGCCGGCAGCTTATCTGCACCGTTCCTCGGCGTACCTGGTGGGCGGGTTTGCGGCGCTGGCGCTGGTGCTGGGGGTGGTGGGCCTGTACGGGGTGATCTCGTATTCCGTGAGCCAGCGGACTCGAGAAATCGGGGTGCGGATGGCGCTGGGCGCAGAGCGCGGAGCGGTGCAGTGGATGGTGCTGCAGGAAGCGGCCCGGCTGACAGCCGTAGGGCTGGCGGCCGGGGTGGTGTGTGCGATCGGGGCCGCGGCGCTGATGCGCAGTCTGCTCTTCGGCGTCGAGGCCTGGGATGTGCCGACTCTGGCGGGAGTGTCTGCGGTGCTGGGGGGCTTCGCGCTGCTGGCGAGTTATCTGCCGGCGCGGCGCGCGGCACGGGTGAACCCCGTGGATGCCTTGCGGGCCGAGTAAGACACTTCGCGGTGGCTCGACGTGACGGACGGTGTTGATCGCACCAACTGCGACACTCTCAACTGTTGTGAACAGGCCTCGGCACCACCCAGCCAGGGTCTGTCGAATTCGATTGAATACTCGGCGATGGTCACTTGCCCCGGGAAACTGCACTACGGTCCATGATGTCCACCGTCTCAGGCAACCACAGATGCGATCGATTCGGTATCAATGGGTCTTCATGCTGTGGGCCAGCCCATCAAGCATTGCCTTGAGACCTCGCTCGAATTGAGTTGCCAGGACTGCCGCCATCGGCGGGGGTGGTTTCTTGTCGCGCGCGACCTGCTTCGGCGCGTATTGTTTCCAATCGAGGCCGGAGAGCCGGGGAAATTGCCCGGTTGCAAGTTGCTGCCGCCCGAATGTCATCGCATCCTCCACGAGTGTGGGGTTGTCCTCCGCGGCCGCGGCGTGGGTGAGCGATTCAACCGTGCGCAAGGCGCTTCCAAAGACGTAGTCGTCCACGATTCCCCAGAAGGCCAGTTTTTCCTCAGGATCGAGGTCGAGCCCGTCGAGCGCAGCCATCGATTGTTCCGCGTGACGCATGGCATTGGGCCCGAACTGCGCGCCGTTCAACGAGGCCACAGACCACGGGTGCGCGAGCAGCACATCCCGCGTTCGCCGCGCGATCGCACTCACCGCTGCGCGCCACCCGGACGGCAGTTGGGGAAGAAGGATCTCGGCCAGGATTGCGTCGTGCATCAGCGCGACGAGGTCCGCCTTGCTGCGCACGTAGTAGTAGAGCGTCATGGTTCCGCAGTCGAGTTCCTCGGCGATGCGCTTCATCGTGAGGGCCTCGAAGCCTTCGGCGTCGGCGATCTTCAGGACCGCAGCCGTGATCTGCTCACGATTGAAGCGAGGCCGCCGGTCGCTCGGTTCCGGCCGCAGCCAGATCAGGTCGTGATTTTTTTTTCTTGACATCTTCGTACATCATACGATTTACTTATTCGTACGTTGCACGGATAACCTTGAACCCGGGGGTCTATACGCATGAAAGCCGCAGTACTTCACGAGTTTGGATCCCTGCCGCGTTATGAGGATTTCCCTGAGCCAATAGCCGGCGCCGGCGATGTGTTGATTCACGTCAGGGCTGTCGCCCTCGAAAACTTCGACAAAATGGTGGCGCAGGGCGTCCACTATGCAAGTAAACGCATCTTCCCGCAGTTTCCCGCGATTGTCGGCCATAGCGGGGCCGGCACTCTTGCCGACGGCACGCTCGTGACCTTCGGCGGCAGCCGGCCACCCTATGGAACCATGGCAGAGATGGCAGTCGTCCCCAGGGAATACGCGGGGTATGTGACGCCGGTGCCGGAGGGCGTGGACGCGGGATTAGCGGCGGCCCTGCCTGCATCGGCGCTCACATCGTACCTGCCCCTGAAGTGGGGGGCGAAGCTGGAGCCAGGGCAGACAGTCCTCATCCTGGGCGCGTCGGGTGTTTCCGGAAAACTGGCCGTCCGCATAGCATCGCTTCTCGGCGCGGGGAAGGTGGTAGCTGCCGGCAGAGAGACCTCCGTACTGGAGTCTTTGCCGGAGGCAGGAGCCAGCGCCATCATTGATCTCAAACTGCCGGATGCGGAAGTTTACGACGCGTTCGTTCGTGAATCCAACGGCGTCTACGACGTGATTCTGGATTTCCTCTGGGGCCGCCCCGCCGAATTGCTTTTCCGCGCGATCACGCCCAACGAGGCAGGTTTCGCCAGGCACAGAACCCGCTATATTCAGATCGGGCAATCCGCAGGTGCAGTCATTTCATTTCGTGCCGAAGCCCTTCGCACATCCGGGTTGGAAATGAGCGGGCTGGGTAATGTTCCGCCCGGAGCATTGCCTCAGGCCCTGCAGCAGATCTGGACCTGGGTTCGCGAAGGAAAGCTGACCATGGACATTGAGAAGGTGGAACTCAGCTGCGTGACCGAAGCGTGGCTGCGTAAGACGACCGGACAAAGAATCGTCATCGTGCCATAGGGCTTCCCGCAACCCAGTCCAGGCTGTGCGATGAACGTGCCCGGGCTGACGCGCCCTGTCACTCATCGCATGCAGCCCCATGTGCTCGTCGGTCGGTTCCGGTCGCGGTGGTCGGCAATCCGCAAACTCGAATAGAAACGAATGACTCTCAGCGCTCGACCTTTTCCCGCAACCCTGCGCCCTCTGGCATGAATGATCGTTCTCTATGGTGACACGGATCCCGGGACACCCCGTCCCTGTGCTATTCTTCAGCGTTCTCTATGCCTGACCGCACCACGCCCATTCGCGTCCTCGTCGCCAAGCCCGGTCTCGACGGCCACGACCGCGGCGCCAAGGTCATCGCTCGCGCCCTCCGCGACGCCGGCATGGAAGTTATCTACACCGGCCTCCGCCAGACCCCCGAGATGATCGTCAACGCCGCCATCCAGGAGGACGTCGACTGCGTCGGCCTCAGCATCCTCTCCGGCGCCCACAATGCCATCGTCCCGCGCATCACCGCGCTCCTGAAAGAGCGCAACGCCGCCGACATCCTCGTCGTCCTCGGCGGCACCATCCCCGACCAGGACATCGAATCCCTCAAGGCCCTGGGCGTCGCCGCCATCTTCGGCCCCGGCACTTCCCTCGACGCCGTCGTCCGCTTCATCCGCGACAACGTCAAGCCCAAGGACGTAGAAGTCTAGTCACCGAGGGAAGACCATGCGGCTGGTACGATATGCCGTCGCGATGAGCCTGGACGGCTACATCGCCGGTCCGAACGGCGAGTTCAGCTGGATTGTCATCGACCCCGAGATCGATTTCTCAGCAATCACGGCAGAGTTCGATGTCTTCCTGATCGGGCGGAGGACCTTCGAAACGATGATCCACACGAACCAGGACAAGCCGCCCAGCGGGATCGAGTACGTCGTGTTTTCGCGGACGCTTTCGGCGAAGGATTATCCGCTGGTATGCGTGGAACGGGAGCCGGAGCCGGTGGTGCGGGCCATGCGCGACAAACCGGGGAAAGATACCTGGCTTTTTGGCGGCGGCGAGTTGTTTCGCAGCCTGCTGCACACCGGGCTGGTCGATCGCATCGAGGTCTCCGTGATCCCCGTGTTGCTCGGCCAGGGCATCCCACTGCTGGCGCCGCCAGCGGACCGGACCAAACTGAAGCTGCTACGGCAGCGGCTTTACGAGAAAACAGGGACGGTGAGCCTGGAGTACGAGATCCTGTGCGGGCGCTGAGCCCCACAGCGCAGCCTTATCCCCGGCTTCCCCACCCCGCCGCCATCCGCTCCTTCAGAATGCACCGGTCCATCACCACTTTGATCCCCGCCGCTTCCGCCCACCCCGCCGCCTCGTCGTGCACCACGCCTTCCTGCAGCCACAGGTACGGAATCTTCAGCCGGATCACGTCCTTTACCACCTCCGGCACATGCTCCGGCGCGCGAAACACGTTCACCAGCTCCACGCGCCCGCCCTCCGCCGCTACGGCTTCGCACGCCGCGTCCAGATCCGCATACGCCCGCTCGCCCAGCGAGCTTTCGATCTTCGGATTCACCGGCACGATCCTGTATCCCTGGCTCTGCATAAAGCGCGACACGCCATAGCTGGCGCGCCCCTCGCGGTCCGTCAACCCCACCACGGCAATCGTCCGCACCCGCTCCAGAATCTCCCTGATCGTTTCCGGCTCATTCATCGTTTATCTGATGCTGTCGACCGCCCGCAGTCGCACGCTAAACCCTAACCCGTAACCCATAATCCCTGCTCTAGTACTCCGACCGGATGATTCGCGGCCCATCGCGTAGCGGTCCCGCGTGAGCGGGACTTGCGGTAGAAGCCACGGCCTTCAGGCCGTGGAATGGCTGACCGTGAAACATCCGGCCTTTAGGCCCGGAAAACTTCATGCGGTCACCCTACTAGTAGTTCACAATCTTCCCAAACGATTGCGCATCCAGGCTCGCTCCCCCCACCAGCGCCCCGTCAATTTCTTCTTCCGCCATCAGCGCTGTCGCGTTGTCCGGCTTCACGCTCCCGCCGTACAGGATCCGCAACGCCGCCGCCGTCTCCGCGCCCAGCAGTTTCTCGACTTCCCCGCGAATCACCCGGTGCGCCTCTGACGCAATCTGCGGCGTCGCCGTTTTTCCCGTCCCGATCGCCCACACCGGCTCGTACGCAATCACCATCGGAGCAGCCTCCGCCGCTGTGATCCCAGCCAGCACCCCGCGCGTCTGCCGCAGCAGCACCTCTTCCGTTTTCCCCGCCTCGCGCTCCGCCAGCACCTCGCCCACGCACACAATCGGCGTCAGCTCGTGCTTCAGTGCCATCTTCAGCTTCCTGTTCACGCTCTCGTCGGTCTCGGCAAAATACTGCCGCCGCTCGCTGTGCCCCAGAATCACATGCGTCGCCCCAATCGCCTTCAGCATCAGGGGCGAAGTCTCGCCCGTGAACGCGCCCTCTTCCGCCGAATACATATTCTGCGCGCCCACCCCCACGCCCGATCCCGTCACCGCCGCAATCACCACGCTCAGCGACGTAAACGACGGGCACAGCACCACCTCATCGCGCTCGTGGTTGGCCACCAGCGGCAGAAACAACTTCACATACTCCTGCGCCTGTGCGGGAGTCTTGTACATTTTCCAGTTCGCGGCAATCAGCGGTTTTCTCGGCATGGATCCTCTTCTGCAATGGTTCCCGAATCGTTTGTTTTGAAGGGACACGGCTTCAGCCGTGCCGTCACGGGGCATGAAAGAGACGCGGCTTCAGCCCCTGAGGGACGTCCCGCGCCTCATTGGCCTGCACCTTTCTCCATTGCCGATTGTAGAGGATGCCAACCCTCCCTACGCGTGACCGCCAATACACCACGTGCCGCACACCCCCGCTCTCTCCGCGTCCTCTGTGGTGAACTCGGTTTTTCCTGGCCCGCTGTACCTCTGGCCGCTTCGCTCCCGACCCGTGTATTGTGTTTCGTGATCGAATTTCCCCCTCACGGATGACCACGGAAACCACCAGGCAGCCTGAAGCAGCCGCGCAAACCAGCACGGGGCGCGTGCGCAACCACAATGAAGATGCCTTCGGCTACCTCGCCGATCGCGGCATCTTCGTCGTCTGCGATGGAATGGGCGGCGCTGCCGGCGGAGAAGTCGCCAGCCGCCTCGCCATCGATACCGTTCTTGAGTTGTTCGCCTCCGATTCCGCATTCGAGTCTCCCCGCGAACAACTGCGCAGCGCCATCCTCCGCGCCAACCGCGCCGTCCACGACCGCGCTGAATCCGATCCCGGCCTTTACGGCATGGGCACCACCCTCGTCGCTCTGTTCCTCGTGCCACCCCACGCTCTCATCGCCCACGCCGGCGACAGCCGCTGCTACTTGTACCGCGACGGCCGCCTCACCCGTCAGACCCACGACCACTCCCTCGTCGACGAGCAGCTCCGCCTCGGCACCCTCACCCGCGAAGAGGCAGAAAACTCGCCCTTCCGCAGTGTCATCACCCGCGCCGTCGGCACCCAGCCCGGCGTCACTCCGGAGATGAACGAGATCCCAGTCGAGCCCGGCGACCTCTTCCTGCTCTGTTCCGACGGTCTCACCCGCGAAGTTGACGAGGACTCCATCGCCCGCATCCTCCAGGCCGGATCCAGCCTCGACCTCACCGCCCACACCCTCATCGAAGCCGCCAACGAAAACGGCGGACACGATAACATCACCTGTTTGCTGGTCCGCATCCCGTAAAACGCAATCCGGAAAGCCCCGTTTCGCGACAAAGCATCGCCCTCCCTCTCAGGCGCAGCATCGGTTAGGTTCACCCTACAGCAAGAAGCAAACGCCCCGGCCGCCCGAACTTCCAGACAATCTCTCGCTCCGCCGGTCGCGAAAGTACTGTCCTCCGCCATTTCGGGAAAATCCCCTCCCCACATCCGCCGCCGTCTTTTCCAAAGAGCCCGGCTACCGCAGTTTCGCAATTACTGTGTCCCTGCACGATTCCCGGCGGGCGCACAGCCTCAGCCGTGCCGCAATCGCCGCAAATTCAATGCGGCTTCAGCCATTGAGGAATGTTTTTCCTTCAGCGCCGCACCGGATGACCTTTCCCCCAGGCTGCCGAGCCCTCACCTGCGCCCTGCGCCCTGCGCCCTGCACCCTGTACCCTATTCCCTATGTCCGACATCCACACCATCGGCGTCATCGGCGCTGGCACCATGGGCAACGGCATCGCCCACGTCTTCGCGCGCAGCGGATTCACCGTTCACCTCTGTGAAGTCGAGCAGCGCTTCCTCGACCGCGGTCTCTCCACCATCCGCAAAAATCTCTCCCGCGAAGTCGAGAAATCCAAACTCACCCAGGCCGACGCCGACCAGGCCCTCGCCCGCATCCACGGCACCCTCGACCGCGCCTCGCTCTCCGCCTGCGACTTCCTCGTCGAAGCCGCCACCGAGCGCTTCGAAATCAAATCCGAAATCTTCCGCGACCTCGACCGGATCGCACGCCCCGAGGTCATCCTCGCCACCAACACCTCGTCCATCTCCATCACAAAGCTCGCCGCGCAAACCGCCCGCCCCGACCGCGTCATCGGCATGCACTTCTTCAACCCCGTGCCCATGATGAAGCTCGTCGAAGTCATCCGCGGCCTCGCCACATCGCAGCCCACCTTCGATACGGTTCGATCGCTCGCCGAAAGACTTGGCAAATCCCCCGTCGAGGTCAACGACGCCCCCGGCTTCGTCTCCAACCGCGTCCTCATGCCCTTGCTCAACGAGGCCATGTTCGCCGTCATGGAAGGCGTCGCCACCCCCGAAGCCGTCGACGAAGTCTTCAAACTCGGTATGGCGCATCCCATGGGCCCGCTCACCCTCGCCGACTTCATCGGCCTCGACGTCTGTCTCGACATCATGCGCGTCCTGCACGACGGCCTCGGCGACCCCAAATATCGCCCCTGCCCGCTCCTCATCCGCATGGTCGACGCCGGCTGGCTCGGCCGCAAATCCGGCCGCGGCTTCTACACCTACAACACGCAATAACGCCGGGAGTCCCGCAACCTGGCGTGGCTGCGGCTGCACAGTCTCCCCCTGCGCTCTTTGCGCTGATAAACCCCGGGTGCCCATCCTTGTCGGGCGGAGCCGTTCCGCCCGGCAGGGTGGAAAGCACTCCCACTGATCGCTGATGACTGGTCACTGATCGCTGATTCCCGCGTGGCCCATTCAAGCCTTTCGTTGGCTTCGGTGGGGTTGAACCACCACCCCGAATCCAATTCCCCTGCGCCCCCATCGGCGCTACAATGAGCGTCCCCCCGAAAGGTCGACCTTATGTACGCCCTCTCTGCCGCCGATGCCATCTCCCCCGCCCTGCAAAGAACCCGCACCTTCCTTTTCGCTCCGTTCCGCTGGGGCACGTTTCTCAAGCTGTGCATCGTCGCTCTCCTCACCGAGGGCCTCAGCGGCAATTTCCAGTCCTCGTTCCGCCACGAACGCTCGACCCGCCATATCCACGATGGCAACGCCGCGCCCGCAGTCGTCCCGCCATTCCACCTCACGGCCGAACAGATCGCGGCCATCGTGGCGTTGTCCCTGGCCGCCATCCTCATCGGCTGCGTCGTCTTTTACCTGATCACGCGCCTGCGCTTCGCTTACTTCCACTGCCTCATCCACAACACCAGGGAGATAACCCCCGGCTGGCGCCTGTATCGCACCCAGGCAACGCGCTTCTTCTGGATGAACCTCGCCGTGGCCTTCTGCTTCGTGCTGCTGATGGCCGTCATCGCCATCCTCTTTGGCGCCGGCATCTGGCGCGTCGTGCAGGCCGGCCAGGCCACCGGCCATCTCGATCTCGGCCTCCTCCTCTCTCTCGTTCTGCCTCTCATCCCGATCATCTTCCTCTTCGTGCTCACCGCCATCGCGGCCGACCTCATCCTTCGCGACTTCATGCTCCCCCACTACGCGCTCGATAACACCACCGCGGGCGAAGCCTGGCGCCGCGTCTCGGCTGGGATCCGATTCGAAAAAACGGCCTTCTTCGGCTATGCGCTCCTGCGCGTCATCCTGCCGCTCATCGCCATCATTGCCATCGTCGTCGTGCTCATGCTTCCGGCGCTCATCTCTGTGGCCACCGTTGCCCTCGTCGAGTTCGGCATCCACGCGGCCTTCGTCCATGCCACGGGAGCAGGCGTAGTGGTCGGCATCGTTCTCCAGTTCGTCATCGGAGTGGCTGCGTTTGCCGTCGCGCTCTTGATGGCGATCTGCCTGGGAGGCCCGCTGAGCACTGCCGTCCGCGAGTACGCGCTCCTCTTCTACGGCGGCCGCTACCCACGGTTAGGCGACATCCTCTTCCCGCCGCCCGCAGTCCTCCCAAACACCCCCGGAATCGCCTGACCGGAAAAAACTCGATGCCTTGAAACGGCAGCATCTCGCAGCTTGCGGAAATACCCAATTTTTTTGAAGGGGCACATCTGGCAGGCGCGGGCTTCAGCCCGCACACCGGCTGTGCCGGAAATCGCTTTTGTATCAGGCCACGGCTTCACAGCGTGCCGAAAAATGTCGCCGCTTTGAAGGGGCACGGCTTCAGCCGTGCCGATAACCGTCCCGATATTTCCGGGCTTCAGCCCCTGAGGCCCATCCTCTTGGCCGTTGCGTTCTGTTTGAATTGTCCGTATTGCCGGCCTTACGGCAGTTTGAGCAGTTGTCTACTCCCTCAGTTTTTCCCAGAACGTCAGCGGCCTGACAAACATGATTAATTCGCCGGGTTGTGGAGACGCCTTCGCTTTGCCACACGCGTTCGCTGTGACCACTCCGGACCGCAGCACGTCTGACGTCGAAAACGACTGGATCAAGAGCCACAAATACTCGGGTTTGTTGGGCTGGCAACGCTACTGGAGCACAAACATGAATGTGCTGTAGATGCTGTCCCAATACAAAAGAAGAGTGGGAGGGCCAGTGTAGCCAAATGCTGGCCCGCCGATGATGGCGCTGGCCGTCTGCGTCGACTGGCTCTGCTGCGATTGAGAATTGGTGTTTGTCCACTTGAAGTTTTCCGAAACCTTCAGCTTTGCGTTAAACAGGGAGGGAAACCCTGCGCTCGTTTCAACGCTGAAGCCGACTCCATAGTCAATTTCAGTGGTTTGGATGCTGGTGCTGGTCACCGAATTGGTCAGGTTGTAGGTCTCCGTCAAAACGGGGTCGGACGGGCTTAGCGGTGCCTCGTAGTCGAAGAATTGGCCTATTAGCTGATAGCGGTTTGGGTCGATCGCAGTCGCGCCCGAGGCAAAAGGATTGATGGAAAGGATCGTGTCGTAGTCAGATTGAGTAAGTCCCGCCGCGTCCAACTGCTTTTTCACGTTTGTGTCCATTGAGCTCGGGTTCTGCAGCCACGATACATAGACATATGGGACTGTCATATTAGCGCCGTCGGCACTCAATGCCCAACTGAGTCTGTTCTTTGGGTCCACGGATACTGTAAGCTCCGGATTGAGCCACAGGTAGAAAACGTCTTCCCCGTGATTAATGCCATCGGCAGCCGGACCCGGCCTCGTAATAGTAAAAGTCGTGCTCTTATTGCTCTGAAGGGAAGAACCGTCGGTCTTTGTCTTGGAAAAATTGAAGTCTACGCCGCCTGTGACAGGTCCAGCTGTCACAGTAGCGTCAATTTCCATTCCATCCTGGAATGAATTGCTTGTTGAGACTGTTGAGCCCATGCTGCTGCCGCTGCTGTAGCTTACCGACGAACTGCTCTTGCCACCATTCGTCCCCGGGGGCGCATAAATCAATGTCAGAATCTGGTAGGTTGGCCGCACAGTGCCAAATTGGGTGGGAAATTGCACGTTGGCATCGACCCGTACGCGCGATGGCGGGACTTTGCCGAAAGGTGCAACCTCTCGCCATAGATTTCCATCGGTACCTAGAACGTAGATTGTATTCTCATCAATTGCCTGAAAATCTTCGACATTGCCATCAACCTGTTGACGCGTTGGCGGGACCGCGCCGAATGGCGCGTGCTCCAACCACAGATTGCCATCCGAGCCCAGAACATAGATCATATTCGCATCAAGGGCTTGGAAGGCTGCTACATTCGCGTCGACCTGTTGCCGTGATGGTGGAATTGTGCCAGAGTACGCATCCTCGAGCCACAGATTCCCGTCTGTGCCTAGGGTGAAAATCTGGGTGATATCGATCCCTTGGAATGCTGCCACATTGGCGTCAATTTGGCTGCGCGTTGCCGCGGTCGTGCCCCAGAGACCGCCGGTGGCCTCTACCCACAGATTTCCATTGGTGTCCAAAACCCAAGCGTCATTGGAATCAGCTGCTTGGAATGCCTTTACGTTGGCGTCGACATGTTGACGCGAGGGCGGAACGGCGCCAAAAGGTCCATGTTCCAGCCACAAATTCCCGTCGGTACCCAGAACATAGACGGTATTCGGATCCAGGGCTTGGAAAGCCATCACATTTCCATCGACCTGTTCGCGCGGTGGCGGGACTTTGCCGAACGGCCACTGCTCCAGCCACAGATTCCGATCCATGCCAAGAACGAAGATGGGATTATAGTTATCAAGAGGTTGGAAAGTTGCTACATTCCCGTCCACTTGTAAGGGTTGCGCGCCCTCTGTCTCTAACCACTCCTGCCATACAGTCCTATCTGTGTGAAGAATACAACAGCAACTCCCTTGAACGTTTTCACCTGAGGCGTCCAGTGAATAGAAGGATGGATTGTACAAAAGGCTAAAAGAAGATCTCGCAACCATTTGCGTTTCCTCCCAAGCTAGTGTCCACTATTGATGGTGGGGTGAGTTACACGCCTGGAAATGACTGAGCTCGCGACTGACTTGGCAATTGTCGGAAAACATGCCACTTGTTTGCGATCACAATCCCACAAGTAAGCACGATGACATAACAATGAGATGTTAGCCGGAACTTACGATATTGTTACAAGAAACTGTAACATCACCGATCTCCTATTTTCGGCTCCGATGAGGATCAGACTATACGCGCCTCCCCCGCCTTCGTCAAGCCGTTGCGTAAAGTGGTACTGGTGCCGTTTGCTTTCCACAAGTCAGTGTTTGGCTTTAGGATTGCTTGCTTTGGCTCTTTTCTCAGCATCGCGTGTTTGCGCGGTCTCCCCAACAAACACGCGATTTTTCCGCCCAATAAATACAATGGCGAACGCTGGACTAGGTGTTTAGTCCCGGCATTTGATGGATCGGATCGAGAGTAAATCGATCGGGTTCCTTTTGCCAGCATTTACAGATGAACTCGTAAGCCGTGAGGCCTCCGAGAGTCTTCAGTCGTTTGGCGAAGTTGTATGCGGCGATGAAGTCGCCGAGGTGTGCGCGCAGCTGCTCATGGCTGTCGTAGTGGTAGCGCTGGACGGTGGCTTCCTTGATGGTGCGGTTCATGCGCTCCACCTGACCGTTGGTCCAGGGATGATTGGGTTGGGTCAGGCGATGTTCGATGCCATGCAAAAGACAGAGCCTGTCAAAAGGGTGACCACGGAAGCGGGCGGTCGGCCCTCTGCGGTTTTTCGGCAGGTCGGCGAACTGGATGCCGTTGTCGGTGAGAACGGTGTGGATGCGATAAGGAACAGCCGCGAGCAGCGCTTCCAGGAAGGCCGCGGCAGCTCGCATGTCGGCGCGCTCAACCAGCTCCACGAAGGCGAACTTCGAGGTGCGGTCGATGGCAACAAAGAGGTAGAGCTTGCCCTCGGCCGTGCGCACCTCCGCCAGATCGACATGGAAGTAGCCAATCGGATAGCGTTGGAACTTTTTCCTGCCGGGTTTGCCGCCTTCCACTTCCGGCAGCCGGCTGATGCCGTGCCGCTCCAGGCAGCGATGCAGCGAGGAGCGGGTCAGTTGAGGAATGGTCGCCTGCAGAGCATAGAGGCAGTCATCGAGCGGCAGCAGGGTGTGCCTGCGGAAGGCAACGATCACGGCCTCTTCCTGTACCGACAGAACCGTGGAGCGAGGGTTCTTCGGGCCGGTGCGCAGGTCAGCTACGGAGCAGCGCTTCCGCCACTTCGCTACCGTCTTCTGGTTGATCCCGTGACGGCGAGCCAGTGTCCTCAGGCTCTCTTGACTATGTTGTATCGCTCGACGGATCGCCTCTGTCGTGGTGGCGCCCCGGTGTAGAACCTGCCCCATAGTGCCTCCTTCCACGCTGTGGATAAGAATGCACCATCAAATGCCGGGACTAAACA
>JASIAO010000264.1 GCA_030041955.1 Acidobacteriaceae bacterium | reverse complement strand
GGCGATCGTGGAAAGCGATGGACAGATGCTGGACATGGCGCCGCAGATGATTCCCGCGGATTTCCCCGCAGACAAACTGGTGACGCCGAAGAAGGTCATCTTCTCCGCGGCCGACGGAATGCAGATTCACGGCCAGCTCTTCCTGCCCGCATCGGCAAGCGACGGACAGCGTCATCCGGCCGTTGTCTTCTTCCATGGCGGATCGCGTCGGCAGATGCTGCTCGGCTTTCATTACATGGAGTACTACTCGAATGCCTACGCGATGAACCAGTACCTCGCCAGCCTCGGCTACATCGTGCTCTCGGTGAATTACCGCAGCGGCATTGGCTATGGGCTCGATTTTCGCGAGGCGCTGAACTACGGCGCGGCGGGCGCGAGCGAGTTTAACGATGTCGAGGGCGCCGGCATCTATCTGCGCAGCCGCAGTGACGTCGATGGCGCGCACATTGGCGTGTGGGGCGGGAGCTACGGAGGATATCTGACGGCGCTGGCACTGGCGCGCGCTTCCGATCTGTTCGCGGCGGGCGTGGACCTGCATGGCGTTCACGATTGGAATCTGGAGCTGCAGAACTGGGGCCCCTACAATCCGAATGCCGATCCCAACGCAGCGCGGATTGCGTGGGAATCATCGCCGCTGGCCTCGGTGAAAACGTGGAAGTCGCCCGTGCTGCTGATCCAGGGCGACGACGATCGCAACGTGCAGTTCTCCAACACGGTTCGGCTGGCGGCCGCGCTGCGCGCGCAGGGCACGCCGTTTGAGGAGCACGTGTTTCCGGATGAGATTCACGATTTTCTGCTGCATCGGGACTGGATCACGGCGTACACGCTGGGATCGGAGTTCTTCGGGCGGTATCTGAAAGGGACGCCCACGCCTTGACTTGCTGTGCTCAGTGAAAGTCGTGCGACCGCACCTCGACGGCATGGTCTGAGAGGGGCGTGAGCCGCACGGCTTTCACATGAACGACGGAGTCCTGGTTCTGCAAGGGTCCTTCCACCAGCAGAAACCGCGAGCGCGTGACCGCGATCTGGTTGCGTTCGTACATATCGGGCGTGACGATCACGTTGGCGATGCCGGTCTCGTCTTCCATGGAGAGAAAGACGAAGCCTTTGGCGGTTCCAGGACGTTGGCGCGCGATGATGCAGCCGGCGGCGCGGACATATTCACCGTCACGGCGCGTGCGCAGTTCCTCGGCAGTCAAAACATTCTGGCGACGCAGGGCGGCGCGGCGATAGCACATCGGGTGCTTGCCGGTGGTCAGGCCGGTGCCTGCGTAATCGGCTACCAGCCGCTCCTCAGCCGACATTTGCCGCAGCGGCGAGATGTCTGAGCTGTCGGCCAGCAGCGCGCCCGTGTGCGTCAGCAGCGGGCCCTCGGGTTTTCCGGCGCGCTCCACCTGCCAGAGCGCATCGCGGCGATGGCCGATGCCGGCAACGTGATTCAGCGCGCCAATGTTCGCGAGCAGGGTGATTTCTTTGCGCTTCAGTGACGGCACGCGCAGGGCGAGATCGTCCGCCGAGCGGAATGGACCACCGGTGCGGCGTTCCGCAGCGATGGCCTCACCCACATGCTGGCGCAGGCCGCGCGCATAGCCGAGACCGAGACGGAGACAGCGTTCAGCGTTCAGCGTGCAGCGTGCAGCGTGCAACTTATCCTCGCATGACAGATTTTCCTCGTGTTCGATCGTGCATGCCCACTCGGACTGCTGCACATCGATCGGGCGCACACGCAGACCATGGCGCTGCGCATCTTTCACCAGCACCGCCGGCGAATAAAAACCCACCGGCTGGTTGTTCAGGATAGCCGCGGTAAAAGCGGCCAGGTATTTCACTTTGAAGTACGCCGAGGCATAAGCGATCAGCGCGAAGCTGGCCGCGTGGGACTCGGGAAATCCGTAGAGCGCGAAAGAGCTGATGGCCTGCACGATCTCGTCCTGCGTGGCGGGGGCAATCTTGTTCTGGGTCATGCCGCGGCGCAGCTTACCTTCGAGGTCCCTCATGCGCTGCCACGAGCGGCGCATTCCTACTGCGCGGCGCAATTCTTCGGCCTCCGCGCCGCTGAAGTTGGCCACGGTCATGGCCATGCGCAGCAATTGCTCCTGAAAGAGCGGAACGCCGAGCGTGCGCTCCAGCACCGGCTCCAGCGAAGGGTGCGGATACGTGACGGCTTCCTTCTTCTGCCGGCGGCGCATGTAGGGGTGCATCATTTTACCGACGATCGGTCCAGGGCGGATGATGGCCACCTGCACGACCAGATCGTAAAAACGCTCGGGATGATTTCGCGGCAGCGAGGCCATCTGCGCGCGGCTCTCGATCTGGAACATGCCGACCGTGTCCGCCTGTTGCAGCACCTTGTAGACCTTGGGATCTTCAGGGAGCTGCGCCAGGTCGATCGGCTCCCCGTAATGCTCGGGGATGAGCATGAGGCAGTCCTTGAGCACGGCCATCATGCCGAGGCCGAGCAGATCGACCTTGATGATGCCGAGGTCCGCGCAGTCCTCCTTGTCCCATTGCACGACCGTGCGGCCAGGCATGGAGGCGCGCTCCAGCGGGACCACATGATTGAGCTGGTCCTGGCAGATGACCATGCCGCCGGAATGCTGGCCCAGATGCCGCGGCAGATCCTGCAGGCGCACACACAGCTCGAGATATTTGGCGATGCGCGGAAGCTGCACGTCGAAGCCGGCGTTGTGGAAAGAGTTGGCCATGGTGTCGTTTTCCCCGCGCCACTCCCACTGGCTCACCAGGCTTGAGAGGCGGCCAAGCGATTCCGCATCGAAGCCGAGCGCCTTCCCCACTTCACGCGCCGCGGACTTGCCGCGATAAGTGATCACGTTGGCCGTCATGGCCGCGCCCAGCTCGCCATAGCGCTGGTAGACATACTGGATGGCCTGCTCGCGCATCTCTTCCGACGGCAGATCGAGATCG
>JASIAO010000263.1 GCA_030041955.1 Acidobacteriaceae bacterium | reverse complement strand
CATAATCCATCGCGATCTCTTTCAAATAGTCATACCGGCCCGACGCGCCCCCATGACCCGCGGTCATGTTTGTGTGCAACAGCAACACGCGGTCATCGCTTTTCAATGTGCGCAGCTTCGCCACATACTTCGCCGGCTCCCAATACATCACCTGGCTGTCCCACAGCGACGTCTTCACCAGCATGGCCGGATAGCTCTTCGCCTCTAAGTTGTCATACGGCGAATAACTGAGCATATATTCGAACGCTTCTTTCTCGTTTGGATCGCCCCACTCCTCGTACTCCGGAACCGTCAACGGCAGCGTCGGATCGAGCATCGTGTTCATCACGTCCACAAACGGCACGTGCGACACGATGGCGCGATAGAGGTCCGGCCGCAGGTTTGCAATCGCGCCCATCAACAGTCCGCCCGCGCTGCCGCCCTCGGCCGCCACGCGATCCTTTGCGCCATATCTGCGCTCCACCAGCGCTTCCGTCACGGCAACAAAATCCGCGAACGTATTCCGCTTATTCATCAGCCTTCCGGCGTCGTGCCACGCCTTGCCCATCTCGCCGCCGCCGCGCACGTGCGCATACGCCAGCACAAACCCGCGGTCCAGCAGGCTCAGCCGGTTGCTGTTGAACCCCACCGGCAGCGAATACCCATATGACCCGTACCCATAAATCCAAAGTGGATTCTTTCCAGGCTCGCGTTGGTCGCGTCTCCACACCAGCGACACCGGTACCTCCAGCCCATCTGCCGCCTTCACAAAAATCCTCTCCGACTCGTAGCGCGTCCGGTCGAACCCTCCCGGCACTTCCACCTGCTTCAGCAGCGTGGACTCGCCCGTCGCCACGTCGTACTCAAACACCGAGCTTGGCGTCACCAGCGACTGGTACGCGTACCGGTACTTCTCCGTCTCGAACACGCGATTGAAGTGCGGATGCGCGCTGTACACCGGCTCGGGAAACGCAATCTCCCGCTCCTCACCCAACCCCGGCCCGTCTCCACGGAACCGCACCGTCCGCACATGCTGCAATCCCTGGCGCCGCTCCCACACCGCGCAGAATCCGGCAAACAGATCCACCTCTTCCAGCATCGCCTCGTCGCGCTGCGGAATCAGCTCCGTCCAGTGCTCCGGCCCCGGAGTCTCCACCGGCGTTGTCACCAGCCGAAAATTTCTCCCCGTATCGTTCACGCGGATATAAAACCGCCCATTCCGGTGATCCGCGTAGTACTCGATCTCCTCGCGCCGCGGCGCAATCAGCGTCCACTCGCCCCTGGGCGCATCCGCCGGCAAAAACCGCTCTTCGGTCGTCGTATGGCTCGCGCTTTCCAGGATCACGTACCGGTCGTCGCGCGTCCGCCCCGCGCCCACGTTGAACCGCTCGTCCGCTTCCTCATAGACTAGCGTGTCTTCCGTGTGCAGCCGCCCCAGCTCATGCCGCCATAGCTGGAACTGCCGCTTTTGCTCCTCGTCTTCCACCGTGTAGAACAGCGTCCGGTTGTCCGCCGCCCACACCACCGACCCCACGCGCTCCACGCGCTCCGCGAGCAGCTCGCCCGTCCGCAGATCCTTCACCCGCAGCGTGTACTGCCGGAATCCCCGGTTGTCCACCGAATACGCCAGCAGGTTCCCATCGTCTGAAACCGTCATCGTGCCCAGCGCGAGGAACGTCTCGCCCTCCGCCAGCGCATTCACATCCAGCAGGATCTCTTCCTCGCCCGTCGGCCCATCCGGCGTCCCGCGCTTGCGGCAGAAAATCTCGTATTGCTTGCCCTGCTCCGTGCGCGAGTAGTACCACCACTCCCGGTCGCGAAACGGTACTGAGACATCCGTCTCCTGGATGTGGCTCAGCATCTCCTCGTAAAGCTGCTTCTGCAGCTCCTCGGTTCCCGCCAGCGACGCCGCGGTGTACGCGTTCTCCGCCTCCAGATACGCCGCCACCTCGGGATTCTCTTTTTCCCGCAGCCACGCGTAGTCGTCCACGAGCGTGTGCCCGTGAACCACCCGCTCCGTGTGCTTCCGTTCCGCCACCGGCGGCTGCGTTGCTACGCTTGTGCCTTCCATGCTCATTCGATTTCCCTCGCGCCGGCGAGCTCTCTGCTCCGCAATCGCCCATGGCAAAAAGGAGCCTGCGTCCTTCGCAGGCTCCCTGTACGCCGTACGCTGTACGCTGCTCTACTGCCCTTCCGCCTGGTCCAGCATCGAGAACAGTTTGTTGAAGTCCATCACCTGCTGGTAGCCGTGATCCGTCACCACAAACGCCGTCGGCGTCTCATGGATGCCCATCCGGTCGCCCAGCACCTGGTCGGCCTTCACCTCCGCCTCCAGTTTGCCCTGCGGATCCATCACGAACGGCAGCTCCAGCCCATGCTGCTGCGCGAACTTCTGCGTAAACGCCAGCAAATCCGCCTTCGTCTCGATGCTGGGCTGATTCGCAAATACCGCGTTCCGGTAATCGTCGCCCAGTTGCTTCGACTTCGTGTCGAACCACCGCGCGTTCACCGCCGCCTGGAAGCTCCAGTTGTGCATCGGCAGCGGAAAATCATGCCGCTCCCAGGCCACGTGATACTGCGCCACGGCCTGCATGATCACCGGGTTCTGCAGCGCGCACATCGGGCACTCCAGATCGTAGAACTCCACGATCGCCACCTTCGCTCCCGGCGGCGGATGCAGCGCGGATGTGTCTTTGGGATGCAGCGGCTGATCCTGGGTGAACGCGCCCATAGCGATCACCAGCGCCGCCACGCTGACAGCAAACAAACGGCCAATTCGAAACATATTACTAATGTACCGTCCCGCGGGGCTCCGGCCAAAACCCCGCCCCCGCCGGATGAATTTCCCCCTATCCCTTCTTTCCGCTCGCCCGGTACCGCACCGCCACATACGTCACGTACACCAGGTGGATCACAATCGTCGCCGCGTACGCGAGCACCAGATGCTGATGTCCCATCGTATCCATAACTATCTCCCCGCCTTGATCTCGTGCGCTTCCAGTGCTGCCAGTCCGGCCTCTTGCTCCTTGACTTCTTCGCGATACTGCGACACATACCGCAGGCTCGCCACAAAGATCCCCCACATCAGCCAGCCCGCCAGATTCCACCACACCGCCGGCATCATGCTCGGCGCAATTCCCGATCCCGGCGCGCCGCCGAACACCGGCCCCGGATGCTGCGTCCGCCACCACCGCGTCGACATATAAACGATGGGCACGTCCACGTACCCGAAGATCGCCATCACCGCCGCCAGCGTTCGCATCTGCGGCCCCGCCGCAAACCGCCGCAGCAGCAAATACGCCACGTAGATCAGCCACAGCACCAGCGTCGAAGTCAGCCGCGCGTCCCACGTCCACCAGATGCCCCACACCGCGCGTCCCCACAGCGACCCCGTCACCAGCCCGATCAGGCAGAAGACCACCCCCATCTCCGCCGACGCCACTGCCAGCGAATCCGCCTTGATGGCCAGCGCATGATTCCGGTTCCGCACCGCCAGGTACACCAGCGAGCAGATCAGGTTGATCGCGAAGAACAGTCCCATCCCCGCCCACGACGGAATGTGATAGTAGAAGATCCTCTGCACATTCCCCTGCGCCGCATCCGGAGGCACCACGTACATTGCCACGTGGAACCCCTCCGCCAGCACTCCCAGCGTCACCGCCAGCCACAACCATCTCCACAGTTTCATCGCTCACCCTCAACCCAGCTAAGTTCCCTGCATCCAGCCATTTCCCGTCACACTTCCATCCCGTACCTAACTCTTACTGCCTGGCCACCCCTTTTGCCCCTTCCCACATCCACCTCAGTTAGGGTACAAAGGTTAGCCATGGCTTGGTTCACCCTCGTCCTCGGCGCTCTCCTCATGGTGGTTGGCATCGGCGGCCAGATCTTCGGCGTCCGCAAGTCTTCCACCCTTGCCCCCCACGACCGCCCCGCCCGCCGCTGGGTCATCACCGTCGGCAGCCTGGTCATCGGTCTCTGGATCGTCGCCTTCTCCGCTGCCCACTTCCTCCATTACCACCACTCCGGCCGCTGGTAGGACTCGCCGTCCAGGCAGCCGCCGGCCCTTGGCCGGCTACTATTCCGCGTGCAGGATCACCTCGAACAGCATCATGCACAGCGTTGTGAACGCCACATCGTACCCCGCCAAAAACTTGATCCACATCGCCGGGTCGCCTTCTCCGGTCAAAATCGCCGTCGCCGACATCACCATCCCCAGCAGGGCCGGAATAAAAATCGGAAACAGGATCAGCGGCAGCAGCAGCTCCCGGTTTCGCGTCCGGATCGACAGCGCCGCGAAGAACACCCCGTTCACGATCAGCGCCCACGTCCCCAGCGGCAGCACCAGCGCCAGCAGCCACGCATTGCCCAGCGCGTGCAGGTTGTAGAACACCACGAACACCGGCGCCAGCACGATCTCCACCACCGTCACGAACAGAAAGTTCGCGATCGCCTTGCCCAGGAACATCGCCGCACCCGGAGCCGGAGTCATCCGCAGCGCGTCCAGCACCTGGTTCCGCAGCTCCCGCGCCCATGCCTGATTCAGCGCGCTCACCGCCGCGAACATCGTCGCGACGCACAATATCCCGCCCGCAATCTTCCTGGACGCATCCTGTGTCGGATCGAACGCCAGGCTGAACAGCACTACCACCAGCAGCGCAAAGAACAGCATCGAGTTGATCGCGTCCTTTGACCGCCATTCCAGATGCAGATCCTTCTTCAGGTGCAGGAGAAAATACGCGGGCCTCATGCGTTCTTCCCGCTTCCTGAGCTCTGCGCTCTGTGCTCCGCGCTCTGTTTCGTCCCTGAGCTCTGCGCTCTGAGCTCCGCTCTCTGTTTCGTCTCTGAGCTCTGCGCTCTGTGCTCTGAGCTCTGTTTCGTCAGATCCGCCACCACCGCTCCCGTAGCCCGCAGATAATCCTCCGGCTTCAGCACCACCTGCACGCCGCGCGTCCCCGCCGAAACCGAGATCACATCGAACAGCTCCAGCGTCTCGTCCGCAAACGCCCGGAAATTCTTCTTCGCCCCCGGCACCGTCACGCCGCCGCGCACATATCCGGTCAGCGGCTGCACATCCTTGAGCGAAACCATCTCCGCTTTCCGCGCTCCCGCCGCAGCCGCCAGCTTCTTAAAATCCAGCTCCGCATCGCCCGGCACCACTGCGAACACATGTTCCTTGTCGCTGGTCACGCACAGCAGCGTTTTGAATACCTGCTCCGCCGGCAGCCCAACTTTCTGCGCCACGATCAGCGCCGAAAATTCCTCGGGATCGACCTCATACTCGCGGATCTCGTACGCAATCCCCAGCCCATCCAGTATCCGCGCCGCATTCGTCTTCATCGCACCATCCCGGGGCCCCGGTCATCCGGCTTGAGATAAGCCGGATTGAAGCCGTCTTGAAAGGGCACGACTTGAGTCGTGCCGTAATCGCTGCTCCATGCACGGGGCTTTAGCCCCTGAGTACTGCCTCATCTTTTCCCGCACTCCTCACAGCCGATAAATTCAGCCCTCCATTCTTCCCGTACGGACCCTCCACCAGGCTCACCACCGCCCCCGCCTGCAGCGTAAGAACAAAATCCGCCAGCGGCTCGGCCAGCTCCCGCTGATGCGTCGTCAGCACGATCGTCCGGTGCTCCGTCCTGAACGTTTCCAGCAGGCGCAGCATCTGGTGTGCGCTCTGGATATCCATATTCGAAAACGGCTCGTCCAGCAGCAGCAATTCCGGCCGCGAAATCAACACCCGCGCCAACGACGCCCGCTGCTTCATCCCCTGCGAATACTGCCCCACCGGCCGCTCCAGTGCCGGATCCAGCCCCACGCTCCGCAGCGCCTCTTCCGGCGTTACGCAATCCCGGCCCCCGTTTTTCCCAGACCGGTACAAGCCCGCGAAGTACCGCAGATTCTCCACGCCTGAAAACTCGTCGTACAGCATCGTCGCGTGGCTCATGTATCCGATTCGCTCCCGCTCCGTCGTCGGCTCCTCAGCCTTGCCCTCCGCGTCGAAAATTCTCACCTTCCCGTAGCTCGGCCGCAGCAGCCCCGCCATCGTCCGCAGCATCGTCGACTTGCCTGCGCCGTTTTCGCCCAGCACCAGATAGCAACGCCCGCGCTCGAAGCTCGCCGATACTTTGCGCAGCGCGGCAAACGTGCCGTACAGCTTCGATACTTCCTCGAGTTCAGCGATAACGCTGCTCATCCCTCATCCTCACCTGATCCCGGGTGCCCCACTCCGGGTGCCCCACATCTGCCCGGTGTTGGCAGATGTGGGATTCGCACACACTTCCCCCTGGCATAGAAAGCCGGCTCTGCCGTCTCCCTACACCATAATCCCTGTTCCCTGATCTCTCTCTTATTGCCCTGGAGCCGTCGCCATCGCCGTGGTCGTCGCCCCGCCCGCCGTCTTCTGCCCAGGCTGCGCGGGCGCATACTTCGACGCGCACTTCGCCTGCAATCCCGTCGCGTGGAACACGCCGTCCCGCCCGTACATCCCGATCGCCAGCGCCTGGCTGTTGTCCTTGAAGGTATCCGGCGGCGGCTCGTCGCCCGTGTAACTCACCTGCAGCTTGCGGTCGTTCTCCACCAGCACAAAGTTCGCATGCGAACCATCCCGGCTGATGCTTCCCGGCGCCACGCTCCCCGCCACCCGCAGGTGCCGCGTGTAGGCCTGTCCGCCCATCGTCTGCAGTTCCTGGATGGTCACGTAATAGCTCTTGTTCGCTTCCACGCCCGTCACCGCCAGGTACGCAATCGCCCCCACGATGATCAGCGCCGCTACCACGATCCGCGCCTTCTGGTATTCAACCTTCATGATGGCTCTATTGTAAGCAGCCACGCTTCTCCCGAGCATGTGACATATATCACTCGCGAGATTTCCGCTGCGCGGACGCCGCCAGGTTGCGTTGCTGTATCAGGCCTGCAATGCCGGAACCGCCTGCACCTGTCTCACCATCCTTCGCCGCCGGCCACGCTTCGCCGAACCACCCCCAATCCCCCGCTCCTGCCCGTCGCCCACCAGCAATATCCCCTCTCCGCTCTTCCGCTAATTAAATTTATTAATTTATATATTGACATTCTTAATTAAATCTGTCACAATCTCTTCATGTTTGGCGTTCTGAACCCTAAACCGTAACCCTAACCCCTGTTCTTCAACCATGCCCGAATCGCCCCAAAACCCGTCCGACTGGCAGGAACTCACCCGTCTCACCCAGGGCCAGCCCATCGTGGTCGAGCGCGTCCGTATCCCTGCCAAAAACATTGCCATCGAAGGCTCCTTCGAGCTCCCGCAACTCGCCCGCCTCAGCGCGGAGGACCAGGTCTTTGTCGTTGCGTTTCTGCGC
>JASIAO010000262.1 GCA_030041955.1 Acidobacteriaceae bacterium | reverse complement strand
CGCAGCGTGTTCAGGTCCTCATCCGCCCGCGCAATCGGCAGATAACCCCACAATGGATCGTGCGCGCTGGTCTGGTCCGTCACCAGTTCGGGAGTGAAGCCGCTCTCGACCATCGCGGGCAGCACCTCGGCGGCGTTGCCCAGCAGCCCGATGGAAACTGCCTGGCGCCCGGCCTTCGCCTCCTTCGCCATACCGATCGCCTCGTCGAGCGAGTGCGTGGCGCGGTCCAGATACCGCGTCTCCAGCCGCCGGTCGATGCGCGGCGGATCGATCTCCACGCAGATGCTCACTCCCCCCGCGAGCTTCACCGCCAGCGGCTGCGCGCCTCCCATGCCGCCCAGCCCCGCCGTCACAGTGATCGTCCCTGCCAGCGTCCCGCCAAAATGCTTTTCGGCCGCGCTCCTGAACGTCTCATACGTCCCCTGCAAAATCCCCTGCGTGCCGATGTAGATCCACGAGCCGGCTGTCATCTGGCCGTACATCATCAGTCCTGCGCGGTCGAGGCGATCGAATTCGTCCCACGTAGCCCAGTGCGGAACCAGATTCGAGTTCGCGATGAGCACCCGCGGCGCCAGGCGCTGCGTCTCCAGCACTGCCACGGGTTTGCCGGATTGAATGAGCAGCGTCTGATTGTTCTCGAGCCGATCCAGCGTTTCGATAATTCGGTGGTAACACTCCCAGTTGCGCGCCGCTTTCCCGCGCCCCCCGTAGACAATCAGTTCGGCAGGCTTTTCCGCAACTTCTGGATCGAGATTGTTCATCAGCATGCGTTTGGCGGCTTCCTGGATCCACCCATGCGCGGTGCGTGTGTTGCCGCGCGGAGCGCGTATCGTCTGCCGAGATTCGTTCATGTCTGGTCCTCGCTGCAACTGGTCCCATAACTGCGAATTCATGGATAAGCAACGGTTGAGATCCGCCATCAAAGCGGGTCTCATGCTCCAATCGGAACCGTGAACTGTACATGAAACCAGTTCTTGGAAGTATCTCACTGAGGCAGCGCGCCCCGCCTGATACGCTGGATTCATGGTGGCTTTGTTGGCGGAAAACGGGGTGATCCTGCATCCCCGCGGCATTCTTTTCGATATGGACGGCGTTCTGGTTAGTTCCATCGGATCGGTCGAACGCACCTGGGAGAAGTGGTCGCAGGCGCGCGGCGTCGATCCCCAGCTGGCCATCCGGACTGCGCATGGATGCCGCGCGATTGAAACCGTACAGCGCCTCCGCCCGGACCTGGATGCTCTCGCCGAAGTGGAGTGGCTCGAATCGACCGAGATGGAGGACAACGTCGGGATGGAGGTGCTGGCCGGTGTGCGCCGCATCCTCGATCTGCTGCCCCAGAGTTCCTGGACCGTCGTCACTTCGGCGACCGAGCGTCTCGCGAGAGGCCGTCTGGCCCAGGCCGGAATCTCCGTGCCGGCGCAGATCGTCTCCGCCGACATGGTTAGCCAGGGCAAGCCACATCCCGAGCCATACCTCATGGGCGCGGAATTCCTCGGGTTGAAGCCGGCGGAATGCCTCGTGATTGAGGATTCCTCCGCAGGCGCAACCGCGGGTCGTGCAGCAGGATGCAGGGTGCTGGCAACGCTCTTCTCTCACGCAATGGAAAGCCTGCGCGATGCGGAGTGGATTGTACGCTCCCTCGAAGACGTGACGGTGCAGGTGCAGAACGATCGTCTCGAAGTGCGATTCGTGCCGGCGGCCAAGGGCTGAGCAGCAATGGCGATCCCGGTTCGAGTCGAATACGCGCACGAGCGCAAAATGCGCACCCGCAACACGCGGCGCTATCGCGCGGCCCACTGGCCTATCTGGATCTGGGTATTCTTCCTGGCGCCCGGCCCGCTCACCTTCGACCTTTTCGCGCGCGGTGGCAGCATGCGCAACCTTATCTGGCTCGGGACCGTCCTCGTGCTGACCGGCGCCGCCGCACTTTTTGGGCAACTGCCCGGCGCCGAACCCGCGCCATACATTCTGCGCTTCACTGAGGACCGCCCCAACCCCTGGTATCGCCGCATCTGCTACACCTTCGCGTGGAACGCGCTGCTCAACTTTGCCCTGCTCAATCTCGCCGGGCTGGTCTGGGCTGTGGCTACGCGCCAATGGCGGCTCAGGCAGATTTACACACACGGATACACGCCCATCCTCGTGCTGGTCCTCGCTCTGGGATTGTTCGGCGTGCTCCCGCGTGTGCGCTTCTCCACGAAAGGCGAGGGCTGGGAGCGCCGCTATTTCTATGGAACCGTTTGGTCCGTCACGGCGGCTCAGACCGTGCTGCTCATACTCTGGCAGGCTCTGCCGAAAACCCACGCAACCGACACCCTCAAGCTCGTCGTCTACTGCGCGGTGCTCGCGGGAATGGGCATCCTGGCGGCCTTCGGCGTCCTCCCTCGGACCCGCCCGATCCTGCCCGGCGAGCTGATGGTGGCCGACTAGAACCCGAGCCTTACGAAATATTTACACCTTCCTTTTGCCGCACTTGCAGCACCTCCTCTGAAATGGAATCAGAGGATTTTGCATGGTTTCCCTGGATCGATTACCTCTGATTGGACTCGCTCTCGTGGTCGCCTTCGGCATCGGCTTCCTGTTTTGGGCGCTCGCCCACATGTTCGGCGAGATGCACCCAAACACCGGAGGCGTGACCCGGCTCTTCCGGCCCGCACGCTCCCGCCGTCGCGCTTAGCGCTCACCGCCTTTACATTGCTCTAGAGATTGCCTCGCGCTGCCTGCTCGCGCTCGATGGCTTCGAAGAGCGCCTTGAAGTTGCCCTTCCCGAAGCTCCGGCTGCCCTTCCTCTGGATGATCTCGAAGAAAAGCGTCGGCCGGTCCTCCACCGGCTTGGTGAAGATCTGCAGCATGTATCCTTCGTCGTCGCGGTCTACCAGGATGCCCAGCTTTTCCAGCTCCCCGATCGGCTCATCGATCTTGCCCACGCGCTGCTCCAGCTCCGTATAGTACGTGTGCGGCACTGTCAGGAACGGAACGCCCTGTTCCTGCAGTTTCGCCACGGTGTCCAGAATGTCGCCGGTGGCCATCGCGATGTGCTGCACGCCCGGCCCGTGGTAGAACTCCAGATACTCCTCGATCTGCGATTTCCGCCGCCCTTCCGCCGGCTCATTGATGGGGAATTTCACGCGCCCGTTGCCGTTGGCCATCACCTTCGACATCAGCGCGGAGTACTCCGTCGAAATGTCCTTGTCGTCGAAATGCTGGTAAAGCGAGAATCCCATCACCTGAGCGTAGAAATCCACCCACCGGTTCATCTCATTCCAGCCCACGTTGCCCACCATGTGATCCACGTGGAGCAGGCCCGTCGGTCGAGCCAGCGGATCCTCCGGCTCGGCGCGAAAACCCGGCAAAAATGGCCCGTTGTACCCGCTCCGCTCCACAAACGAATGAATGGTATCGCCGTAAGCGGCGATGGATGCGATGCGCACCGTACCGTGCTCGTCCTTCAGTTCGAACGGCTCGCGAACGCTGCGCGCGCCGCGCTTCGTCGTCTCTTTCCACGCCTGCCGGGCGTCGTCGACCCATAGCGCCACATCCCGCACGCCGTCGCCATGGACGCGCACATGCTCGGCAATTTCGCCGTCGGCGCGCAGCGGGGTAGTCAGCACAAAACGGATCTTGCCCTGCTGCACTACGTAGGAGGCGCGGTCGCGGACGCCGGTTTCCGGCCCGGCGTAGGCCACCAGCTTCATGCCGAAGGCCAGGCGGTAAAAATAGGCAGATTGGCGGGCGTTGCCCACGTAAAACTCGACGTGGTCGGTGCCATTGAGCGGAAGAAAGTCCTTCTGGGCGGCAACCTCAGGGTGTTGCAGAACGGTGGACATAGAGGAACAGCTCCTTGTTCGTTGCGCCTCGCGAAAGCCGGCTCTCCGCTCTGGAAAGGCCGGTCCTGGCGGAAGCGACTGATTACAATAAACCCCCGCAGGCAGAGTGGTCCAGCGGGCTTTCACAATAGAAAAGACGAATCTCCCGGCCGCCACGTCGCTATTTTTCAGGATTTTCCTGAAAGTTTCACGTCTCGGCGTCGTATGCTGGCGGCAGCGTCGTACCGGCGCGGAGACTGGACTGTGCATCATCCCTGGTGGCATTTCCTGGCGCCTTTTTGGGGTGCGATTCATAATTTCCTGCCCTGGTTGATCGGCGGCGGTGGCGCCGCCGGCGGGCAGACGCTGTGGCAGAAGTGGCGGCAGCGGCGCGCCGCGGCGTGGCCCAGCGCCGACGGCGAAGTCCAGTCGGCCACAGTGCAAAACAGGCATGGATACGCAGTCGTCGTCCAGTACCGCTATTACGCCCGCTCGGAGTACCGCTACGGCAAGTACTCGCGCCGCTTCCGCCGCAGGAAGGACGCTGATGCTTTTGCTGAGGCTTTGCGCGGCCGTCACATCCAGGTGCGCTACCAGGAGAACAAGCCCGAAGTTTCAGTCGTCCTGGACCAGGATCTCCACATAACCGGCGCGCTCCAGTTGGGCTAAGCTGTATCGACAGACAGGCCATGACGAAAATGCCGGATTCTACAAGAGATCTGTCATCCTGAGCGAGCGGACCGAATCCGCCGCGCCGTCTCTGCGCGGCGAACGGGTTCAGGCCGCGAGTCTAAGGACCTGCGGTTCGTCGCTCCGGTTCAACCGTTCAGCTGCAGAAAACGCCGGCTATTTCGATCCACCATCGATGGCAGCCCGCTCGCGCCGCGGAGATTCCAATCCCGTGATGCCGAAACGCGCCTCCAAATCGAAATCTCCTTCGGTTGCCGTCGATCGCCAACTGGCCCGCTACCGTGCCATGCGCGATTTCGCCATGACCGCGGAGCCCCACGGCGGATCCGGAGCAAAGAAAAAGTCAGCGGAAGAACTTCCCTTTGTCATCCAGAAGCACGCGGCGACGCGCCTGCACTACGACTTTCGCCTGGGTTGGCGCGGTGTCCTCAAGAGCTGGGCTGTCGCCAAAGGTCCCAGCTACAACCCCGCCGACAAACGTCTCGCTGTCGAGGTCGAAGACCACCCCATCGAGTACGGCGGCTTCGAGGGAACCATCCCCAAAGGCCAGTACGGCGGCGGCACGGTGATGGTCTGGGACCAGGGCACCTGGGAGCCCATTGAGGGCGCCGACGAGGGCCTGCGCAAGGGAAGTCTCAAGTTCGAACTGCATGGAACGAAGCTCCACGGCCGCTGGGTTCTGGTGCGCATGCACGGCGACCGCTTCGGCCACACCGATAAGCCGAACTGGCTGCTCATCAAGGAGCGCGACGAGTTTGCCCGCGACGCCGACGCTCCCTGCATCACCGATGAAGCGCCCAACAGCGCCGTCACCGGCAGGAGCCTCGATGAGATCGCCGCCTCCGAGGACCACGTCTGGAATTCAAACAAGCCGGAAAAACCGGCAAGAGCCCCCGCGAACCGGTCGCGCCTGAAGCGAAAGCAGCCATCGCCGAAATCGCGCGAAGCCGAACAGACCATTCCCAGTCGCGAATGGGTGCTGGTGGGAACTCCCAAAGAGAAGATGCCCGGCTTTCTTGCGCCGGAGCTGGCCGTATCAACCGATGAGCCGCCCGAAGGCGACGATTGGCTGCACGAGCTCAAGCTTGACGGATATCGCATCCAGATTCACATCGACGAAAAAGGATCGGCGCGGCGCGCGCGCCTGTTTACGCGCAAAGGGCTCGACTGGACCCATCGCATGAAAGACGTTGCGCAAGCCGCGACGGAACTGCCCGTGCACGCGGCGATCCTCGACGGCGAAGTAGTCGTACTGAACACAGACGGCGGCACCAGCTTTGCGGACCTTCAGGCGGCCTTCGATGAAGGCGCCGCGCGTCCGCTTACGTATTTCGCCTTCGACCTGCTGCATCTCAACGGGCACAATCTGCGCGGGCTGCCGCTCGAGCGCCGCAAAACCATCCTCGAAGGTTTGATCCAGGAGCGCGGCGAGGATCGGACGCTGCGCTTGAGCAGCCATATCCGCGCCAGGGGCACAGCAATGTTCCGGCGTGCCTGCGAGATGGGCGCGGAGGGCGTCGTATCCAAGCTGGCCGCAGCACCGTACCGATCGGAGCGCTCTCGGGACTGGCTGAAATCGAAATGTGTGCTGCAACAGGAATTCGTAGTTGGCGGCTTCACGCCCCACACGAAGGAACCTCACGCAATCGGCTCGCTGCTCCTCGGCTATTACCGCGATGGCGAATTGATCTACGCTGGCCGCGCGGGCACCGGCTTCTCCAGCAGGATGCGTGAAACGCTGCGCAGGCGTCTTGAAAAGCTGCGCCAGACGAGGATACCGTTCCATGCCCTTCCGGCAGAGGCGAAAAAAGAAGCGGTGTGGGTCAAACCGGAGCTCGTCGTCGAAGCGCGTTTCGCCACGTGGACCGCGGGCGGCAATGTGCGCCAGGCCGCGTTCCTGGGAATCCGGGAAGACAAAGATCCGAAGGAAGTCGTGCGCGAGCAGGCAGGACACAAGCCCAAAGCGGCCCGCAACGCTCTGCCTGGGCGCCACGCGGCGAAGTCCGCGAAGCACCAGGCGTCGGCGCCCATTGCCGCGAAATCAAAATCAGCCGTGCGCAGCGAGACGGCCGAGATTGCCGGAGTGCACCTCACCCACGCAGACAAGATACTCGACGAGCAATCGAAGCTGACAAAGAGCCAGCTCGCGAAGTACTACGCGGCCGTCGCGGAAAACATGCTGCCCCACATCGCGGACCGCCCGCTCAGCCTGGTGCGCTGCCCTGAAGGCTCGGGAAAGCCGTGCTTCTTTCAGAAGCACATCGGCATGGGCGTGCCCAAAGGCATCGGCAGCGTGCCCATCCACTCGAAAAAAGGCGGCGCACCGGAACAATATCTGACGCTTTCCACCGTCGAGGGCCTGGTCGGCCTCGCCCAGATGGGTGTGCTCGAGATCCATCCCTGGGGCTCGCGGAACGAATCCCTGGAAATGCCCGACCGCATCATCATCGACCTCGATCCTGACCCGAGCCTGCCCTGGTCGCAGCTCGTGGAGAGCGCCATCGAGGTCCGCGACTTATTCAAACAGCTCGGCCTCGAGACGTTCGTGAAGTCCACCGGAGGCAAGGGAATCCACGTGGTCGCGCCCATTGTGCCTCGCCTGGAGTGGCCCGCCGTCAAGGAGTTCTCACACCAGTTTGTCCTGATGATGGAGCGCGCAAATCCCAAACTCTACCTGACAAAAATGACAAAATCGGCTCGCACCGGAAAGATCTTCCTCGACTATCTCCGCAACGAGCGCGGCGCAACCGCCGTCGCTCCATACTCTCCGCGAGCGCGCGTCGGTGCGCGTGTGGCCATGCCAGTCACGTGGTCCGAGTTGAAAAAGACCGACCCGACGCAGTTCACGGTGGCAAATTTCCAGAACTGGAAGGCGCGCCTCAAACGCGATCCCTGGCGAGACATGGATTCCGTGAAGCAACATCTAACGGATCGTGCCGTC
>JASIAO010000261.1 GCA_030041955.1 Acidobacteriaceae bacterium | reverse complement strand
CTCTGTTCCTCTCACGCGTCGGCTTCAACCAGAAAAGAACTGAGGCGGTCGTCTATGTGTTGACCTTTTCTTACCTGAAGCAGGTTTCCACGGAGGGTGACTACTTTCTCTTTCGTAAAGATCAATCCGGTCGCTGGGAACCAACCGACAGGGTGACCTATTTCACCAAGTGATGCGGATCGGCGGCGGCGAGCCTCACGACGACGTGCCGCGTCTTTGGTCGGGCCATACCGTTCTGCGCGACGAGCGTGCGTTTTTCTGACGGCCTCGCCGCTTTACACCGGCGGCGGGTTCCTCTGCTTCACGATCCGCTGGTGCCAGTAGGGATAAATCGGCGTCACCTCGCTGGCCGCGTCCAGCTTCGCCACCTGTTCCGCGGTCAGATTCCAGTTCGCGGCTTCGAGGTTTTGCTTCAACTGCTCCTCGGTGCGAGCGCCGACGATCACGCTCGACACTGAAGGCCGCTGCAGCAGCCAGTTCAGCGCGATCTGCGGCACGCTCTTGCCCGTTTCCTTCGCAACCTCGTCCAGCGCATCCACCACGCGGTAGAGATGTTCATCAGCTACCGGCGGACCGGACTCCGCGGTCTTGTGCAGCCGGCTCACTTCCGGCAGGGGCCGCCCGCGGCGAATCTTCCCGGTCAGCCGTCCCCAGCCCAGCGGGCTCCAAACCAGCCCGGCCACGCCCTGGTCCAGCCCCAGCGGCATCAACTCCCACTCGTACTCGCGCCCCACCAGCGAGTAATAAACCTGATGCGCAACATACCGGGCCCATCCATGCCGCGCCGAAACCGCGAGGGACTTCATCAGGTGCCACCCTGAGAAGTTCGAGCACGCGATGTACCGCACCTTCCCCTGGTGCACCAGGGTATTGAGGGTGTCCAGCGTCTCTTCCACCGGCGTCAGCGCGTCGAAACCGTGCATGTGGTAGATGTCGATGTGGTCCGTGCCCAGGCGCTTGAGGCTGGCGTCGCACTGCTCCAGCAGGTGCAGGCGCGACGACCCCACGTCATTTGGGCCGGCACCCATCGGGAAGAACGCCTTGGTCGAAATCAGCGTCTGGTGGCGCTTGCCTTTGAGCGCCTTGCCGAGGATCTCCTCAGCCAGACCGTCGGAATAGCCATTGGCCACATCGAAGAGGTTCACGCCTGCATCGAGACACAGATCGACCATCCGGCGAGCCTCATCCACCTGCGTCTCGCCCCACGCGCGAAAAAACTCATTGCCACCGCCAAATGTCGCCGCGCCAAAGCTCAGCGCGGACACCTTCAGCCCCGAGCGTCCAAGCAGTCTGTATTCCATATGTCTCCAGAGATGCGCGTCCCTCCGCCTGCGGTGCAGAACCTGCGCGCAACGTTAATAGAGAATCTTATTCGGCGTATCGAGCCAGACCTGGAACGACTCCCAAGCCTCGTCATGCAGCAGCATCGATGCGGGAACCGAGCGCTCCGCAGCGGGCAGCGCCATTTCTCTATAAAGAAAGGCATCGTCGAACCTGACCCGCGCCGCGTCGGCACTGCTGTTGCCGTACCAGATGCGATCCATCCGCGCCCAGTAGATCGCCGAGAGACACATGGGACACGGCTCGCAGCTGGTGTAGATTTCGCATCCGCGCAGGCTGAAGACGCCCAGTTCCCGGCACGCTGCCCGAATCGCGCGTACTTCCGCGTGCGCGGTCGGATCATTCTCCTGGGTTACGCGGTTCGCACCCTCGGCAATCACCCTCCCTTCGTGGACGATCACTGCTCCGAACGGTCCGCCCGCGCCGCTGCGCACGTTTTCCGTCGCCAGCGCGATGGCGCGCCGCATGAATTCAGGGATCGGAGCGGGATTCATAGCAGATGGGGATCGGCCCAAATCAGTATGGCACAGGCCCCGAAACGGCAACTCCCGGCAGGCAGGAATCAGATTGATTGCAACAGCGGGCCAGTAAGATTCACCGGATATACTTCGACCAGAGCAGGGACTTTCTCGTCTCTATAGTGTTGAACTGCGTGAGCCGTTCGTGCGCCTGCTGGAATTTCTCGAACTTTTTGGTATCGGAGCCACTGTTTGATCGCCATCCAGTCGTCCTCTGTTCGCCGCTTTCTGGGCCTTGTGTGTCTTTCCGGGGGCTTCTTTTTCGCCCACAGTTCCCTTCCCGCGCAAACCACGGTCGCGGAGTTGCCTGACGCGCCGAATGCAGTGTCACAGCAGACCAACGGACAGCAGGAGACGCCGGCGCCTCAGCAGCAGAGCAACTCGGGCTCTTCGTCGACCTCGTCCAGCACGCAGACCAACGCCAAACAGCAACAGGACCAGGCCGCGCAGCAGCTGAAGCAGGAAGAAAAACAGCGCATTCTGGGGGTGGTTCCGAACTTCAACACCACCGATATTCAGAACGCCGCGCCGCTCACGCCAAAGCAGAAATTTCAGCTCGATATGAAGAGCTCGCTCGATCCCTTCGAATTTGTCGCCGCCGGTCTGGACGCGGCCGATGAGCAGGCTGAGGATTCATTTCCGGAGTACGGGCAGGGAATGAAGGGTTACGCCAAGCGCTTTGGAGCTTCCTACGCCGACGCCTTTGACGGCGGCCTCTGGGGCAACGCGATTCTGCCCATTGTTATGCACGAGGATCCGCGCTACCTTCGCAAAGGTACCGGCAGCTTTTGGAGCCGCTTCTGGTACTCCGCCGCGACCACCGTCTGGTGCAAGCGCGATAACGGCACATGGGGACCGAACTATGCCAACGTCGCCGGCAACTTCGTAGCCGGGGGTATCTCCAATTTCTACTATCCCGCCAGCGACCGCGGCGGACTGCTGACGGTGGAACGCGCGCTCACAGTTACTGCCGAGGGAACCGTTGGCGCCGAATTCGTCGAGTTCTGGCCCGACGTCTCGCACCACCTCTTCCACAAAAAGAGCATGAGTCCGCCCGCACAGGGCGCTTCTCCGAACGGAGCCTCCGCCAACCCGCAGTAACCCCCTGCGCAGCTTCGCATTGTGCTATGTTTGACCCGCTGTTCTTGAGGGTTGACCAGCAATGCGTACGATCTTGCGTCTTCTTCTGCCCGTTCTCTTCGTAATCCTGCCAGCTTGCTCGTTCGCAAATACGGTGGTCTTTTCGCAGCCTGGATTTCCCGCTGCGGATTCGGCCGCACCCGATGTGGCTGCCCTGCGCTCGGCCTTTCCGGATGCGCAGTTTGCCGATGCCGATCACCTCGGCGACGCTCTCGCTGCGCAGGATGCGAACCTGCTGGTGCTGCCTTACGGCTCCGCCTGGCCTGAGGCGGACTGGAACGCGATCCTGCGCTACCTGGATCGCGGCGGAAACCTGATCGTTCTCGGCGGAAAGCCGTTCACCCGCGCCGCGTACCAGGACGGGAGCGGCTGGTATCTGCGCTCGCCCAGCACGGCGCAGACGCTGGAGCTGTTCATCGACGGCTATCAGGAGACGCCGGGTTCGGACTCACTGAGGTTCACACCGAACGCCGATGTGTTTCCGCAACTACCCGCGTTTGGCTGGAAGCGCGCCTTCAGCCCAGTCGTTCGCCTCTCCGTCGTCAACTATGACTCGAGCGGCGGCGCCACCGGCGGCGAGGACATGGACCTGACCACGCTGGCCTGGGGCGAGCGCGACGGCCACAAGCTCGCCGCCCCCGCGATCGAGTTGGACCACAACGCGAATCGGTTCGTGGGCGGGCGATGGATTCTGGTCGCATGCGAACCCGATGCAGAGTTCTTCAGCAACGCGAAGCTGCTCACTACGCTGGCCGATCTTGCGCTTCGCAAGAACGATCGCTTCGCCTTTCGGCCTCGACTGCCGCTCTTTCTGCCGGGAGAGGCGCTGGAGTTTCAGTTCACCCCCTCTGACCCGCTGGCGCAGCAGCCAGCCGGCGAGCAACTGCACATCCGCGTCACCTCAGAAGACGGCGCCGCGCACTACGACCAGACCGTTCCCGCCGACGCCGATCACCTGCTCACCTTGCCCGCAACCGCCGCGGATGGCGGCGGCTTCCACATCGTCGAGGCCACGCTGCTGCGCGACGGTCAGCCCCTGCGCACCTATCGCTCCGGCTTCTGGATGCGCGACTGGGATTATCTCCTCTCCGGACCGAAGCTCACCGTGGGCCGCGACTATTTCGAGCTGAACGGCAAGCCGCTGCCTGTGGTTGGGACTACTTATATGTCCGGTGATGTGTCGCGGCTCTATTTGCTGCTGCCTAACGCGTACGTCTGGGATCGCGATATGGCGCAGATTCACGCAGCCGGCCTGAACATGATTCGCACCGGCCTGTGGACCACCTGGCAGCGCATGCTCGCCCCTAACGGCCAGATGAGCGAGGAAGGTCTGCGCGCGATCGAAGCCTTTTTGATGTGCGCGCGCCACAACGATCTGCCCGTCCAGTTCAACCTCTTCGCGTTTTATCCCGACACGTTCGGCGGAGCGAACGGCTATCTGGACCCCGTCGCGCTGAACGCCGAGTCGCTCTATGCGCAATCGCTCGTCGAGCGCTTCCACGCGGTGCCGTTCCTGGCCTGGGACCTCATCAACGAACCCAGTGCCAACCGCAATGAGTGGCAGACGCGACCGGATTACGATCCCTTCGAGGATGCTGCCTGGCGCAAGTGGATAGCCGAGCGCTATCCCGATCGCGCGAAGCTGCTGCACGATTGGGCGGAGCCCTCGCTCGGCATCGGACGCGCTCTCCAGTCACAGCCAACGGGAACCGCGCCGGAGGTTGCGGCGCAGGATCCACTGGCCCTGCCCAAGGCGGAAGCCTTCAACGGCGATTCCGTGCGCAGCGGCTTCAATCCTCTCAAGGTGTACGACTACTCGCTGTTCACCCAGTGGGTCTTCTCGAGCTGGGTGCAGCAGATGCGCGATCTAATTCGCGGGACAGCTTCGGATCAGCTCATCACCGTCGGGCAGGACGAGGGCGGAGTTGCTGGACGCGTTTCGCCGGCCTTCTATTCGCCGCTCATCGACTTCACCGCCGACCACGCCTGGTGGGATTACGACGCGATCCTGTGGGCCTCGCTGGCGCCGAAGTTTCCCGGGAAACCGCTGCTGCTTCAGGAAATCGGCGAGCAGCGCCGCCTGACCCTCGACGATCATCTGCGCTTCAGCGCGGAAATCGAGGGCGATCAGCTCGAGCGCAAGATCGCATTGTCTTTCGCGCAGGGTGCGGGCGCGCTGGAGTGGGTCTGGAACGTCAACGCCTATATGGCAAACGACAACGAAGTACCCATCGGCGCCATTCGCCCCGACGGAACCGAGAAGCCGGAGGCGCAGGTCCTCGCCGGCTTCGCGGCATTCGCGAACAGGAGTCCGCAAACCTTCACGCAGATCGTACCGCCCGCCGTCACCATGGTCACCTCGCAGGTGCTGCTCTACTCCAACCTCGGGGGCCTCGCGCTGGATACGCAGAAGCACGCGCTGCGCGCCATGGCCTACGTCGATCACACGCCGCTGCGCATGCTGACAGAGAACCGGCTGGCGGATCTGGGCACACCGAAGCTGGTTTTTCTGCCATCGGCGCAGGGGCTGACGGATGGGGCGTGGTCCGGGCTGATGAATTATGTCGCGAAAGGCGGGACTCTGCTGGTGACGGGACCGGTGAATCGCGACGAGCACTGGCAACCGGTGGACAGGAGCTCGCCGCTGGGCGTCGAGGAGACGGTGTTTCCGCTCGCCGTGAGGGGATCGGAGCTGACGCTGCCGGATGGAAAGACCTATCCGCTGAGCTTCCCGGCAGACGTGCAGCAGTCGGCGACGTGGACCTCTCGATTTGCGGACGGGAAGACGGTTGAGGTGATCGAGCACGGGAGCGGGAAGATTTTGTGGACTGCCGATCCGGTGGAATTCTCTGAAGGCTACTCCACGGTCGCCGCGCTTTATCGGTGGGCACTCGAGCAGGCCGGCGTGCAGCCGTCATTCCGCGAGGTCACACCGCTGTCTCCCGCGGTTCTCGCCTTCCCTACCGTGCTCACCGACGGGGAAATCTACAGCTTCAGCAACGAATCGATGGACTCGCAGCCGGTCGACATCGTCGATGCGCTCACCGGCGCTCATATTCATTTCACGATGGGCGCGCAGCGTGGCGCGGCGCTGCTGCTCAGCCGCCAGGGCGCGGTGCTGTCGAGCTACGGTGGCGCGGCGGTGGAGACACGGAAATGAACGTCCAGCGAATCGCTGCATTCTGTGACGGAGACATCGGAGGGAATCCCGCGGGGGTCGTCATCGGCGAGTCGTTGCCCGACGAAGCCACCATGCAGGCCGTTGCCGCGGAAGTGGGTTACTCCGAAACCGCTTTTGCCGCGCCGATGGAATACGGCTGGCGCGTGCGCTACTTCGCTCCGGCCGCGGAGGTGGATTTCTGCGGCCACGCGACCATCGCTCTGGGAGCGGCGCTCGCGCAGCGCCATGGCAACGGCGTCTTCCGCCTCCAACTCAACCACGCGCGAATCACCGTCGAAGGCCGGGCCGGCACGACGCTCTTTGGCGCACTCCAATCTCCGCCCACGCACAGCGAACCAGCGTCGGCTGAGTTGGTGGACGAAGCGCTGCAGCTCTTCGGACTCGACCGCGATGCTCTCGACTCAAGAATTCCGCCTGCTCTGGCGCATGCGGGCGGCAATCATTTGGTGCTGGCGCTCCGCAGCCGCGCCCTGCTCGCCGCGATGCGTTACGACCTGGAAGCCGGGCGCGATCTGGCGCGCCGCGCCGATGTGGGCACCTTTGCCCTGCTTTTCGCGGAGACGCCGCGGCTCTTTCACGCGCGGAATCCGTTCCCGATGGGCGGAATCTATGAGGACCCGGCCACCGGCTCAGCCGCCGCGGCGCTGGCAGGATATCTTCGGGATCTCGACTGGCCATGCGGCGGCATGATCGACATCCTTCAGGGCCACGATATGGGCGTACCCTCGCGCCTGCGGGTCGAATGGACTCCGGAAAAGGGCGCAGGCATTCGCGTTTCGGGAACGGCGCGGCTGATGTCGTGAGCGGCGGGAGACTTCCTTCACAGTGGCCTGCATTGCTGGCGCACGCCAGTCAGCCATGTTATTCTCAATGCAGACACTTAGGAAGTGTAATCGCCCAAAAATCAGAGGAGTACGCACAGACGTGCTGGCACCCCAGAAAAAATCCGAAGTTATCGCGCGCTATCGCACCCATGACACCGACACCGGAAGCCCGGAAGTGCAGATCGCGGTTCTCAGCGAGCGCATCGGCGACCTGACCGAGCATTTCAAGACCCACGCGAAGGATCATGCGTCGCGCCGCGGTCTGCTCATGCTGGTCAGCAAGCGCCGTCGCCTGCTCGATTACCTGAAGACGCACGACTCCGAGCGCTACCGGACCGTCATCGGCAAGCTGGGTATTCGCAAGTAAATCGCAAGGCAGAGTCCCAAACGCGCGCACGAAGAGAATTCGAAAAGAGCCTGGACAGCGGCCGCAATCTGCGGCCCGCATCCATTGCAGGCATTCCCCAAACCACTCCTCTTTCCCAATTCCCCGTCGCCCGCCGCGCCTCAGACTTGAGCCCGCGCACCTTCCCTTACGAGAAATGAGGACCCTATGAAACAGGAAGTCTCGGTCGACCTTGCCGGTGGCAAGCGACTGCAGTTCGAAACCGGCCGCATGGCCAAGCAGGCCTCCGGCGCCGCCGTGGTCACCTCGGGTGACACCGTTGTGCTGGCCACCGCCGTCTCCGCTCCAGATCCCCGCGAAGGCATCGACTTTTTCCCCCTCACCGTCGACTACCGCGAGTACGCCTACGCCGGCGGACGTATCCCTGGAGGATTCATCAAGCGCGAAGGACGGCCCAGCGAACGCGAAATCCTCACCAGCCGCCAGATTGACCGCCCCATCCGCCCGCTCTTTCCTGAAGGCTTCCGCAACGAAACCCAAGTGATCGCCCTGGTGCTTTCGGCGGACAAAGAGAACGACCCTGACGTCTGCGCCATCAACGGAGCCAGCGCCGCTCTGGCGCTGTCGGACATTCCGTTCAGCGCGACGGTAGGCGCTGTGCGGGTCGGTCGCGTCAACGGCGAGTTCGTGGTCAACCCCACCTACTCCGAGCGCCGCGACAGCACCATCAACATCATGGTGGTCGGCACCAAAGACGGCATCGTGATGATCGAGAGCGGCTCGCAGGAAGTCGCCGAAGATGTCGTCGTAGACGCCATCGAGTTCGGCCACGCGGAGATCAAAAAGATCGTCTCTGCCATCAACGACCTTGTCTCTCGCGTCGGCAAGCAGAAGAAGGCGGTCAACCCGCCCGAGTTCGACAACTCCTACTACGAAGCCCTGCACGCCAAGGTGGGCTCGAGGCTGAAGGACGCGCTGGACACGAAGGCACACCCCAAGCTCGAGAGCTATGCGCTGGTGAAGCAGATCCAGGACGAGCTCAAGGCCGAGATTCCCGAAGGCGAAGGCGCGGCCGAGGCGAAGAAGAAGCTCGCCCACTACTACGAAACCCTCCGCGAGCGGCTGTTCCGCGAGCAGGTGACGAAGGAGCGCATTCGTCCCGATCGCCGTGCGTTCGACGAGATTCGCCCCATCAGCATTGAGGTCGGCGTGCTGCCCCGCACGCACGGCTCCGCGCTGTTTACCCGCGGCGAAACCCAGGCGCTGGTTACGGCCACGCTGGGCACCACGGACGATTCGCAGCGCCTTGAAACCTTCGAAGGCGAGCAGCGGAAACGCTTCATGCTGCATTACAACTTCCCGCCGTTCTCGGTGGGTGAGACGGGACGCATGACCGGCGTTGGACGCCGCGAAGTGGGCCACGGAGCTCTGGCGGAGCGCGCCATCAGCGCCGTTCTGCCCGGCGAAGAGGAATCGCCGTATTCGCTGCGCGTGGTCTCCGACATTCTGGAGTCGAACGGTTCGTCGTCGATGGCGACGGTCTGCGGCGCCAGCCTGGCGCTGATGGATTCGGGCATTCCGCTCAAGTCCTCGGTGGCCGGCATCGCCATGGGGCTGGTGAAAGAAGGCGACGATTACGCCATCCTCACCGATATCGCCGGCGCGGAAGACCACTACGGCGACATGGACTTTAAGGTCGCCGGCACGCGCAACGGCATCACCGCGCTGCAGATGGACATCAAGATCGGCGGCATCACCGGCCAGATCATGCGCGAGGCGCTGGAACAGGCGCGCCGCGGCCGCATGTTCCTGCTGGACACGATGGACGCGATCCTAAGCGGTCCGCGCACGGAGAAGTCGAAGTTCGCCCCGCAGATCCGTACCCTGCAGATCCCAACCGACAAGATCCGCGATCTGATCGGGCCGGGCGGCAAGACCATCCGCGGCATTATCGAAGCCACGCAGGTGAAGATCGACGTGGACGATACCGGCCGCGTGAATGTGGCATCGAGCGACGAGGAAGGCCTGAAGAAAGCCCTGGCCATGATCAACGACCTCACCGCAGTTCCCGAGGTCGGCAAGACATACCTTGGCAAAGTGGTTCGGCTCGCAGAGTTCGGCGCGTTTGTCGAGCTCTTCCCCGGCACCGACGGCCTGCTGCACATCAGCGAAATCGCCGAGCATCGCGTGCGCGAAGTGAAGGACGAGTTGCGCGAGGGCGATCAGGTGATGGTGAAGGTCCTCGGTGTCGAAGGCAATCGCATCAAGCTGTCGCGCAAGGCGATTCTCCGCGAGCAGCGCCAGAAGCTCGGCCTGCCCGATCCGAACGCCGGACCCGCAGGCGACATGGCCGCCTCGGAAGCGCCCGAGCAGCGCGAACCGCGCGAACCTCGCGCGCCGCGTCCTCCACGGCCGCCGCGTCCCGCTCCAGAGGAGCGCCAGCCTTCCTCCAACGCCAGCACCATCATGATCGAGGGCGGCGAGGACTTCGACGACGAAGGGCCGGCCGAAGAAGGCGAGGAGATCAACTACAACCGCGCCGACGGAGTTCCGGTTCCGGCCAGCGGCGAGCGCCGTCCCGGTGGACCTGGCGGGGCGGGAGGCGCAGGCCGTCGCCGTCGCCGTCGCGGACGCCGTCCCGGCGGACCGGGTGGCGGAAGCCGTTAACAGAGGTTAAAGCACCAAAAACAGAGCCGGGCGGCAAATCCGCTGCTCGGCTCTTTCCTTTTGGCGATATCCCGGAGCGGAACCTGGGGTTCAGCCGGTTTCGCTGACGGCCACTGTTCTTTGCCGTCCCGCTGTGACGCGGGCATAAAAGACGCTGATGGCGTAAGCCATCAGGATCGCGAGCACAGGGTCGATGACATAGCGAAATCGCGCATCCGGGTGCGTGATGTAGTAAGGCAGGGGGTAGATCAGCAGCGGAATTGCGTAGAGAATCCGCAAGTCAGGCCTGTTGCGCAAGAGCAGCACAAAGCCGGCTAGCGCGAGGCAGGAAAAAATCGTGCCGGTGACGATCATTCCGTGTGTGGCAGCGGTCCAGAATCGACCGATGCGGCGGATGGTCCAGTTCAGAAAATCGCCAGGGTGGGTTCGGATGTAATCGACCGAAGAGGCAGTCTTCATCCGCATGAAGCCCAGTTCCCCGAGCGAGACAAAGCTTGCGCGTTCCTCCGGATTGACCTCAGGGTTGAGTTGCTGATTGAAGTTTCCATCGCCGCCGGAGTGGTTTCCCATCCAGAGTTCGTAGCCAACGTCGGTGCGCAGCGGAATCCAGGCATGCATCACGGCGAGGTTGCGTGCCGGCCACGGCGCGTACACCAGCAGAAATCCCAACAGCCCAATCCACGGGGTCTTTCGGATGCGCCGGGCCTGCCAGGCTTCCAGGCAAAAAAGCGTCGGAATCAGAGACGGATTGACCAGCGCGGCTATGGCTGTGCCCGCGCCGGCTGCCGCCCACTGGGCTTGCGTGCGAAGGCGCGGAACCGCCATCAGGAACGCGAGCAGCAGGAGAGAAGACAGGCAGGTCTCCCAAACGATGAAAGGGGCGGCAGCCAGAGGAAGCGAAAGCGCGCAGATGGTGCCGGCGATATTCGCTGTCGTGGCCCCGAAGTGCTCCTCCGCCACGCAGATCGCGATCCAGACTGTGAGGACGGAGAATACGATCTGGATCGCGACCATCGCGACGAATGCGCCGGAGCCAATCCCGAAGAGCCGGAACACCGCCGCCACGAGAAATGGATAGCCGGGGGCGAGAAACGCCGTGGGGCCGGATGGGGCGAAGAATGGCGAGCTAAAGCCGTGTCCCTGGACGAGAGAGATAGCGATGGCGAAGACTTCGGTGTGAGAGCGAACCTGCACGGCCGGCGAATGGAGCATACAGAGGAGCACGGCCGCGAAAACGCGCATGGCCAGCGCCACCGCCAGAATCGTACGGATATGCACGATGGTTCGACCCGACAGGGTCGCGTGCTCGCGGGGCAGATGGCTGACTGTCATGGTGCGTCAAAATGACTCTAAACCCACGCCGGGGCGAGCAGAATCCCTAATCCGGGTCACTGGCGGACGCCGAAGCAAGGCACGAGGTTCTCCCCAATTCTGCCAGGTTCAATTTCCGAACACTTTTCCCTTCGTTTGGCCGAAACCCAGCGCAATTCTCGTTCGTCAAAAAGAATGAAATGGCGTGTGTTGGCGAGCGTATTTACTCTTGCGGCAACGACGCATCCTCCGGGCTCTTCCAGGCATCCTCCCATCAGGTAGACTGTCGGCAATGAGCGCTTCGATGTACATCGTGGTAGAGGGCGAGGACCCCGGTTTCGACATCTACGTCAACGGGCACGCCCTGGCGCGCAATGAAGACGCGCTGGAAAAACTTGCGCTGCGGCTGGGCGTGAAGCCCCTGCTCGAGTTTTTCTCGGCCGATGAGAACTCCATGGCGCTGCTGCTCGAAGAGGGCGCGGGCGATCCGGAGTGGGCACGGACCCTCCCCCCTCCCCAGTGGTTTTCGCCGCACGACGGGCTGGTGACGATCTGCGCGCTGCACGAATTCCTGCGCGAGGCGCCCACGGCGCTGGGCGCGGATACCGCGGCGGTGGTCTCGGAGCTCTCCGAATACCAACGCGTGCTGAGGAAGACAGCGATGCGCAATCTGCGGTGGCAACTGGCGGTTAGCTGGAAGTAGAGAAGCCGCGCACCACGCCGTGGGTCCCATCTCCTGCATCCCTGAACTGTCAAAGAACGGCGGCCCGGTCGCCTCGGCCGCGCATTGAGACGGCTCTGTTCGCGGGATGGCAGAACAGAGCAGGCCGGAGTCCGGCTACCACTGCACGCCGGGATAAAGGCTGGGAAGGCGATCCACGCGGAACTGATTTGCTTTGGGCGTAGATCCCTGCCACACCACGTTCGTTCCAGTTGGATCCAGTTCCTGGACGATGGAGCCGGAAGCGGCCGCGCAGAAGTCCGCCTGAATGTCGTCGTTTTTCAGTTGCTCCACATTGCCGCCGAAGTAGTTGTAAAAGCTGGGAGGCGGCGTGTAGTTCATCAACAGCGTCGCCGTCATGTCGTTCTCATTGAGCTCCAGGATCGGCACGGTGGAATAGCACTGGGCCGAGCCGGGGACACCGGGTTTGCAGATCACCTGGCCGGTGGAGAAGGTGCGGTCGTTGCCGTTGTCCATCAGGCCCAGCTTGAAGATGCCAGTGGTGTTGGGCGTGAAGTAATTCATGCCGTGCTGGGCGTAGAACCAGTCGGCGGGATTCGAGTCTGGCTGGCCCGCGCTGTTGAGGAGCTGGAAATCTCCCTGATATCCGAGCCGCCAGAGGACATTGCCGGAGCCATGGCCATCGTCGTAGTCGATTTTGATAATCCAGTTCTGGTGACGGATGGAGAGCAGCAGGTTGTGATCGTCCGCTGAGTAAAGCATGTCGTTGGAGTGGGTCCAGTCGGGGAAATTCATGGGGTGACGGTTCACGTCCAGATGGTCGAAGGCGCTCCAGACCCAGTCGGGGTTGAGGTTCTGGTCGACATCGACGAGGACGTCGCCGAGAACCGTGGTAGTTCCGGTATATCCGGGTAGATTGGTGAAGGTCTTCGGATACGAGGCCAGCAGCACCATGTGGCCGTTGGGCACCGCCAGGGCCCAGTGATGAAAGCTCTTCAGCTGGTAGGGATTGCCGTCGGAATCGTGGAAGCCGGCGGCAGCCAGCTTTTGATTCAACGAATCCATGGTGAGGTCCTCGACGGTGTTGCCGACCAGGTCGACCTCGCGAATCTCGTTCAGGATGCCAGGCAACTGGCCGTTAGTCTCCGGGGGAGACAGCGAGGAGAGGTATGAAATCACCATGAGGAAGTTGCCGTTGGGCAGGAGCTGGATTCCCTGGATAAGATCCTCCTGCGGCCCGTGGTAGGTGTAGGTCCAGATTACGTTGCCATGCAGGTCGGTAGCGAATGCCTGGGTGTCGCCAACGGGAAGAAGGGTGTTCCACATCTCGATGCCGGGCTGGGGCGTGCCGGAGCCAGTGACAGTGACGGCACTGGTGACGGGCGGAGTACCGGCGATGAGGGGCAGGCCGGAGACGAACTGGTCGTGGTCATCATCGTTCCAGGTGGCCCCGTCGTTGAGCGTGACCTGGGCGCGCATGTGATAGAGGGTCTGAGCCAACATGCCGGCGACGTAGATGCTGACCTGGCCGCCGTTGTTACCGGGCGTGGGGACCTGCCAGGTTTCGAAGCCGTAGGCGGTGCTCTGCCCGAACTGGATGGAAACCTGGCCGGGCGCGGGGAGATAGATGGAGTACTGATCGACCTGTGGATTCGAGGTCGGGTAGATCACGCCGTAGTTAATGATGGAGGCGACGGCGGTGGCGAAGTTATGCTGCGCCGAGGCGGGGAGCTCGACGGTGATAGTGACATTTTCGCTCTGCTCAACCGACCCGGGTGCTGTGTAGTTTCCAGAGGTATCGATGGTACCGACGGAGGCGTTGCCGCCCTGCACGCCGTTGACGAACCACACCAGCTGCCCGCCTGTGGTCGAGGAGGCGGTGAACCGAGTCTTTTCTCCAGGGCCGAGCGCGACATACTGCGGGCTGATGCTCACCGAGCCGTTATTGGTGGCGATGGGAGTGGGCTGCGTGGGAGAAGTCGGCGTAGGAGGCGGGACAGTTCCCTGAGTAACGCCGCAGCCGGCGGCGAAGACAGCAAGGGAGAGGCTCAGCAGGAGTGGTGTGCCGATCTTGCACAGGGTTCGCAAACGAAGTTACTCCGCGTCAGCAACAGGCAGGAAAAAGACATCGGCATGGGCGCCGCAGAGAGGCCCGGACTGGATAGAACCGGGGCCGATAAGACCGAAGGGGCCGGAAGCGCCGGACTCCGGAGAGCCCGGCGCAGGGAAAAGATGGTTTAGAAGCGAAGGCCGACGGTAACGGGAATGAGACCTTCCGTGCCGCCGCCCCAGGGGTCTGTCTTCTGGTTGGACACGGGAGAATCGACCCACATATAGCGGGTTTCGGCGTAAAACTTCGCGTTGCTGTCCTGGCCGAACGCCTTCCAGTAGATGCCAAAGCCGGCATTGATGCCGCCCTGGTTGCTGGAAGAGTGCGCCGCAGTCTCATATTCATAGCCGTAGCCGCAGTAGAAGTAGCATTCTTCCGTCAGCTCCGGCTCGCTGAAGTTCGTGACCTTGCGATAGAAGCCGCCGCCGCCGGTAACGAAGACGCCCGCCGTATGGGTCACTGGCTGATAGTAGACGGGATCGACCGTCAGTGACCAGGTATTGACGTTGCCGTTGAGAGGGTAGGTGAGGCCGGCATTGCTGGGCGGGGCATTGGCAGCAAGCCAGATGGTGGTGAGGGTGGCGCCAGGAATCTTTTGTTTGTCGAATTGATACTCGAGCAGCGCACCAAACTTCTTGGTGAAGTTCCAGCCGCCGCCGAAGTTGACATTCCATCCCCAGGTCTCATTTACGTTGTAACCGGGTGACTCGTAGGGGTGGGTGTCGTTGCCGATGGGGGCGGTGAAACCTCCGCCCGCGTCAAAGGCAAAGTGACTAAAGGTGCTCTGATAGCTCGGGTAGCGATTCCCGCCGTACTGCGGCGAGGGCTTCGGGGAGGGGCTCGCCAGGTACGCCGCACCGGGCAGCGCATCGGTGCTTAGCCAGGCTTCGTAGGGGCTGCTGGAGCTGGAGTAGGTCTCGCTCTGCGCCGACGCTGAAGAACTGGTGGTTTGCGCCGGGGCGGGAGCGCTGGTAGTCTGCGCTGCTGCGCTGAGCGAGAATCCAACGGCAAGTGCGGATGCGGCAATCAGCATGCGCCGTGAAAGCGGGCAGGTACGATCACAGTTCGCAACCATTTCAAATCCCTCAGGTATGTTGATTGAAGAAGCCGTACGAGGCGGGGTTGTGGCCCGCCCCGCATCTATTGGACACCGGAATCAAGTCTAAGTTGCATGTTCAGATGCAGTTTGACGAATATTGGACGCCGGGATGGGCCGAAAGTCGTCTTGAGAACGGAGAGCCCGCCGGACCACCCCAGCGAACAACAGCGCTCGCCGGGGCCCCGGGGAAAACAAGGACGGTCTAAATTCTACCCCTGGATGTCGAACTGCTCCGGCGGCAGCGCCGGATCACTCTTCACGATGATGGTTTTGCCGATCATCTCTTCCAGTTCGCCCAGCCATTTCGCATTGCCGGCCTTGAGCACTTTGACCACTTCCGGGTGAACCCGAAGCAGTACGTCGTTGCGCTCGAGATGGCGCATCATCTTCCGCATCTCGATCCAGATCTCGTTGGCGACGGTGACCGGGCTTTTGACCATCCCAGTGCCGGTGCAGGTGAGGCAGGGGACGCTGAGGGTCCGCTCGAGCGACTGCTTGACGCGCTTGCGGGTGATGGCGACGAGTCCGAAGTCATTGAACTGGAGGACCTTGGTGGGAGCGCGGTCGGCCTTGAGGGCATCTTCGAGGGCCTGGGTGACCTTCTGGCGGTTGCGGCGCTCGTCCATGTCGATGAAGTCGATAACGATGATGCCGCCGAGATCGCGGAGGCGAACCTGGCGAACGATTTCGGGGATGGCATCGAGGTTGGTCTTGAGGATGGTGTCTTCGAGGCGCGCGGTCTTGCCGACATACTTGCCGGTGTTGATGTCGATGGCGACGAGGGCTTCGGTCTGATTGATAACGATGGAGCCGCCGGACTTGAGCCAGACTTTCGACTTGAGCGCCTTCGAGATCTCGTCCTGGATGCCGAACTGCTCAAAGAGCGGCGTCTCCTTGGTGTAGAGCTTGACGCGGCGGACGAGCGAAGGCTGAAAGCGGTTCAGGAAGCGGACGATCCGCTCGTATTCCGATTCGTTGTCGACCCAGATGGTGGAGAAGTTGTCGCTCACCTGGTCGCGGAGGATGCGCTCGACAAGATTGAGGTCGTGGTAGATGAGCGCGGGGGCCTTGGCCGAGTCGGAGCGCTGCTTGATCTCGTTCCACAGATTGATGAGGAAGCGGATGTCGGCGCGGAGATCGTCTTCGCTGGCGCTTTCGGCAGCGGTGCGCACGATGAAGCCGCCGGGCGCGCCGGCCTTTTCGCTGATGAGGATGCGCTTGAGACGCTGGCGCTCCTCGTCCGACTCGATTTTGCGCGAGACGCCGACATGGTTGACGGTGGGCATGAAGACCAGGAAGCGGCCAGGCAGAGCGATGTGGCTGGTGATGCGCGCGCCTTTGCGGGCGATGGGCTCCTTGGCGATCTGGACCAGGATTTCCTGACCCTGCTTCAGCAGCTCGCTGATGATGGGCAGGTCGGAGGTCTGCATGTTGGGGCGGCGTCCGCCGTGACGGCGGCGTCCCTGGTCGCGGTCACCCTGGCCACCGCGGCGGCCAAAGCGGCGGTCTGAGCGGCGATCCGGGCGGCGGTCTGGGCGGCGCTCGGGTGCGCCGTCAGCGGGGGCTGCGGGCTCTTCGCCGGATTCCGCGGCGGGCTCTGCGAATTCGTCTTCTTCGGAGTCGGATTCGAAGCCGGGCTCCTCGCCTTCGACTTCTTCGATCTCGGCAAAGCCGGTTTCCGGAGCCTCGGTTTCCTCGTCCTCGCTGGCTTCGGCGGGCGAGCCGTAGCCGAGACGCTTCTCGATGTGAACGTCGCGGACCGCTTCGCCTACCGTGGCGGCCTGGTCGAGCGTCTCTTCTTCCATCTCCTCGATGGCGTGGTCGTCAGGCTGACCGGGAATGGGCTCGAAGTCGTACTCGTCCTCGTCGATCGTCTCTTCTTCGAGGACGCCCATGCCGGGGGCGTAGCCGAAGAGCTGGCGGACGACTTCGGCCTCGGGAGAGGTTTGTTGCGCTCCGGCTTCCGGCTGCTGAGCTGACTGGGAGTGCTCGTGTTCGTGTTCCTGTTCCACGTGCGGCTCGTGCGCGTGCTCCTCTTCCCGGATCTGCTCTTCTGCGACGGGCGCGCTGAAGCGGAATTCGCTGCGCGGGGTTTCGACGCGGTGCGAGGCGGAAGCTTCCTCAGGCTCGTACTCGTGAACTTCTTCGAAGGTTTCGAAGTGGGTCGCTGCCGGCTCGATGGTGGGCGCCGGAGTTTCGGCGTAGGCGGTTTCCGCGATGGCCGCGTGCTGCGGGATTTCCGCGTCGGCGAGCGTGGGCTGGGAAGGTTCTTCGGGTTGCGCCAGAGAAGGTTCCTCGGGCAGCGCAGTTGCCGCCGTCTCTTCGGGGGTGTGGGTCTCTTCGGAGGCCCAGGTCGGCTCGCGCCGCGGGCTGGATTCGCCGCGGCGATGCCGGGAGAGCGTTTCGCCGGGCAGGACCGCGCCGCCGTCCCAGTCGGTGGGGACTTCGACCAGCGTGGAGGGTTTCGAAGAGCCGGTTCTTACGGAAGCAGGCGATGCGCTGCGGCTGGAACCGCCGTTCGCTGCAGCGGACTCGGAACGCGCGCCATATTTCGACAGGGATTCGCCGGGGAGAAGAATGGGAAGATGCTGTGCGGGGACGCCACCGGGCGCTCCGCGCTCGGGCATCGCGACGGGCTCGGCTGAGATGGCCTCGTCGACCATTTCGGGCGACTCGAGGGTGTGCTCGGCGGGGCGATCCCGGCGAGGTCCGCGGCCCCCACCGCGCAGACGGCGGCCACGCCGGCCCTGCCAGCGGCGCACGCCGCCTTCCCCACCCTCTTCGCGATCGCTACGGCGCGCGGGAGTTTCGGCGGCCTGCAGCTCGCCTTCGGGCTCCTGCGGGCGCGGACGGGATTCGCCGCGGGGTTCGCGGGCTTCTCTGGGCTCTCTGGATTCGCGGGGTTCACGGCCCTCACGAGGCTCGCGTTGCTCGCGGCCTCTGCGGCCGTTGGTTTCGCCGCCTTCGAATTCCTCGGACTCTTCCTGCTCTTCGAGGAAATCGGTGACGTAGAGGAAAGCGTCGCGCTCGAGACCGAGGTCGACAAACGCGGACTGCATGCCGGGGAGAACCCGGGTGACACGGCCCTTGTAAATGGAGCCGGCTAGTGTGTATTCGTTCTCACGCTCGTAGTAGATTTCCGCGAGCTGATCGTCTTCAAGAATCGCAAGCCGCGTCTCATGCGGCGTGCTGGAGATGCAAATTTCCTTTGCCATTCCGCCTCAATGTGGCACGGCGGACCGGAACGGATGCGGGGCGGGAATCAGGAGGTCAAAGACACAGGTCCGGGAGCGTGCGCTCGCCATGCGGAATCTCGCCTCAGGTGAGGGGAGAGAGCCGGAGATGGTTTGCTGGGGAAATTCATGTCTTCCGGAGACTGGTCTGCGTGCATTGAGTTTGTGACCGCTTCAGCTGCAATCGGCAGCGGGGCCGTTACCCGTCTCAGCACGCTCATTCCTGATCCTGCCCGGCCCGTTTCCATCCACCTGGCCGGTTCGTACATCGTGAAACTCGTAAAACTGCGCCCGCCCAGCGGGCCGTAGTCTCAAACCTGTTAGCCCTGGTCAGTTCACGAATCGGCTCATCCGGACGTTCATCACCATACCCAGAGCCAGGAACGTGAACAGCACCGAGGAACCCCCGTAGCTCATGAGAGGAAGAGGGATACCGGTTACGGGCATCAGCCCCAGAACCATACCGACGTTGACGGCAATCTGGAAAATCAGCACCGCCACCACGCCCATTACCAGGAACGAACCTGGCAGGTCTGCGGCTGTCTGAGCGTTTTGAATCAAACGCATCAGTATTAAAAAGTATAGCAGGAGGACCAGGATCGCGCCGACGAAGCCGTGCTCCTCGCTGAAAGCGGCGAAGATGAAATCGGTGTACGGGATGGGCAGAAAATCCCCCTGGGTCTGCGTGCCCTGATTCGCGCCACGTCCGAAGACGCCGCCGTCGCCCACCGCGATCTTCGACTGCAGAATCTGATAGCCGGTGCCGCGCGGATCGGCGTCGGGGTTGATGAAGCTGGTGAGGCGGTCCTTCTGATAGGGCTTAAGGACCTTGCCGCTTTTCCAGATGGCGCCCATGGCGAGAACTGCGGCCAGCATGAGGATGGTCGCTTTTTTCCAGCCGATGCCGCCGAGGAAGAGCCCAGCGAGCAGCACCGGCACATAGGTCAGGGCCGTGCCGAGGTCCGGCTGCTTGAGAACCAGGAGCATGGGCACGGCGACGAAAGCGATGGCCTTGAAGACGTCGGGCCAGGTCAGTTCGCGTCCGAAGAGATTTGAAAAATAGCGCGCGGCGAGGACGATGAGGACGAGCTTGACCCACTCCGAGGGCTGGAAGTGGACGCCGCCGGGGAGCCTGATCCAGCGCTTGCCGCCCATGACGCGCGTGCCGACGGCCAGCACGGCGACCAGTGAGAGCAGGCAGAACGCGTAGATCCAGTAGATGCCACTGAGCAGCTTGTGGTAGTCCACGACGGACATGACGAACATGGCCGCCAGGCCACCGAGAATCCAAAGAATCTGCAACTTCTGGAAGCCGTGAAATTTGGTGTGCAGCGTAGCGGAATAGATCTCGAGGACGCTGATGACCGAGAGGATCATCACAAAGGCCAGGAGGGTCCAGTCGAAATCACGGAGGGAGAGAAAACGGCGCATAGGTGAAGCGGATTCCCGCCGAAGCAGAGACGCAGTGCAGACTGTGCGGGGGAATCTGATCGATTATCGCATCTCGGCGCGTATGAGCGGCTGCGGTGGATGCCAGGCCGCGCAAATGCGGCATCGAGCGGCGGAACGAGCGCGGCGAATCGGGGTATTCTCTCTGGGCATCCTTCGAATTGCCGATCATGTCCGCCGCCACGAAACCAGGTCCTCGCTCCCTCCGCGCTCACCTGCTACTGCTGGCGGTGGTGTGCGTGTGGGGATCGACATTTGTCCTGGTGAAGAACGCGCTGGCGGATATCTCCCCCCTGCTCTTCAATCTACTGCGCATGATCCTGGCGTTCTGCTGCCTGGCGTTGATCTATCGCGGCCATTTCGGCCGCATGGACCGGCGGGCGCTGGCGAGCGGTGTGCTGGTCGGCTTCTGCCTCGCGATGGGCTATCAGTTCCAGACGGCGGGACTGCGCCTGACGACGCCGTCGAAATCGGCGTTTATTACCGGCATGGTGGTGGTGCTGGTCCCGGTGCTCTCGGCGATTCCGGGATTGCGCGTGCGTCACATTGGGCCGCCGCACTGGAACGCGTGGCTGGGAGCGCTGGTCGCGTTTATCGGAATCGTGCTGCTGACCACCCCCGCGGGATCGACCTTCGACTTCAGGACGATTGGGCGCGGCGATCTGCTGACTTTCGGCTGCGCGCTGGGCTTCTCGCTCCACGTGCTGGCGCTGGCGCACTGCTCGCCGCGTATCGATTTCGAACAACTGGCGATCCTGCAGATCGGCTTCTGCACGGTGTTTATGGCGATCAGCCTGCCGCTGTTGGAGCATCCGTGGGTTCGCTGGTCACCGCGGCTGGTGGTGGCACTCGCGGTCACAGCGGTGCTCGCGACGGCTGTCGCATTCGCGGTGCAGTCGTGGGCACAGCGGTTCCTGCCGGCCACGCACACCGCGCTGATCCTGGCGCTGGAGCCGGTCTTCGCGTGGCTGACGTCGTTCCTCTTCCTCGGACAGGGTTTGGGGCGGCGCGGAAGCGCAGGAGCGCTGCTGATCCTGGCCGGGATTGCGATTACCGAATTTATCCCCGCGGGCGTGCAACCAACGGCCCACGAAGGCGTCCCACTGACGTAAGGCTAAGCTCCAGGCTGCGACTCGCGGAATGTAACTGTAGCGCGGCGATCTGCGTCTAACAGCAAAACCACCAGGAGGCGCCGACCCCGGTTTTGAACCATGCGCAAAATCCCGAGTTCGGCAAAGCAAATCCTCTTCATTTTGTTGGCTCTATACTGAAGCCTGGGACCGCTGCACAGGCATATTAAGAAAGCAACGAGGTACGATCCGAATGAAATCCCTTTTTGAGCGGTTCCGTTATAACCGTCTCGCTTCGACCTTTACCATCCTGGGAACCCTCACGGCCGGCATCCTGGTGGGCTCGGTGGTAGCCAGCAACGTGCGCGGCCAGGAGTCGCAGGTCAACAGTTCGGATGCGACCCCGCTCAAAATTCCGCCTCCGCGCGACCTGGCGACCGACTTTACGCGCATTGTGAAGGAGACGGCACCGGCGGTAGTGAACATCAACACCGAGATTCTGCCCAATCAGCAAAAGAATCCCCATAGGGGACCGCATGGGATGATGCCGGCGCCAGGCCAGGGGCCGGACGACGGCAACGGCGACGATAACAACGATCAGAACAATCCCCAGGGCGGTTTGCAGGATTTCTTCAACCGCTTCTTCGGCCAGAACCCGGGAATGGGCGGGCCGGATGAGGGCGACCAGGAGCGCGAATCGCTGGGCTCCGGATTTATCGTCGATCCGCGCGGGTACATCGTCACCAACGACCACGTGATCGACAAGGCCGACCGGATCTATGTACGCCTGGCCACCGATCCCGAGGGCAGTCAGGGCCGCCCGGCTCAGGTCGTGGGTATCGATAAGCAGACCGACCTTGCGGTGCTGAAGATTCAGACCGACACGCCGCTGCCGGTGGAAAAGATGGGCAATTCCGACGGCACAGAGGTGGGCGACTGGGTACTTGCGATCGGCGAGCCGTTCCAACTCGAACACACCGTAACCGCGGGCATCATCTCGGCGAAAAACCGCACCGTCGAGCAGGGCCCGGCGGGCGAATTCCAGCACTTCCTGCAGACGGACGCCGCCATCAATCCCGGCAACTCCGGCGGTCCGCTCATCGATATGGCCGGCGAAGTGATCGGGGTGAACACCGCAATCTATACGGAATCTGCGGGCAATGAGGGCATCGGATTCGCGCTGCCTTCGAACACGGTGGTTAACGTCTACAACCAGCTCATCGGGCCGGAGCACAAAGTTACCCGCGGGAGCATCGGGATCAGCTTCAATGCGTATCCCAACAGCGCCATTGCCCGCGTCTATGGCTACAAACAGGGCGTGCTGATCGGGCGGGTCGATCCGGGTCAGCCGGCCGCGAAGGCCGGGCTGAAGGCACTGGACGTGATCACCAGCGTCGACGGCCATCCGATCAAGGACGGCGATGAGCTGGTGAATATCATCTCCGCCCACAAGCCGGGCGACCAGGTGGACATCGGCTTCCTGCGCGACGGGAAGGAGATGCACGCCACGGTGACCATCGGCGACTGGGACAAAGTGCAGGCGGCGGCGCAGGCCAGCGCCCAGGAAGGACAGGGCAACGGAACCCCGAGCAATCCTCAGGTGGCTCCCGCCAAGCTGGGCATTACCGTCACCGACCTGCCGCAGGGTTCGCCGGCCGGGCTGCATGGCGTTCTGATCCAGTCTGTGAAGCCTGGCTCGTTTGCCGACGAAATCGGCGTGACGGACTTCCAGGGCGGGGTGATTGTTTCGGTTAACCGGCATCCGATCAACAATGTGCAGCAGTTCGAGCAGGTCGTTTCCGGGCTGCACTCGGGCGACGACGTGGTCTTCGACATCGTGGATCCGCAGAACCCGACGAGCGGTAACAATGTCGTAGGCGGCACTTTGCCGTAAGCCACAGGCGACGTTCCAGCCAGAAACCGGCATCCAAGTCCGGAAAAGCGGGCCCCCGAAAGTTTCGGGGGCCCTTCAGTTTTGGTTGATTTTTGACGGGGTTCCTTGTAGCCTTCTGCAATAAAGACCGCCAAGGCAGATTTTTTTTGAGGTTGCAGCCTATGTTTTCTTTGCGTGCC
>JASIAO010000260.1 GCA_030041955.1 Acidobacteriaceae bacterium | reverse complement strand
TCGATTGAGGCGCGAATACCGGTTCTCTGGCGGCCGAAAGTTCCGGATAGCCGGTGACACAGCAACAAGATCAAGCCACTATTGATTCGTCTGCATACGGATGTCCTTGCTGCGGGCTGCTGCGATATAGTTCTCGCTGACCTAAGGCTTTCTCCAAAGTGCTGATGCGCCGAGTAAATGGGCTGTCCTGCAGGAGGTTTCTATGCTTGAGACTGAAATAAAGGGCCAGATGAGGGAGCTGCAATTTTCCGCAAGAGCCGTGCCGCTCTGGCGCCTATATTCGCTGCGCTTGTGTTATCTGATCCTGGCCGCTGGGCTGGGAGCGTTTGTTTGGCCAAAGGTGATCCACCACAGTGCGGAGTTCGCCCTCTCCCGGGGGATTCAGGTCAGCCTGCTGGCTGGCATCGGCGCATGCGCGGTGATTGGATTCAAGTATCCCGTCAGGATGATCCCATTGCTGCTCTTCGAGCTGATCTGGAAGACAATTTATATGGTTGCTTTTGCATTGCCCTTGTGGAGAGCCCATCAGATTACGAATGCTGTCAAGGACGATATCAGCGCGGTCTTCATGGCAGTCGTGTTTCTGCCTCTCATTCCGTGGAGTGCTGTGTGGCGGCAATATGTTCGCGAGCGCGGAGAGCGATGGCGCTGAATGGCCATGCAAAAGCCGAATTTCGGGCGATAGTTCCGGTTGGTCGGCATTTGGGAAGTTGCGACCGACCGATCTGCAGCAGGGCTGTTTTCAGAGCCGCCTCGAAGCGTGCCCTGATGCGACGACAGGGGCTCGGTCCGATGCCGTTACTTCATCGAGTCGGATTGGGCGGCGAGCTGGCCGGGCAGGCCGACGGCGGGGACGAGCATGTCCTCTTTGCGCATGACGAGGTTGGTGGCGTTGAGGCTGGCGAGCTCGAAGCCGTGGCCGTGGGTGATGGCGTCGGTGGGGCAGGCTTCGACGCAATAGCCGCAGAAGATGCAGCGGTTGTAGTCGATGTTGTAGACCTTCGCGTAGCGCTCAGCGGAAGAGATGCGCTGCTCAGCGGTGTTCTCGGCAGCCTCGATGTAGATGCAGTTGGAGGGGCAGGCGGCGGCGCAGAGGAAGCAGGCGACGCACTTTTCGAGGCCGTTCTCGTCGCGCTGGAGGACGTGGGCGCCGCGGAAGCGCTCCTGGAGGACGGCGCCACGCGTCGGGCCGGGACCATCGGGGTAGTTTTCGACCTCGGTGGGCTGGAATATCTCGCGGAAGGTGATGCTCATGCCTTTGGCGATAGCGGCCGCGTTGCGCACGATGGACATGAAACCAGTATAGAAGACTGCCGGACGGATGAACGCGGTCAGCGATTCAGAGCTCCTGAAGGAGTGCAGGTAAATCACGACCGCCGTAAACCACGCGCTCAATTCGGATCGTCTCTCCGACCACACGGTAGAGGATCACGTACCGTCCAACAACGGAGAGTCGCGCGTCCTTGCCGATCTCCGGCCGAAGCTGGTGCAGAAGAGGTTTTCGACCGATGCGGCGAACCTCTTCGCGGATTTGCCGGATGAAACTCACTGCCCGGGAAGGGCTGTCTCGGGCGATGTAGTCCGCGATGGCCATCAAATCTCTTTCGACAAAGCCCGAGAATTCGATGCGCATCAGCGTGAATCGTCTGCGAGGCGCTGGTATTTCCGCTCCAGGCGGGTGAGAACCTGATCTGCATCCACGCCTGGGGAGTTGTCTTCGAGCGCCTGCTGCCAGAACTTCCTCAGTTCCTTCAGGCCTTCCTTCTGAAGGGCGCGCTTCCGGTTCCAGTCGCGAAGGGCCTCACGGACCGCCTCGCTGCTGGATGCGTATTCGCCACGGTCGACGGCTTTGCGCAGCTGTTCCACCATTTCCGAAGGAAGCGCGATGCTGATTTTTTCGACGGCGGGCATGGTGCGCCTCCGGTAGGAATATTTCTTACCGGAGGATATCACGGCTGTTCATCTGGAGGTCTGCTGACTGGCGGCTGCGGCGAGGCTCCGGTGCAGGAAGTCGAGAACCTTCGGGATGGCGTCGAGGGTAGAAGCGGCATTGCCTTCGGGCGTTCCGCCGAGGGTGGTCTTGCGGCCGGTGAGCGGGTCGGGAACGCCGTTGACATACGCGGGGACGATCTCGGGGAGGCCGGCGCGATCGCCCGCGTGGGGATATTTGAGGACGACGACGGGCCACGCATAGTGCGCCTGGCGCAGGCGGCCCTGCATGTCGTCGGCCATCACGGCGGAGGGCCAGACGCTGTCGTCGTCGCCGGCGATGAGCAGGATGGGACCGTGGATGTCCTCGACGGGGATGGTGGCGTGGACGACGGTGATGGGGTCGGGGCGCATGGCGGGCATGGCCCAGACGAGCGGCTGGCCGTGCCACGTCCACACGGGACCGAAGTTGGGTGCGCAGCAGGAGGGGTAGCGGACGTTGGCGGCGTTCCATGCGACGACGGCTTTGATGACGGGGAACATGAAGGCGAGCTGGAGGGCCGCTTCGCCGCCACGCGAGCTGCCGGCGACGGCGATGCGGGAGCGATCGATTTCGGGGCGCTGGGTCATCCAGGCGAGCGCTTCGGCGAAGTATTCGAGCGGGATGCGCTGGAGGGTTCGGGGAAGGCCCGGGCCGTCGAAGTACGCGAGCGCGAGAGCCGCGTAGCCGTGGGAGGCGAGCCATGCAGCGCGGCGCGCGGGCACGCCGCCTTCCGCGCCCCCGAGCATGAGGACGGCGGGATGCGGTCCGACGCCTGGCGGCACGAAGAGGATGCCGTGCAGGCGGCCCTCGACGGGATATTCGCGCACGCCGGGAGAGACGGCGGTCTGGGTGAGCTGGGCAGTGGCAGTTTGTTGA
>JASIAO010000259.1 GCA_030041955.1 Acidobacteriaceae bacterium | reverse complement strand
CGGTAAATGTTTTCGAGAAGTTTGGTCATCTCGGCGGCGGCCGGCGAGGAGACGGGAACGGTGCGGTTGAAGATGCTGCCGTAGAGCGCGCAGGCGAGCTGACGGGAGACGGGACCGGGAGCGCCGATGACTTTGGGAATGTCACGACGGGCAACGGTGTCGTTACCGGGATCCTCGCGCTCCGGAGAAAAAGCGACGTAGAAATCGGGCGCATTAGAGACGTCCGGCGATTCGGCGCGCAGGCCGGCGGGATTGCCGCTGTTGAGCAGGGGAATGAGCAGCTCATCGGTGGTACCGGGATAGGTGGTGCTTTCGAGGACGATGAGCTGGTGGCGGCGGAGATGAGGAGCGATCGAAGAGGCAGTTCCGGTGATAAAGCTGAGGTCGGGCTCGTGGAATTCGTTGAGAGGGGTGGGGACGCAGATGATGACGGCGTCCATGGCGGATATGGTTGCGTAGTCGCTCGTTGCGGAGAATCCGCGCGTGCGGGCGGACTGGATTTCGGTGGGGGGAATGCGGACGATGTAGGAGTTTCCGGAATTGAGTGCGTCTACCTTGGAGCGGTCCACGTCGAATCCCGTGACGGGAAAGCCCTGCTCGCTAAAGAGGAGGGCGAGGGGAAGGCCGACGTATCCCATGCCGACGATGCCGATGTGGGCGGAGCGATCGGCGATGCGGCCGAGGAATTGGATGGCGGGTTCGGGGAGTTGGGCGGAGGGGGTGGTCGCGCCGATCATGGTGGTCCCATTTTAATGACACTACGCGGAGGGCAGGAGAAGTTCCACAATGGCACTGGATGGTATAAAGGCGTTACCACGGTGCATTTGACACAGTTGCGGTGACGATCTTAGGATGTGGAGCTTATTTGATACTGGATCGTACTCCGGGAAGGCAGTGGCTGCGTAGATATCCCTGAGGGGTAAGGCCCGGAGGGGAGAGTGCATCCGCGGGCTGCGCAACGTGCCACCGGGGGTTGCGGAAATTTAAACATGCGGGAGATGGCAAATTGATGTATGTTTCTGATGTAGCACAAAAAAAGGCAGATTCCCGGTCGGAACTGAAGCGCAAGGCCTCCGAATCCCCAGAATCTGCACATCGATCGTGTAAGCCAGCGTTATCCCAGTTGCTCCATTAGCACCATCACTTTCTGCTTAGCTTCTGGAAGTCGACATCTTCCGAAACTTCGCCGAGCATCAGCGGGGATGTCGCAATCACCGGTCTCCAGGCAGTAAGGAGCCCGACGAGATCGCGCTATGGCGACATCGGAATATCTGAGGAACGAGAGTTCGTCGAGACAAGAGGCCCCCGGTCCGAGACCTTTACGGATAGCCGGGCGGCACTCGGGCGTCCGGCAGTCGGCGGTAGCGGCGGCGCTGATGGTAGCCAACGACGTCCTGATGATCCTGGGAGCATTCGGCTTGGCTCTGCTGCTGCGCATGCAACTGGCGGAGCGGCTGACGACGCTGCTGAACGGCAGGGGCTCATACTGGGCGACGCCGGCAGATGTTTTTTACCTGGGATGGTTCGTACTGGCGTACATCCTGGTGGCGCGGCGGTACGGGCTGTACAACCCGGTGCCGGTGAGCAGCGGAATCCACGAACTGCGGTTGGTGTTGCAGGGATGCCTGAACGCCGGTCTGCTGCTGTGCGGGATGCTGTACATGTTCCACGCGGTGGAGATTTCGCGGATTCTGGTAATCCTGCTGGTGATGACGTCGTCGATGATGCTGTGTCTGCGGCGGGCGGCACGGCGGCATGCGCGATTCCGGCAGTTCGAGGAAGGGATCGACCTGCGGAACGTGGTCATCCTGGGGACGAATCAGTTAAGCTGCGCGCTGGCGCGGCACATCGAGGGGCACCGGCGGCTGGGCTACCGGTTTGTGGGATTCATCGGTAAGCCGGGATCGCCGGTGAGCGGGGAGATCGCGCCGCACCGGGTGCTGGGCGGCCTGGAACGGCTGCGCGCGCTGACGCGGCAGCATTTCATCGACGAGGTAGTGATCGCGGAATTTTACCCGACCGAAGAGGCGATCCAGCTGGTGCAGGACGCGCGGGATTTGGACATCGATGTGCGGGCGATCGCGGGGTACTACGGGGATCTCACCACGAACGCGCCGGTGGAATATCTGGGGATCTTCCCGATGGCTGCGCTGCACCGGCGGCGTCCGCGGGTGGTGGGGATGGTGGCCAAGCGGGCGATGGATATCATGCTGTCGTCGCTGGCGCTGTTTGCGACCGCGCCGCTGCTGCTGGTGATTGCGCTGGCGGTGAAGCTGGACAGCCCCGGGCCGGCATTGTATGTCGCGGATCGGATAGGGAAGCGGGGACGGGTGTTCCGATGTTTCAAGTTCCGCACTATGGTGGTGAACGCGGAGAAGATGAGGAATGAACTGACCGCGCTGAACGAGCGGGACGGCATATTGTTCAAGTGCAGCAACGATCCGCGGGTGACGCGGCTGGGTCGGTTCCTGCGCAAGTACAGCCTGGACGAGTTGCCGCAGTTCCTGAACGTGCTGCGCGGCGAGATGAGCATCGTGGGGCCGCGGCCGCCGATTGCCAGCGAAGTGGAGAAGTACGAGCTGGAACACTTCCGGCGGCTGGAAGTGATGCCGGGGCTGACGGGGTTGTGGCAGGTGCAGGCGCGTCACGATCCGTCATTCGCGAAATACATCGAGCTGGACACGGCCTACGTGGAGAACTGGAGCGTGTGGCTGGATCTGAAAATCCTGGTGCGGACGGCCAGCGTGGTGATGCAGGGCACCGGAATCTAGGCGGGCAGCGCGGCTGTCCGGGCGGAAAACGTCGGGCTGAGTCACCAGAATTCCCTTTAAGGCAGAATGAAACGGCCGTGCAGCCGGCGGGGAGACTGCCTGGAGCCGGTTGCTCGCCGGGGTTTTCCTGTCGACGGCGAACCTAGTTTGGCTGTCTAAAAAAGTTTAGAGCCGCGGATTCGTATCCGAGCAGGATCCGGACTGGCGAATTCCCGAGGCAAAGAACTGCAAATCTGTGAGGCTCTCCAGGCGCGTTCCTTCCGTTCGGCTATCTTTTGGACAATCTAAGCCGAATTTCCGCGAGAGCTGCGACTTTCTCACCTCAATTGCGTCCTCCTCGCCAATAATTCGCTCCAGGGCCCCCGATGAGCAGCGTTGATCCAGGATCGGAGCTTGATGGGTCGATTACGGGTCGTTTTTCTAACCGAGAACATGTCTTTTCCCCGCGACCCGCGAGTGCGGAGTGAAGCTTATGCCGTCCAGCAGGGAGGCTGGGAGGTTTCGGTCATTTGCCCCAGGGGTGCGCATGACGATACGCGCTTATTTGAAGTCATCGACGGCATGAAGGTGTACCGGTACTGGCAACCGTGGCAGGGCCACGGCATCTTCAGCTATCTGCTGGAGTATGGATGGGCAATGACGTGGAGCTTTGCGCTGATCTGCTGGATCGGGGCGACGGATGGTTTCGAAGTTCTTCACGCCGGCAATCCCCCCGATCTGTTCTGCCTGATTGCATTTCCTTTCACAGTGTTGGGAAAGCAGTTTGTCTTCGACCAGCACGATCTCTGCCCAGAACTGCTGGGATCACGGCTGCGGCGTGCAAGCCACCTGCGAGGCCTGATTTACCTGTTCGAGAGATGGTCGTACAGGCTGGCGAAGCTGGTGATTGTGACCAATCAGTCGGCCTATGACCTTGCATTGTCGCGAGGAGCACAAAAGGGAAGGCTCTGCATCGTGCGCAATGGGCCCGACCTGGAATCTCTTGCCGATGCCGAGGTTCGCCCGGCGCTGCGGGAAGGGGCGAAGTACCTCGCAGTCTATGCCGGCCACATCTCTCCTCAGGATGGGGTCGATCGCGTCGTTAGAGCTGTCCATCACATCGCGCATATCCGCGGTCGAACAGATATCAAATTTGCCATCCTGGGGGAGGGAGCCTCCGTAAGGGGATTGCAGGAGCTGACGCGCAGCCTGGGTGTCGAGGCGTTCGTTCGATTTTGCGGATGGGTTAAGGGAGCGGACTTTCACAGCTATCTGGCAACGGCGGATGTCTGTCTGTCGCCGGAACAGCCGGAAGATTTCAATCAGCGGTCGTCGTTCATCAAGCTGACCGATTACATGAGCTACGGCAAAGTCACGATTTGCTTCGATTTGCTGGAATCGCGGCGGACGCTGGGGCCGGCCGGTATTTTCGTGGAGCACGATGACCCCGCCCTCTATGGAGACGCGATTCTCAGGGTCATCGACGATCCCGCGTGCCGGCGCGAACTGGGCGGGATAGCTGCGGAGCGCCTGCGCAGCTCCTTCCACTGGGGGCTGTCGCGCAGGGTATTGCTGGATGCGTATGAGACCGTGATCAGGAAGGGATCGGTCCTTCCTGCCGACGAAGCCGGACTTGCCGGGCAGCTTGCAGGCGAGGAGCAGTAAGCCGGCGTCATCACCGGAAACACCGTGCCGTATCGCGGCGGGGGCTGGACAATAGCTCCCGAAGTCAAGCAGACTGGATCGCGAAATCAACGGCAGAATCCGCTCGGCTGTTGTAACGCTGGGTTCCTCTGTCGACTCTTGGAGGTCGAGTTGAGCCAGTTCCAACGCAGGATGTGCGCCCTCGCCGTGGGGGCGCTGTTTGTTTGTGCCATGCAAACGGTTCGCGGACAGGAGCAGCGGCGTCCCGACGATCAACAACAACAACACCCGGGCGACGCCAGCAAGAATGAAGCGCCGATTCCGCCGGAAAAAAGCTCGGTCACGCATCACGATATGACGCTGAACGGGCAGCAACTGCACTACACCGCGACAGCAGGGACGCTGCTGATCCGCGACGGCGAAGACGATCACCCCTACGGCAGCATTTTTTATGTGGCATACACGCTGGACGGCGCGGACCCGAACACGCGGCCCGTAACCTTCCTGTACAACGGCGGGCCGGGGTCGGCGACGATCTGGCTGCACATGGGGTCAGTGGGTCCGGTGCGGGTGGTGACGGACAGCCCCGAGGCGACTGGGCCGGCGCCGTACCATGTGGTGTCGAACCAGTACAGCCTGCTGGACAAGACGGATCTGGTGTTCGTGGATGCGCCGCTGACCGGCTTCTCAAAGGCGGTCGGCAAGGGGACGGACAAAGACTTTCGCGGCGTCGATCAGGACATCAAGGCGTTCGACAAGTTTGTGATCCGCTACGTGACGGTGAACGGGCGGTGGAACTCGCCCAAGTATCTGTTTGGCGAATCGTACGGTACGCCGCGCTCGGCGGGTTTGGCGGACGCGCTGCAGAATGACGGAATCTCGTTGAACGGGGTCATCCTGCTGTCGTCGATCCTGAACTTCAACGACGGCGCGCCCGGACTGGACGAGGACTATATCGGCACTCTGCCTTCCTATGCGGCGATTGCGTGGTACCACAACAAGCTCCAGAACAAGCCGCCGGATCTGAAGGCGTATGTGGAGGAGGTGCGGCAGTATGCGCGGGGCGAATATGCCACGGCGCTGCGGCTGGGCGATCAGATCCCGCCGGAGGAGTTCAACGCGGTTGCGGCTAAGGTGGCACAGTACACGGGACTGAGCGTGCAGTACGTGAAAGACGCGAACCTGCGCATCAATCCGTCGCGTTTCCGCAAGGAACTGCTGCGGGATGACGGCGACATTCTCGGCCGCTACGACGCTCGCTTTGAAGGGACGGACCTGGATAACGCGGGCGAGTTCCCGGGATACGATCCGTCGGACACGGGGATCGCGGGCGCATTCGTCTCGGCGTTTCACAACTATCTGGTGAACGATCTGAAATACGAGACGACGGACACCTATCATGTGTCGACGGAATCGGAAGTGCCGTGGGATATGCAGCACCGGATGCCGGGAATGCGGTTCTTCGGCGGCGGCGGACGGGGCGGATCGCCCTATCTGGCCGGCGACCTGGCGGACGCGATGCGGAAAGACCCGAAGATGAAGGTCTTTTCGGCGAACGGGTACTTTGACCTGGCGACGCCGTTCGCCATCACGGAATACGACCTGAACCACATGATGCTGACCCCGCAGCTGGCGAAGAATGTGGAGTTTGGGTACTACCCGTCGGGCCACATGGTTTATCTGAACGTGGACGCGCTGAAGATGTTCGTACACGACCTGGACGGCTTCTACGATCAGACGGACAAGTGAGACCGGGTTTACGGATTACCGTTTACGGGGGCAGCCGACAAAGGCTGCCCCCATTTTATTGGCAGGAAGTGACGGCGGATACAGCCGCGTGGCGTAGGGTCGCGGTACCCTGTCACCATGGCGACGGCGCAGGTTCACGAGACGCAACGGACTGGCGGCGGACGGCTGGAAGCCGCGAGAGCCGTGCTGGAGCGCGGCATCGAGGAGCACGCATTTCCGTGCGCAGCGTGGGGGGTGCTGCATCGCGGCGAGGTTGTGGCGCTGGACGCGGTGGGGCGATTCACGTATGAGGAGACATCGCCCGCGGTCGAGCCGGAGACCGTCTTCGACCTGGCGAGCGTGACGAAGGTGCTGGCGACGACGTCGGCGGCAATGCTGCTGGTGGATCGGGGCCGGCTGGAGATGGATGCGCGGCTGGGAGACATCCTGCCTGGATTTGTGGTGGGGATGGAGCATGGCTCGGGCAAGGAGCGCGTGACCCTGCGCATGCTGCTGGCGCACTCGTCGGGGCTGCCCGGATACGTGCCGCTGTTCAGAGATAACGCAACGCCCCAGGCGTTGCTGCGCGCGGCGCTGGAACTCCCGCTGGAGGCGCGGCCGGGTACGAGAACAGAGTATTCGGACCCCGGGTTTCTGCTGCTGGGCAAGGCGATCGAGGTGCTGAGCGGGGAGGCGCTGGATCGGTTTTGCGCGCGCGAGATTTTTGCGCCGCTGGGGATGGAGACGGCGTGGTTCTGCCCGCAGCCTGGAGAGCGCAGCGCGATTCCGCCGACGGAAGAGGACAGGGAATTTCGCCGGCGGGTGATCCAGGGCGAAGTGCAGGATGAAAACGCGTGGGCGATGCACGGCGTCGCGGGACATGCGGGGGTATTTGCGAATGTGCGCGATGTGCTGCGATTCGCGGAATGCGTGCTGAACCGGGGCAGGACGGCGAGCGGCGAGCAGCTTTTTCGGCCGGAGACGGTGGAGCTGTTTACCACGCGGCAGGAAGGCGGGCGCGCGCTGGGATGGGACGTGCCGACGGGCGAGTCGTCGTCGGGGAAGTATTTCGGGCCGCGGTCGATTGGGCACCTGGGATATGCGGGCACGTCGATCTGGATCGATCCGGAGCAGGATCTGGCGGTGGCGCTGCTGACGAATCGTACGTGGCCGGACCGGTCGAGCCAGGGGATCAAGGCGGTGCGTCCTGCGTTTCACGATGCGGTGGTGGAGGGGGTGCGGGGGTAGTTTCCGGCAGTCGGGGACGGAGGAACAGCCTGGGGATTTGCGGCGAGGAAGGTGTGGGGTGAGATTTCCGGGTTGCGGACTTTACGCCCACAACTCCTCGATGAGCGCTTTGGGCTGTTCGCATCATTCGAAATCCAGCCAGTGAGATCCCACGGGTAGGCAACCCCTCCGCTGCGGTTCACGCCATCAGGAACATGCTTGCGGCAGCGGTGCCCAATTCCTCATGATCACAGTGTTGACCGGGCAAATCGGTCGATAGAAAGGACCGCCGTTCTTCTGCGTACAAATGGGCATCTCTCCACTCAATGCGTCCCGGATTGCAGAGGCCTTCACCCACGATGCGCCATATCTCTTTCTGGGGAGTGCCTTCGTTACCGCAGGATTGATTTCCGCGGCCTTCGCATTTTTGGGCCGCCGGTTCAACGTCATGCTTTTGTGGCTGGCCGGCTTCTCCGCACTTTATGGAATGCGCCTGTGGCTTCAACTCGCTATTCTGGGCCTCGTGCTTTCCCACGTCGCGGGCTTTCGAACCCTGCAGGCAGCCATCAACTATCTGGTTCCTGTTCCGGTCGTTTTCTTCTTCGATGTCGGAGGCTTTCTGGGCCCGTTCGGACGCAGAATAGCCATTGCTCTTTCTGTCTTCTTCGCTGGTCTCTTTACCCTGACACTCATTACGGGTCCGAAGACCTGGATCGATCACGCCAACAGCGCCATAGTGATCGTCTCGCTGTCCGCGTTACTGGTGTACCTGTTCCGGAGCCGAGGCGCAGATCGGGACTTTAGGGTGACCCGGGCGGCGCTCACGATCTTTGTTGGGCTCGCCGTGTTCGACAACTTCAGCGATTTCCTTGGTTTCTATCCGCGCGTGGAGCCGATTGGCTTTTCGGTATTTCTTGTGGCTCTTGGATACGTTGCGGCCCGGCGTGCGCTGCGCCGCGATGAGCAATTTGCCGAAATTCAGAAGGAACTCCGCATAGCCCGCGAGATTCAGATGGCAATTCTCCCCTCCGCGTATCCGGATTCTCCCTGCTTCCGAGTGGCTGCGCGTTATGTTCCGATGACCTCTGTTGCCGGAGACTTTTACGACTTCCCGATTGTCAGCGAGAGTCAGGCCGGACTTCTGATCGCCGACGTGGCGGGGCACGGGATTCCGGCGGCGCTCATCGCGTCGATGGTCAAGCTGGCTGCTGTTTCGCAGCATGCCCACGCCTCCGATCCAGCGGCTTTTCTGGCCGGTGTGAATGCGGTTCTCTGCGGCCAGACACAGAACCAATTTGTCACCGCCGCCTATCTTTATCTCAACGCCGAGTCTGGTACGCTGTCCTACAGCGCCGCTGCCCATCCTCCGATGCTGCTGCTGAGGAAGGGGACTGTGGTACCGATTGAAGAAAACGGACTGATGCTCGCCGCCTTTTCGTTCGCGACTTACACCACGTGCGTTGAGCCGCTTGCGCCGGGCGACCGCCTCCTGCTCTATACCGATGGACTCCTTGAAGCGATGAATCAGGACGGTGCCGAATTTGGGCTGCCACGCCTTGAGTCGGCGCTCGTGCACTCGGGCGATCTGTCTCCGGAGCAAGCTGCCGATCAAATCCTGAGTGCGATCCATTCCTGGTCTGCCTCTCAAAACGACGACCTGACGGTCCTTATTTGTGACTTCCATTGCTCGCAGAGTGTTCAGGGAGCCTGCGCAGACGCTGTTCGCGCGTGAATCATCCAACTTCTCGCTAAGCGCGTAATCGCCAATTCGCTCATCCATACTGCGTTGGGGTTGGTTCACCGGCAAACCGGGAATATCGATCGCTGGCTAAAATTCTTTCTCGTCTGCCCGCACAGGGCACGAAAAAGGCCCCCGGTGAGCGAATCGCGGGGGCCGTGGTATTCCGAGGGCAAGATCAGACCGGGTCAGTAGATGCGGAAGTTGACCTCGATGTTGATCTCCACGGGGACCGGATGGCCGTGGTAAACAGCGGCCTTGAATTTGTACTGGCGGACGGCTTCCATGGCTTTCTCGTCGAGGCCCATGCCCAGCGGGCGAACGATGTGGACCTGCTGGGGATTGCCCTGCGCATCGACGATCAAACCCACGACGCAGACGCCCTGATATTTCGCGCGGCGAGCTTCGTCGGAGAATTCGGGATCGGGAGCGTAGAGCAGGACTGGCTCGGAGACTCCGCCGCCGGGGTGCATAACGCCGCCGCCGTAGCCGCCGCCTTCGCCGGGTCCGATGCCGTTACCGTTGCCGGAGCCGATGCCGCCGCCATTGCCACTGCCGAAGCCGCTGCCTCCGCCGGAGCCCTG
>JASIAO010000028.1 GCA_030041955.1 Acidobacteriaceae bacterium | reverse complement strand
TTGCTGGTATGCCGCGCCTATCCAGTAATCGAGAACACTCAGGTTCACCAGCAGATGGTGTGCCTCGCCCAGAGTTTCCGGCGGATTTCGTGCGGAATGCAGGTGATGGAGTGCAGCGAGAGCGTCCCCGTTCCTGAGCGCGCACTCCGACAGCAGCACGCTGGCGCGGACAAACTGCGCAAGCACGCTGCCTTCTCCGCCTTCCCACGGCTGAAACGGACGAGACATCAGGACCGAAAGAGCCTGCTCCGGCTGCCCCACATCGTTATATAAAGTGGCCAGCTCAACTGAGAGGTCGTCGCGCTGCTCAACCAGCCGGAGATTCGCCGCGAGCGCGGCGAGCCGCCGCACCGGCATCCCGCCCGTACGCTTCGCCAGCTGATCCTGCTCGTACAGAATGCGGGCATCCTCCGGATCCAGCATGCGCGCCCGCGCGAAAGCGTCGGCCGCCCCTTGTGCATCGTGCCGCACGTTGTAATACCCAATACCCAGATTGCGCCAAGCCGTGGGAAAGGCAGGATCGAGTTGCGTCGCCCGCTCCCACATCGCAATGCCTTCCTCGTGCCGCTTGCGATCATACAGCAGATTGCCGAGATAATACGGCGCACGCGCATCCTGCGGATTGGTACGGATCGCCTCCTCCAGCAGCAACATCTCCTCGATTCGGCTGGGGAACACATAATCCGCATCGCTGGTTGCCGCCTCATCCCAGGCGCTGGCGCTCTCCTCCTCGCGTCCGAGATGGTGCAGCACATGCGCTCTCAGGTAGAGCAGCATTGTGCCCGAGCCGTCGTGGGAACCGATCGCGGGCGGGTCGCCAACGCGCAGCGCCTCCTTCAGCAAACCACAGCGCAGGAAGAAAAAGCCCAGATCGAGCCGCTCCTGCCCGCGAGCGGGCGCTTCGCCGGATTCGAGAAAACGACTCAGCGCGTCCAGCGGATCGAGTCCTCGAGTCGCGCGCAGCAGCTCGTCCGCCTCGCCCGTACGTCCCAGCCGGCGCAACACAATGGTCTTCAGATTGCGCGCCTGCAGATTGTCGCTTCCCGCCCGCACCGAATACTCCACATGCTCCAGAGCCGTCTCCCACGCTTGACGCCGGCAATCGATCTCGGCCAGTCGCAGATAGCCCGGCCCGCACCACGCCGCATTCCACGTGCATTTGTAATACGCGGCATACGCTTCTTCGAACCGCTCCTGATACGCCAGCGTTCGTCCCAGGTTGTACGAAGGCTCGCCATCGGGAGGATTCGAGTTACGTTTCGTTAATCGCGCGAGGGCCAGGCGAAGATGCTCCTGCGCCGCAGCAAGTTCGCCGCGCCGCAGATGCCACTTCCCCAGCGCATGTTGCGACCGGCTGTCCCCCGGGTCCCGGCGCACAGCTTCGCGCCAGTAGGCATCCGGACTGCGCGTCGGATGCCGATACTGCTCCAGATGCACGCCGATCAGGTACAACTCGTCGTTGCTCTTCGTCTCCTCGGGCGGCAGAGGCTCGGTGGCCACCTCCGGCGCTTCCACAGCCACGATCTCTGCCGGAGCGTAACGAAGCAGTTCGTGCCCCTCCTGTTCCAAAAGAACCACTAACTCGCGATTGTGAGACCCATCGTATCCCGCGGTCGCCGGAAACGTGTGGTGCAGCGGAGCCTCTGGAACCAGATCTCCCTCCCAGCGCGCGTGCTCCCTGCCGTGGACCAGCAGCCGTATCCGGCTCCCCGGCCGGGCGCTGGTCACCAGCACGTGGACCGCCATCTGCTCTCCTGCTCGCTCGACGCGCAGCGCTCCATTCAGATTGGCGGCGTCGGGCACACCGATCTGGCGGATTGGATACCACCACTGGCGAAAAGATTTCGTCTCACCCGGCGCGAGAAACGAAAAGTCCGGCTGGTTATCCGTGTACACGCCGGCCATCAACTCGACATACGGACCGTCGGAATCGGTCAGACTCCGATCCCACGCGTACCCGAATTCATGATTTCCCCACGTCCATTGCTTTTTACCCGGTGCAATATGGTGATTGGCCAACTGCACCACCCCCGCATCGCGGCGATGATCGTAGCCGCCGAAAAAATCCCCGCGCGAGCCGACGATCATGTAACTCGTGGGCACCGGAATATTTGCGTACCAGCTGAGATCGTTTGCCGGATACGAGCCGTCCGGGACAAACTGCGACGGCTTCTCATCCTCGGGCACTCCCTCTCGTGCGCGCTCGCCGTAGTTGACGCCATAGTAAGTTCCCTGGCTCAGCGGAAACTCCGTCATCGCGCGTCTGGCATGATCGGCGACGAACCTCGCATCCTTTGGAAAGAACGACTGATACTTTTCATGAACATGAGTGGCCGCATTGGCCCACCACAGAAACGTGTGCGTGTCGTCGGTGCCGTTGTACAGCCGCACCCGCAACTCCAGATAAGCTTTGTGCGGACGCAGGCAAATCCCGTGCATACCCTTGAGCCGGGTCATCGGATCGTAATCGCTGCACCACACAATCGCCGTGCCGTCCGCCTCGCGCTCGATCGCGACCTCGGTCGGCATAAACGTTGTGGGCCGATGATGCTGTGGCCAGTTGAATTCAATTCCGCCTGAGATCCATGGACCTGCCAGCCCTACCAGCGCCGGCTTGATCACATTCTGCCGATAGAAGAAATCGTATTGATTGATTTTGTCGAACCCGACGTGAATCCGCCCCCCGATCTCCGGCAAAATCATCACTCGAATGAATTCGTTTTCCAGGTGGACCGCTTTCCACGCGCGATCCTGCCCATGGGTATCGATCCGGTCGATGACCGGCAAGGGATACACTCGCCCGCTGCTGCCCTGATAAACCCGCTTCTCCAGGAAAAGAGGATTTCGGTCGGGCACGGCTGGCAGGTAAGTCCGCAGGACCACCGGCTGCTCCCAGACCTTCACCGGGCCGACTTCCGTCCCAGGCGCATCGGGCAACTCCAGCCGGATTGCCTGCTCCAGGCCGGTCGCCTCCCTGTGAGTTCCGGTACCATCCAGTGCTGTTAGCTTCATCGGAGAAGAAACTCCTGTATAGTCAGGTGGGCGAACTGAGCCTCGAGGATCGCGTTCGATGCAGGAACGTGAACGTTACCGCTTCTTAAGCTAGGACTCGTGTCACTCTCTGTCAAGATGACTCCTATAATCACTCTCTTCGAAGCGGCGGCCTATCTTCGTTGCCATCCTAAAACGCTGAGGCTCCAGGCGATGAAGGGAAGCGTGCCCGCGCATCGGATTGGCTGGTTGTGGAGGTTTTCACGGACCAGTCTCGATGTGTGGATGCGCCAGGCGGCCCAGGTTCGCCTTTATGCACAGGGGCGGTGGACTTCTTCCACCGCCTCATTTCTTCTTCCTGATTCTCATGGAACGCGGAATCAGTTCCGCCACGACCGCATGATGTCCGGCGCGCATGTCCGGAGGAATGGATCTTCCGTAGCCATGTAGCGCCGCCAGCTCGAAACACCGCCGCATGATGGATCTGATGCTGGCCTTCAAAGTTGGCGATAACGAGCGAGAGGGATTGGAGAGCGCACGGAGGTCGCGAATCCATCCCGTGACAGCCAGAGGAGTGACACCTCGCACGCGTTCATGCGACCATTGGGCTCGATGTAGTCGCGCAGCAGGTACTGGTTTGTGTCTTCAGTTGAATGCCGGAGTGTCGGCAGATGTTCGTTGCGATAGAGTGCAGATCGCCCCAAAAGTGACGTCGACTTTTAATCGTTCCGTCTTTCGGTTCTGAAGAACGACGGTTTGCTGAATTGCTTCGCGAACCGAGGCCTCCGTCGGATAATCCGCGCTCGAAAAGAACAGGGATCTGTGCTTACGATCGCGGCCCAGCATTTCGCTGAAACGGACTTCCCATGCAAATCCGTGCGGCTCCGGGAACACAACGAATGCTACCCTGTTGATACCGTGTCCGGCGTATCTTCATTCATCGATCCTCGGCTCTTGCATAGTAGGATTTATCACGGTGGGTTAAAGCGGGTTGGAAAATCGCACCATCTCCTCTAATCTGTTGATTCTAAACGTGGCCCCGTAGCTCAGGTGGATAGAGCAGCAGTTTCCTAAACTGCGTGTCGGAAGTTCGAGTCTTCCCGGGGTCACCAGATTCAAGAACTTGCACGATCGCGCGGGCATCAGGTTCGGCAAGCGCCACTAGCGGTGGCAGTGGGCGTAAGCAACCTGCCGGACCAGGCTGACCGGCTCCCATCACCTGGCTCCTGCGATAACGTCCACGACAGAAGCTAGGCCGACGCTGTAGCCGATTATGAGAACGGCAATTGCGCAAACGCCGATCCGATTTGTCGTTGCAACTAGGCGACGCCTTGCTTTGAAGTGATTATCAGCTTCGCCCATCAGGGACTTTACTTTTTCCAGAATTGCACTATCAGGTGGCGGAGCCTCGATGCGCGGGTTACGTCTATACCATTCCGCATATTCCCGTACTCCCTCGAACGTGCTGGTCACTTGATCGGAAAGACGTGATACAGCACGGGAAACCAGCCAATTGTGAATGACGCAACCGATCATTGAGACCAGCAGAGACACCATTGCCGTGACGAGCCACAGCGACGCGTGATGGATTGGTTGGCGGAGGTATTCATGCTCGTATTCCGAGGTCAGGAATGTAACGCCCACTGCGATCGAACCTGCGGCAAGGACAGCGATCTTGTCAAAAAATGCGGTTCTCGCTTGGAGATGATCAAGGTCTAATGGAGCATCTCCTGTTCAAGGAAATTCTCTCTGTTCTCCAGGCCTTGCAATCGCCTGAAATACACCTCTGTGTAATCCATAGGCAGTGATTGTACCGCCGTGAGGAGAACCCTCCGTATACGGGAAGGTCACCTTTTGTTGAGATTTTGCGGATTAGGTACTCGACTCGCTGCGCTCACGCCCGCAAATCGCCTCAAGTTCGAATCTTCCCGGGGTTACCAGTTCTCTCCGCCTCAAGGCCACAGACGGGCTGCGCCGCGGACGCCGCTGGAGTCGCCATGCTTTGCCGGGACGACCTGGGTAGTCGCCATCTTACCAAATGCCCAGTTGGCGATTTTTGGCGGCACGTTGCGATAGAGGCGATCGATGCGGGAGAGACCGCCGCCCAGCACGATGATGTCGGGATCGAGCAGATTGACGACATGGGCAAGGGCTCGAGCGAGGCGGTCCTCGTAGCGTTCCAGCGCGGCCACCGCCTTCGGCTCGCCCTCGTCGGCTCTGGCCACGATTTCGGAGCCAGGAAGTGCGGAGCCCGAGGCGCGGCGATAATCCTCTTCGAGCGCGGGGCCGGAGAGCCACCGCTCAATACAGCCGCGCTGACCGCAATAGCACGGGTCACCTGGATACTCTTCGGTGCGCTGCCAGGGCAGCGGATTATGTCCCCACTCCCCGGCCAGACCATTGGGACCGATGTGCATGCGGCCGTGGATTGCAATGCCCGCGCCGCAGCCGGTTCCGAGAATGGCCGCGAACACGACGGCATGGCCTATGGCTGCGCCATCGACGGCTTCAGAAACGGCGAGGCAGTTGGCGTCGTTCACACACAGGACATCGCGATGGAGCGCGGCGGACAAGTCTTTCTGGAGGGGACGGCCATTGAGCCATGTCGAGTTGGCATTCTTCACAAGGCCGGTGTCGGGCACAATCGTGCCGGGAATGCCGACGCCGATGGGACCGGTGGGACCGACCTCGCGCTCGATAGATGCGACCAGTTCCGCGGCGGCGCGGATGCAACCTTCGTAGTCGTGCTGCGGCGTGGGAATGCGGACGCGGCGCAGTTCGCGGCCATCTGCGTCCATGGCCAGCGCCTCGATCTTCGTACCGCCCCAGTCAATTCCGATGCGGACGCGGGATGCCTGGGTCATGAGCGGGCTGTTCCCCATTCGTCGAGAGCTGCGGCCAGACGTTTGAGCGCCTCCGCTGTCATGGCAGGATCTCCGCCGATGCCGATGCGCAAATGATCCGGCATCTCGAAGAATCTTCCGGGTACGACGCTGGTTTCATAGCGGGCGCGCAGGAACTCGCAAAACTCATCGACGGAGCCGTTCCTGAGGCGCGGAAAACTCACCGTGCCCCAGGGACCGCGGAATCCATCGAGATCGCTGCGGTCAGCGAAGAACGCGTTCAGGGCCGCGCGGTTGGTATTGAGAAGCTGACGGGCGCGCACGCCTATCTTGTCGAGCTGGTCGAGCGCCATCACGCTGAGCAACTCGCCCGGATGCACGGGCGTAGCACCGAAGAG